>NZ_JBFAYQ010000005.1:5357-156895 GCF_040681345.1 Streptomyces sp. NPDC051776 | reverse complement strand
CGCGGGACGGCCTGTTCCGTACCCGAACCAGCGCGCGGGACGGCCTGTTCCGTACCCGAACCAGCGCGCGGGACGGCCTGTTCCGTACCCGAACCAGCGCGCGGGACGGCCTGTTCCGTACCCGAACCAGCAGGCGGGACGGCGCAGGACACCTCTCCCGTCCCCGTCCCGCGGAGCGCCCCTCTCCCACCGGAGCGCCCTGACCGGGCCCCGCGAAGGCGCCGGACGCGGACAGGCACCTGGCGCAGGAACGCCGGCACTTGGACGAAAACCATGAGGACACTGCCGACGGCGACTCCGGCCGCCGCGGCCCGCACACCCCACAGAGCGTGCGCCAGCAGCACCGTCGCGATGATGCCGATGTTGTAGGCGACATAGATCGCCGCGGGGGGCAGAAAGCGCCGGTGGGCGCGCAGGGCCGCGCTGAAGTACCCGGCGATGCCGAAGGTGAGGACCGTGACGGCGGTGAGCCGGGTGCAGTCCACGGCGAGCGCCGGATCGGGCAGCCCCGGCGCGAAGAACCGTACGAACTGGGGCGCGGCGAGGGCGAGGAGACCGGCGACACAGGCCAACGCGACACACAGCCTGGGCGCTGTGGACGCCACGAGCCGGCCGACGGGGTCCGGACCCGCGTCACCGCCCCGTCCTCCACCGTGTACGGCACCGGCCGCCGCGATGCCGTCCTTGCGCGCCGGGATCTGTTCGCCTTCCGGGGTACGGGCCACGGCGACGCGGGCGGCTCGCCGTGAGAGCGCCAGGCTGAACGCCGGGATCATCACCAGCGCCATGGCGTCCTCGATGAGCAGCGTCGCCGCGATCTCGGGCACGGTCCACGCCACGAGAAATGCGTCCGTCTCCCGGTTCGCGCCGAACAGGCTCGCCACCAACTGGTCGCGCCCCAGGCCGAGGAGTGCCCCGGCCGCGGTGAGGACCGCCGTGACGGCCGCGGCCTTGGCGATGAACCGCTCGGAGCCTGCGCGCTGGGGAGGCGTGCCGCCGGACGGGGCACCGCTGGAGGCGGCGGAGGCTCCGGAGTGTCCGGACGCCGTTGCGGGCGAGGGCGTGGACGGCACCGCGCCGGCCACCGTCCGCGGCGGGCGCCCGGCTTTCGACTCCGGTACGGCGGGAGCGTCGGTCATCGGCGGTCCGCCGGGGCGTCAGGCCCGGGGCCGTCCGGCTTCGCCGGTACGGCCTTCATGACGGGTACGGCCCCGGACGGCGTACCGGACCTCCGCCTCGCCCACGACGCCCGCGCCCGTCCTCCGCCACGGGCCCGTGGCGCAGGGGGGACGGCCGGTGCCCTCACGACCGGAACGGCAGGAACGACCGATGCCGCCTCGGCCGGAATCGCCTGCTCCGCACCGAGCGGAGCTGAGGGTCCCACATTCGGCGGGAGCGCCGGCGCTGTCGCGGATGGTGCGCGAAGCTCGACCGCCGCCCACGCGGACGGTGCGGGGAACAGCCCCCGGACGGGGGACGCCGGGAGCTGGGCCACCGCCGCGGGCGAGAGAGCCCACCAGGCCGCGAGCCCCAGCATGACGGCGATGAGGACCGTCGACGGCCCGCCGATGTCGCCGTAGAGGAAGTCGGACAGCAGATAGACCAGCAGGCCCACGGAGGCCAGTCCGCACTCCCAGGGCAGCCCGGCCCGGCGCACGCTGCGCAGCCTGCGGTAGGCGAGGACGAGCAGCGCGGACCAGCTTCCCGCCACGGCGGTGATGCCGATGAGGCCCTGCTCGCTGAGGACGAGCAGATACATGTTGTGCGGCGAGAGCAGCGGCTCGCGCCGGAACTCATGGCCCGCGCCCGCCGTGTCACTGCTGGACGACAGCCCCAGCGAGGCATTGGCGTCGCGGTGGACGGGGAAGCCCTTGATGCCCACCCCGGTCACCGGATCGTCCTCCCAGATGGAGACGGCGGCGTCCCACAGGGCGTACCGGTCGGTGACGGACCGGTCGGGTGCGCCCGCCACCTGGGTCATGCTGGTGAGGCGCTCGCTGATGAGAGCGGAGCCCACGCCCACCCCGCCGACCAGCACCACGAGCGAGGCGACGAACACGGCCAGGGCGCTCATCGCGATCCGAAGTCCCACGAGCAGCAGGACCACGGCTGCGGCGACGGCCGTGGCGAGCCAGGACCCGCGGCTGAAGGAGAAGACGAGCGGCACCAGAAGCACACCGGCGCAGGCCAGGGCGGCGATCCGGAGGCGGCGCGGCGTGTCCGCAGGTGCGCCGAGTCCGAGCGCGAGCGCAAGGACGGTGCCGAAGGCGACGACGGTCGCCATCCCCATCACGTCCACCGGCCCGAAGGTGCCAACGGCCCGGATGTCCTGTCCCGCGTACGAGGCTCCGGTGCCGGTGAGGTACTGGTGGACGCCCACGGCTCCCTGGGCCAGTGCCGTCGCCAGGACCGCGCCGCCCACCCACAGGAAGTCGCGTCGGGAGCGCAGGAGCAGCACCATCGCGGCAGGGACGAGGACGAACACCTGGGCGTAGCGCACGAATCCCGGCAGGCTCGCCATCGGGTCCCGGGAGGCGGCGGTCGCCACAGCGAAGCCGATCATGGGTGCGGACAGGATCGCGACGCCCGCCGGGGTCAGTGTGCGCCGCCGGTCCCAGAGCAGACTGATCGCACAGACCGCCACCAGCACGGCCGATGCCGCGTCGGCGAGAGTGACGGTTCCGTCGTCCGGCCCCACCGGCATGCACAGCAGCAGCACACTGGCCGCGGCGGGCAGGGCACACCAAGCGGGACGGATTCGCCCGTGGGTGTGCCGGAAAGTGATCCACGCAGTCGCCATGCTCAGCTCCCCCCGAGCCGGAAGAGCGAGCCCGCGGTGCGCAGCAGGATGCGGACGTCCTGCCAGAGCGACCAGGTCTCGATGTAGTGGTTGTCGAACCTGGCACGGTCCTCGATCGAGGTGTCGCCCCGCAGGCCGTGGACCTGAGCGAGGCCGGTGATACCGACCGGCATCCGATGGCGCTCCGCGTATCCGGGGTGCGTGGTGCTGAACTTCCCGACGAAATATGGTCGTTCGGGCCGGGGGCCCACGAGGCTCATATCGCCGCGGAGGACGTTCCAGAGCTGCGGGAGTTCGTCGAGGGAGGTGCGGCGCAGCAGGTTTCCCACCGGGCTCATCCGTTCGTCGCCGGCGACGTTCCAACGGGTGGCGGACTCCTGCTCGTCGACGGGACGCAGCGTGCGGAACTTGAGCACCGTGAACGGCCGCCCCGCCATGCCGATCCGCTCCTGACGGAAAATCACCCCGGGTCCGTCGGACCAGCGTACGGCCAAGGCGCAGACCAGCATGACGGGCGCGGCGGCCATCAGGGCGACGGCGGCCAGGACGAGGTCGAGGACGCGTTTGCCGAGGATGCCGAGGCGGTGGCGGGGCGGCGGCTCCAGGCACTGACAGGCGAAGCCCCAGATGTGGTCGGGGCCCCCGGGGCGACGCGGGCCGGCGTCGGCGGCCGGCTCACCGTGAACGAGCCATACGGTGCAGCCGAGTTCGGCGAAGAGCCGGACGAGGGCGGCGTCGTGCGGATCGTCCCAGGGGTTCCGGGTGAAGATCGCGTCCCGCACTGTGTTCTGGATGACCGCGCGGGCGATGTCCTCCTGGGCGGCGAGGACGGGCACGGGCGGTTCGGCGGCCGGGGGCGGGGCGGCGTCGAGCTCCTGCTCCGGCCCCCGCTCCGGCTCCCGGTCGAGTGCGCGGTCCAGGGTGCCTCCCCGTACCAGGAGCCCGTCCCCGGCCGGGCCGTTGTCCGCGACGTGGGCCGGGGTGTGGGAGACCAGGCCGACCGGGCGCATGCCGTACTCGGGGTGCTCGTGCAGCGCCCCGGCCACGCGGCGGCCCACCGGATCGGCACCCACGACCAGCACGGAGTGCGGACGGGCGCGCCGCCCCCGGCGGCGTACCGCGAGCAGTGCGCCGCGGCCCAGGCCCGCCGCCGCGACGTCGAGGGTCACGATCGCCAGCAGCAGGGCCCAGCCGGGCGCCTGTGCCGGCCGTACGCCCACGAGGACGGCTGTTGCCATGCACCATGCGATCACGGAGTACCCCACGAGCCGGGGCAGTTCGTCGAGCGCGGTCGCCATCGGACCCGGTCGGTAGAGGCCGCCGCGTGCGGACAGGAGCAGCCGCACCGCGAGGGCGAGGCCGCCGGCGGCCGCCACCCGGCCGGGCTCGCCGAGCGGAAACGCCGCGGCGGCGACCGCGAGGGAGTCGACGGTCGCGAGCACCGCGGCGAGTCGCCCGACCAGAGGCGCGTTCCGCTGACCGGCGGATGCCAGGCCGCGGAACGGGCGTTTGATCGGTGCGAAGACGGGTGGGGCCTGGCGGGTTGTCTCCCCCAGCAGTGACACGAGCTGCCCGGGGTTCGAGACCCCTGCGTTCTCCGTGGTCATCGCCTGCTGTGCTCCCTGGTCTCGGGGGACGGGCCGGGTCGTTCGAGGGATCCGCGGCCTGCGGTGGGCGGTACGGCGTCCGGCACTCGGTGAACGGCGGGGCCGGGGGCGAGCAGTTCGCGGTAGAGACGGGCCACCGCGGCGGCCGTTCCCCGTACGTCGTGGGCCCCCCGTACGTACTCGTGCGCCTGCCGGCCGAGGGTGTCGCGCAGCCGCGGGTGGAGCAGGAGGGCCGCAACGGCCCGGGCCAGGGCACCGGGGTCGTCCGGCGGCACGAGGCAGCGGGCGGCGTGGCGCGGCGGCAGGCTCTCGCGCGCACCCGTCACCTCGGTCATGACCACGGGCCGCCCGCAGGCCATGGCCTCCAGCGGGGCGAGCGCCATGCCCTCCCAGCGGGAGGGCAGGACGACCAGGTCGGCGGCCGCGTACCAGGCGGCCGGGTCGGCGGTCGGACCGGCGAACAGGACCTGCGGGGGCGCCCCTGGGCGCAGGTCCTCCCGCGCCGGCCCGTCTCCGACGAGGGCGAGTACGGCCCCGGGAACCTCCCCGAGGACACCCGGCCAGGCGCCCAGCAGTACGTCCTGACCCTTCTGGCGGCAGAGCCGGCCGACGCAGACCACCAGCGGCGTCTGCGGGGGGAGGCCGCGCAGCGCGGCGAGTCCGGCGCGTGCCCGGTCCCGGGCCGGCCGGTCCACGGGGCGGAAGCGTTCGGTGTCCACGCCGTTGCGGACCACGGCCCACGGGCCTTCGACGCCCGCGTCGCGGCCGCGTCGCCGCTCGTCCTCGCTGACGCACAGCAGACGGGTCGCCCAGCGTGCGGCGAACCGCTCCCAGTACAGGGCGAGTTCGGAAGCCGTACCGCCGACGGCTTCGAAGGACCAGGCGTGCGGCTGGAAGACGGTGGGGATGCGGCCGCGCACGGCGAGGCGGGTGGCGAGCCCGGCCTTGGCACTGTGCGCGTGCACGACGTCAGGGGAGGTCTGCCGGATGAGCCGGGACAGCCGCAGGGTCTCCAGCGGAACGTGCGGCCCCGGTGCACGGCGGGCGTGCCAGTGCAGTACGCCGGCCCCGGCTGCGGCGGCTCCCTCGCCCAGTACGCCACCGGGCGGACAGGCGACGAGGGAGTGCAGGCCCGCCCGGGTGTGGCTGCGCACCAGGTCCGTGACGACCCTGGCGACGCCTCCGTCGACGGGCTGGGAGACGTGCAGCACCGTCAACCGGCGTCCTTCACGCTTGTGTTGCGGCACGCGTTGCTCCCCGTACACGGACCGGATGGAATCCGAAGTTCCGGCGGCGGATCACCGCCGGGGTACTCGCCCCCGGCGGTGATCCGCCGCCGGGGGGCTGTGCCGGGCCCGTCGCTCAGCGGCGGGCGTCTGCCTGGAGGAAGAGGGCACCGAGGTGGTAGCCGTCCTTGTTGGTGCCGAAGCCGACCGTGAGGTCCTCGGCGCCCGTCTTGAAGGCGGAGGTGACGTCGAAGACGTCGGAGTCGTAGCCGAGCGTGTTCACGTGGGCGGGCTGCCGTCCGGCAGCGGTCTTCCCGTTGGTGGAGATGGTCGAATTCATGGCGTCGTCGGCCGGGTTGGCGGTGTCGCGCAGCATCACGGGCTTGCCCTCGTCGGCCGCCACGCCGAGTGCGTTGCTGCCCAGGCCGCGGTCGCCGTCGTAGGCGACGAGACCGAGGCTGCCCTTGCCCTTGGCCGGGACGTTCAGCTCTTCCAGCTCCAGGAAGTAGTCGGGGCGGTCGGCGTTCACGGTCTGGAATCCGTCCCAGACGGAGAGCGTGCGCAACGGCGAGCTGGGGTCGGAGTAGGCGACGACCAGCGTCCAGCCGCCGTAGGTTCCGGGGCTGGAGTGGCCCTTGGCGCTGTTGACCTGTCCGACGGTGAAGGCTCCGGGACCGCTGTACCGGACGATCTCGGTGACGTCGGCCGAGGCGGCGTAGGCGTCGGCGCCCTCGGCCGTACGGTGCCCCATCGTGGTGTCGGCGCGGACTTCCTTGTAATCGCCGCCCGGTTCGGCGAGCAGGACCCGGCCGTTGTCCTTGGACGGCTTCTGCTCGCCCGCCAGAAGATTTCCGCCCCAGTAGAGGCGGGCGTAGGTCACGTTGGCGTTCTTGGGCAGGCGGAGTTCCGCGCGGCTGGAGTTGTAGGTGTTGGGGTCCTTGTCGACGTCGACGTACGTCATCTCGTAGTTGTTGTTGCGCCCGGCGCCGCCCTTCTGCACCTGGGCGCAGGAAGCGGACGTCTTGGTGACCGCGGACTCACAGGTGACCGAGGCATTCGCGGCCCTGACGATTCCGCCGTGCTGGACGGCGCGGTAGCGCTCGACGAAGGGGACCTGAGACGCCTCATTCTCGGCTGGAACAGCCACGGACTGCGGCAGCGCGACCGCCACGGCCACAGCCGACAACGCACAGAGTGCGTAGCGGCCGCCACGGCCAAGATAAACCCGCATTGCTGCTCCTCCGATTTCCGCACGATAGGTCCGGCGCAGACGATCGCAGATCAATATGCCCCAAATCACGCCAGACGCGCGCGAATACGCCGAGCGTGTAGTCATCCATTCGGACTCAACGGCGACGCCCGCCGAACATCCGAACCGTGCGGCACAACGGGCCCGCTGGGGCCGCTTTCACCACCGGAGTGATGAAAGGCCGAATTGCTCCGAAAGGGTTGCCGCCGGGGCGTCAGGTGGGCCGAGGACCCGGCACCGGCGCCACACCCGTCGCTTCCGCCCTCACCCACGGCACGGCTCGGCCCGGGCGCGACCCGTTCACCGCGCCCCGAAGCCGCCCCCGATGGCGGAGTCCCGCGGGAGCCGCCCGATCAGCAGAACACCATGCGACGAACCAGGAGCTTCGTGCCCATGATGGGCAGAGCGAACCGAAGGTTCCCATCGGGTGACCACATGGTGAATCGATGCTCGGATCGGACCGTACAGGGACAGACACCGTTCCCGACCCGAAAGGACATGGTCATGAACCGAATCGCCAAGGCTGCCACGCTGACCGTCGCCGGCTGCGCTCTCGTCGTGGGCGGTGCGGGCGCCGCGATGGCGCAGGACACCGGCTACACGGACCACGGCAAGCGCTACAGCAAGGATCACGACCGCAAGGACGGTGACGACGACGGCAACAGCGCCCTGGCCCAGGCCGCGGCCATCGGTTCGTCCGGCTTCCTGAGCGGCAACGTCGTTCAATTCCCCATCAACATTCCGATCAACGCCTGCGGCAACACCTTCACCTACGGGCCTGGCGGCCTGAACCCGGCGATCGGCAACGCCTGCCACAACGGCTGACGCTTCGAGCCGCAACGCGCAACGGGGCCGCCGGAAGCGATCCGGCGGCCCCGCCCGCATGGTGCGGCCCGGCCGTGGAACGCGTACCGGGTCCGCGGTTCCATTTCCTGGAGGACTGATGGCAACCGACCGTCCCGAACCGCAAGAAGAAGAACTCGCCGCTCTGGACGCACACTGGCGAGCCGCCAACTACCTCTCGGCCGGGCAGATCTATCTGATGGGCAACCCGTTGCTGCGCGAGCCCTTGGCCGCCCAGCACATCAAGCCCCGCCTGCTGGGCCATTGGGGGACGACGCCAGGGCTGAATCTGGTGCACACCCACCTCAACCGGGTGATCGGAAACCGCGGCTTGGACGCGATCTGCATCTGGGGACCGGGGCACGGCGGCCCCGCCGTGATGGCCAACTCCTGGCTGGAGGGCAGCTTTTCGGAGACCTACCCGGACGTCGGGCGGGACGCCGAGGGCATGGGACGGCTGTTCCGCAGGTTCTCCTTCCCCGGCGGGATGCCCAGCCATGTGGCGCCTGAGGTCCCCGGATCCATCCACGAAGGCGGCGAGTTGGGCTACTCGCTCGCCCACGCGTACGGGGCCGCCCTGGACAACCCCGGCCTGCTGGTCGCCTGTGTCATCGGAGACGGCGAGGCCGAGACCGGGCCGCTGGCCGCCTCCTGGCACGCCAACAAGTTCCTCGACCCGGTGCACGACGGGGCGGTGCTGCCCGTTCTGCACCTCAACGGCTACAAGATCGCCAACCCCACCGTGCTCGCCCGCCTCCCCCAACCCGAACTCGACGAACTCCTGCGCGGCTACGGCCACGAACCCATCCATGTCGAGGGCGACGACCCGCTGCGCGTGCACCGCGCGATGGCCCGCGCCATGGACGACGCTCTCGACCGGATCGCCGTCAACCAGCGGGCGGCCCGCGAGGAGGGCGCCACGGAGCGGCCGCGCTGGCCCATGATCGTACTCCGTACGCCGAAGGGCTGGACCGGACCCGCCGAGGTGGACGGGCAGCCCGTCGAAGGCACGTGGCGCTCGCATCAGGTGCCGCTGGCCGGGGTCCGCGAAAACCCGGAACATCTGCGGCAGTTGGAGCGGTGGCTGCGCTCGTACCGCCCCGAGGAACTCTTCGACGACGAGGGCAGGCCCCGGCCCCAGGTGCTTGCGTGCGTCCCGGAGGGGACGGCCCGGCTCGGCGCCAATCCGCGGGCCAACGGCGGGATGCTGCTCCGGGATCTGCCCACCCCGCGCCTGGAGGAGTTCGCCGTCCATGTCGGCAAGCCGGGCACGGCGGTGCACGAGCCGACCAAGATCCTCGGGTCCGTACTGGCCCGCATCCTGGCCGACACGGCGGGCCGCAGGGACTTCCGACTGTTCGGCCCCGACGAGACCGCCTCGAACCGGCTGAGCGCGGTGTACGACGCGACCGGCAACGCCTGGCAGGCCGCCACCCTGGACACCGACGAGAACCTGGCGCGCGACGGGCGCGTGATGGAGGTCCTGTCCGAGCACCTGTGCCAGGGCTGGCTGGAGGGCTATCTGCTGACCGGCCGGCACGGCGTCTTCGCCAGCTACGAGGCGTTCGTGCACATCGTCGACTCGATGGTCAACCAGCACGCCAAGTGGCTGGAGACCTCGGGGAAGCTGCCCTGGCGGCGGCCGATCGCCTCCCTCAACTACCTGCTCACCTCGCACGTCTGGCGCCAGGACCACAACGGCTTCTCGCACCAGGACCCCGGATTCGTCGACCACGTCCTCAACAAGAGCCCCGACGTCGTACGGGTCTACCTCCCGCCGGACACCAACACGCTGCTGGCGGTGTCCGAGCACGTGCTGCACAGCCGCAACCACGTGAACGTCGTCGTGGCCGGCAAGCAGCCCTGCTTCGACTGGCTCTCCCTCGACGACGCCCGGGCCCACTGCGCGCGCGGTGCGGGCGTCTGGGAGTGGGCGGGCAGCGAGCACACGGGGCGGGAGCCCGACGTCGTACTCGCCGCGGCCGGGGACGTGCCGACCCAGGAGATCATGGCCGCCGCCGGTCTGCTCCGCCACCACCTTCCCGACCTCGGCGTCCGTGTGGTCAACGTCGTCGACATGACGACGCTGATGCCGAAGGACCAGCACCCGCACGGGATGACCGACGCGGAGTACGACGCCCTGTTCACCCGGGACCGGCCGGTGATCTTCGCCTACCACGGCTACCCGTGGCTGATCCACCGACTGACCTACCGCCGCAGCGGGCACGCCCAGCTCCATGTCCGGGGCTACCGCGAGTCGGGCACCACGACGACGCCGTTCGACATGGTGGTCCGCAACGACCTGGACCGCTACCGGCTCGTGATGGATGTCATCGACCGCGTGCCGGGCCTCGGCGTCCGGGCCGTCGGCGTACGTCAGGCCATGGCCGACGCCCGGGCACGCCACCACCTCTGGGTACGGGAGCACGGCACGGACCTGCCGGAGGTCGCGGACTGGACCTGGCCGGGCTGAGGCCCGAGCGCCTTCAGCCGGACGGCCGGGCCGCGTACATCCGGTTGATCTCGCCCACGTACGCCTTGACGATGGCGGCCCGCCGCAGCTTCAGCGAGGGCGTCATCAATCCGTCGGCCGCGCTGAACTCGGCGGGCAGGATCTCGAAGGCCCGTATCGACTCGGCCCTGGACACCGCGGAGTTGGCGGCCAGCACGGCACGCCGGACCTCCTCGCGCAGCTCCTCGTCGGCCACCAGAGCCCGGGCCTCCAGGTGCTGCTTGCGGTGCAGCCGCCGCCAGTGGTCGATGGCTTCCGGGTCCAGGGTGATCAGAGCGCTGATGAACGGCCGGTTGTCGCCGACCACGAGGCACTGGGAGACGAGCGGGTTGGCGCGCATCCGCTCCTCCAGGACCGCGGGCGCCACGCTCTTGCCGCCGCTGGTGATGATGATGTCCTTCTTGCGCCCGGTGATCGACAAGTAGCCGTCGTCGTCGAGGGTTCCGACGTCACCGGTGTGCAGCCATCCGTCACGCAGCACCGCCTCGGTGCCCGGACGGTCGTCGAGGTACCCGGCGAAGACCTGGGCGCCGCGGACGAGGATCTCCCCGTCCCAGGCGATGCGGACGGCGCAGCCGGGAAGGGGGCGCCCGACGGTGCCGAACCGTACGCGCCCCAGCGGCTGGGCCGTCACGCCTCCCGAGGTCTCGGTGAGCCCGTAGCCGTCGTAGATGGTGATGCCGACGCCGGCGAAGAGCAGCGCCAGATTCCGGTCGAGCGCGGAGCCGGCGCACATCGCGTACTTGGCGCGGCCGCCGAGCGCCGCCCGCATCCGCTCGTAGACGGTCCGATCGTACAGGGCGTGCTGGACGCGGAGCGAGGGGCTCGGACCGGTACCGGTGCCGAGTGCCCGGCGCTCAAGGGCCTCCGCGTACCGGACGGCGACCTCGACCGCCTTGTCGAACAACTCGACCCGGCCCAGCTCCTCGGCGGTCCTGCGGCCCCGCTGGTAGATCTTCTCGAAGACGTACGGCACGGCGTAGATGAAGGTCGGCTGGAAGGACCGCAGGGCGGGCACCAGCGTCCGGGTGGCGACCTCCGGCTGATGGCCTAGCCGGACGCCACCGCGTACACAGGCGACCTGCATCATCAGTCCGTAGATGTGCGACAGGGGCAGGACGGCGAGCACGGAGGGCTGGACACCGGGGTCGGCCAACAGCGAACCCCAGCCGGTGAGAAGGGTGTCGCAGTCGATCGCCAGGTTGGCGTGGGTGATCACGCATCCCTTGGGCCGCCCGGTGGTGCCGGAGGTGTACGTGATGGTCGCGGCCAGTTCGGGCTGCACCATCGAACGCCGTTGGTGCAGCAGGGCATCGGCGACGCCGCGACCGCACTCGGTCAGCTCTGCGACGCACCCGGCGTCCAACTGCCAGATACGGCGCAGCGGCAGGCCGTCGCAGACCGCCCCCACGGTCATGACATGGTCCTCGTGCTCGACGATGATGGCGGTCGCCTTCGAGTCGTAGAGGATCCAGTGGACCTGCTCAGAGGACGACGTGGGGTACACGGGCACGAGCTGGGCGCCGATGGTCCACACGGCGAAGCTGAACAGCGTCCACTCGTACCGGGTACGGGACATCAGCGCGACCCGGTCGCCGAAGCCGATTCCGTCGGCCATGAGGCCCTTGGCCACTGCCGTCACTTCCTGCCGGAAGTCGGCGGCCGTGACCGGGGACCACTCCGTGGAGGCGGGATCCGCGCGCCGGGAGAACTGCGTCAGGTCCGGCGCCCGTTCCGCGTTCTCGAACAGAGCGTCTGCGAGGCCGCCCACCTTGAGGGACTCCACCAGGGGAGGAAGGCCGAGTTCGCGCACTGCGCCTCCTTGCCCGGGCACGTGACGTGCCAGTCCTGCTCCACCACTTGGTGGCGGAGGAAAGCTACCCGCTGGTCAACCCGGTGCATAGAGGCGGGTCCGCAACAGGCGTGAGGACTATGTGGGTTTGGCACCTCGCGGACGGCGGGCTCGACCCGGTTCGGGTGTCGTGCCGGACGCCGGTTCGGATGCCCGGGGCCGTCACTCCGCCGTCTTCGGCCCGCTTCGCGCCGAGGCGGACTCGGCCGCCTTCTCCAGCTGGAACGCCTCGTTGCCCAGTCCGATGCGCGCATGCACCTGCGGTTTGACGGAGCGCAGGACGAGGCCGAAGCCGACGCCTGCGACCACCGCGGCCCCGATGATGCCGGGCAGGATCCAGCGCAGCGACGAGCCGGGGTCGGTACCCAGCAGGACGTCGAACTCCTTCACCGCGTACACCATGATCACCACAAGGGCCGCCCCGGAGACGGCCGAGCAGGCGATGCGCCAGGCCTGCACCCGCGCCGCCCCGCGCCGGACGAAGAAGGCGATGACCGCGGCGGACGCGGCCGCCAGAAGGACGATGACGCCGAGCGCGCCGACGTTGCCCATCCAGGTGAACAACTGCAGGACGGGGGCTGTGGGATCGCCCGCCGGCTTGTCGTCGGCGACCGCGAACGCGGTGACGACGGCGAGGGAGACGCCGGTCTGGAGCAGGGAGCCGTACGCGGGGGCGCCGCTGGACCGGCTGGTGCGCCCGAACGCCGAGGGAAGCAGCCCCTCGCGGCCCATGGCGAAGGCGTACCGCGCGACGACGTTGTGGAAGCTGAGGAGGCAGGCGAACATCCCGGTGACGAAGAAGATGTGCAGCACGTCCGTGAACCCGGCGCCGAGCCGCGCCTCGGTCAGGGCGAACAGCAGCCCCGGGCCCGCGTCCTGTGCGCTGCCCACGATCCGCGAGGGGCCCGCGGCGACGGAGAGCGCCCAGGAGCTGAGGGCGAAGAAGACGGCGACGAAGGCGACGACCAGGAAGACCACCCGGGCGACGACGATTTGGGGGCGGCTGGTCTCCTCGGCGTAGACCGGGGACTGCTCGAAGCCCACGAAGGCAGCGAGGCAGAAGACCAGGGCCGTACCGAGTCCGGCGCCGGTCAGGGTTCCGGGGTCGAACGCGTGCAGGGACAGGCCCTCGGGTGCCGGGTCGGCGACCGCGGCGAAGTCGAAGACGAGGACCATGAGAACCTCGATGAGCAGCAGCACGCCGAGCACCCGGGCGTTGAGGTCGATCTTCAGCCCGCCCAGGACGGCGATCAGCGCCACCCCCATGAGCGCCGGGATCCACCAGGCGACCGTGATGTCCAGGTGGTCCGCGAGCAGCCCGGCGATCTCGAAGCCGAAGATGCCGTACACGCCGACCTGCATCGCGCTGTACGCGACCAGGGCCACGACCGACGCACCGGCGCCCGCCGTGCCGCCGAGCCCGCGGGCGATGTACGCGGTGAAGGCCCCTGCGTTGTGGACGTGGCGGCTCATCTCCGCGTAACCGAAGGCGAAGAGCGCCAGCACGACCCCCAGGATCACGAACAGCAACGGCTGTCCGACGATGCCCATCACGGAGTATGTGGTGGGCATGACACCAGCGACCACCATGAGGGGCGCGCTGGCCGCGAGCACCGACAGCAGCAGCCCTGCCATCCCGATGCGGTCGGCGCGCAGCGCTCTGTCCTGGCCTTTGAACGTGCTGATCTCGGTGCTGGTGCCCGTCAGCATGCGGGGCGTCCTTCCGTGAAGGTGAGCTCGGCGTGGTCGGTCGGTGCGAAGCCGGGGCGCAGTGCGCTATGCCGAGCCGAGTGCGGCACGGCGCGCGGCGCGGAATGCTTTTTTCGGGTCGCGGTCGGGATACGACCAGGGCACGGCCGTGGCGTGCGACCCGATCCGGTTGAACAGGGCGGCCGCTTCGGCCAGCCGTCCCTCGTACACCTTGGCCTGCGCGAGGTAGTTGAGGTCCACCGTCTTGCGGGGGTGGTCCTCGGCCTCCCACTCCAGCCACCAGTCGAAAGCGGCCTTCATGGCCTGCCGCGCCCTTCGGGTGGACCAGTGGCCCGAGCGGGCGGGGTCGGAGGGCTCGATCCCTGCCTCGGCCAGGACGCGGTAGCGCTCGGTGTGCGCCACGACGGGCAGCACGGCGAGCGGGGAGTCCGCGGGCGCCTGCTCCGCCGCCCAGGAGGCGAAGTCGTACACCTCGTGGAGCGGGTCGTCCCTGTCGCCCTGTTGGCGCTCGGCCAGGCATGCGGTCATCAGGTGGTGGGCGTGGTGGTGGTCGCGGTGGCGGCCGCGCACCTGGTCGAAGACCTGAAGCCGCTCCTCGTCCGTGCCGGTGCGGCGGACGAGGATCAGCAGGGCGAGCCACGGCGTCGGGTCGGCGGGCGCCATGCGCGCCGCGGCCCGGCATGCCTCGCGCGCCTGGTCGGGGTGCGCCTTGCCGCGCAGCGCCCGGGAGACGGTGGCGCAGGCGAACAGGGCGGAGGCGCAGGCGCTGTCGGGCTCCGCGAGGAGCCAGTCCTGGGCCCAGGCAGCGCTCGTGGGCGTCTCACCGAGGACGACTAGCCGGTGTCCGCGGCGCTCCCAGTCGTCACCGGTCCTGGCCAGCAAGGACCGTACGTCGCCCCATCTGCCGTGGGCGAGGGAGTCGCGCGCCTTGGCGAGTTCGCTGTCGTCGAATGCGGGGTCGAAGCTCAAGCCGTCCCTCGGCCGGCCCCGGCCGAGGGGAGGTGGAGGGGGAGTCATCCGCGAGCTTCCTCCACGGCGCACGCCACTTTCTGCCCCCTTTGCGGGGCGTCTTCGCGCGGTCACGACGACTGCGGTCCGGCGGGGCCGGTCGTACCCCGCCCATCGTCCCAATGATCACGCACAGCAAACCGGTAGTCACTGGTCCGCGTCAAGGCCGGACCGTAACTCCATAAGCTCCTCAACACGCCGCGATATCCGGATTGTTGCCGGTGTCGCCCCTGTGAACAGGGGCTTTGACAGGACGGCACACCCATCGCAGCCCGGTCTGGACATCTGGCGACGGACAGGGGATCGCGGGCCCGGGCGCCCCTCCCCGGCTAGCCGACCGCCTTCGCCGCCGCCCGCCCCGCCGTGCGCCCGGAGAAGAGGCAGCCCCCGAGGAAGGTGCCCTCCAGCGCGCGGTAGCCGTGCACGCCCCCGCCGCCGAACCCGGCCGCCTCACCCGCGGCGTACAGACCCGGCAGCGGCGTCTCCCCGGCCGAACCCGGAGCCGAATCGCCTTCCAGGACACGGGAGGAGAGGTCGGTCTCGAGGCCGCCGAGGGTCTTGCGCGTGAGGATGTGCAGTCGTACGGCGATCAGCGGGCCGGCCTTGGGATCGAGGACGCGGTGCGGGGCTGCGGTGCGGATCAGCTTGTCGCCCAGGTAGTTGCGGGTCCCGCGCATGGCCATGACCTGAAGGTCCTTGGTGAACGGGTTGGCGATCTCCCGGTCGCGAGCGCTGATTTCGCGGCGCAGCTCCGCCTCGTCGATCAGCGGCTCCTCGGTGATCGCGTTCATGCCGCGGACGAGCGCTGGGAGGTCCTTCTCGACGACGAAGTCGGCGCCGTGCTCCATGAACGCCCTGACCGGGCCCGGCACGTCGGAGCGCGCCCGGTCGATCACCCCGCGGATGCTGCGGCCCGTCAGATCGGGATTCTGCTCGGAACCCGAGAGCGCGAACTCCTTGCCGATGATGCGCCGATCGAGGACGAACCAGGTGTAGTCGTAGCCGGTCTTCATGATGTGCTCGAGCGTGCCGAGCGTGTCGAAGCCGGGGAACAGCGGCACCGGGAGCCGCCGCCCGCGGGCGTCGAACCACAGCGACGACGGACCGGGCAGAATGCGTATCCCGTGCTTGGCCCAGACAGGGTTCCAGTTCTCGATGCCCTCGGTGTAGTGCCACATACGGTCACGGTTGATCATGCGCCCGCCCGCGGCCTCGACCAGGCCGAGCATCTCCCCGTCCACGTGCGCGGGCACGCCCGAGAGCATGTGCTTCGGCGGAGTGCCGAGGCGTTCGGGCCAGTTCTTCCGTACGATGTCGTGGTTGCCGCCGATGCCGCCCGAGGTCACGATGACGGCCTGGGCCCGGAGTTCGAATGATCCGGTGACCTCGCGGTTGCTCGCCTCGCCGCGCTCCGCGTCGCTCGGTGCCAGCACCTCACCGCTCACAGTGTCCACCGCCCCGGCCGTGCGCGACAGCCCGGTGACGCGGTGGCGGAAGCGCAGATCGACCAGGCCGCGCGAGGCCCCGGCACGCACCCGCCGCTCGAAGGGCTCGACCAGGCCGGGGCCGGTTCCCCAGGTGATGTGGAAGCGGGGCACGGAGTTGCCGTGCCCAGTGGCGCCGTAGCCGCCGCGCTCGGCCCAGCCGACGACGGGAAAGAACCGGACGCCCTGCGCGTGCAGCCACGTCCGCTTCTCCCCCGCCGCGAAGTCCACGTACGCCTCGGCCCAGCGGCGCGGCCAGTGGTCCTCGACGCGGTCGAACCCCGCCGTGCCCAGCCAGTCCTGGAGGGCGAGATCGTGGCTGTCACGGATGCGCATCCGGCGCTGCTCCGGCGAGTCGACGAAGAACAGCCCGCCGAAGGACCAGTGCGCCTGCCCGCCCATCGAGACCTCGGGTTCCTGGTCGAGCAGGATGACGCGGCGGCCCGCGTCGGCGAGTTCGGCGGTGGCGGCCAGACCAGCAAGCCCCGCTCCGATCACGATCACATCAGCGTCGTACGCCATCGAATCCATCCTCGTCGGAGCGCGGCAGGTGAACGGTCGACCACTCGGGTTACTGCTGCGTAGATCTTCTGGACACTCGTTCACCGCGTCAACCTCCCGTACGCGGGCGGCCTGCGTCCCCGGGCGGCTTGCGGCGCGGCCGGGGCAAGCGGCGCGGTCTGCTTGGATGGCGGGCATGGCTGAGCAGCAGGAGCCGCGCTCCGCAGGGGAACTGCTGGACATCGTGGACGAAGCGGACCGGGTCGTTGGGCAAGCACCGCGCGGCGAGGCGTACGCGAACAATCTGCGCCACCGCAGCGTCTTCATCCTGGCGCGGGACGCCGAGGACCGGATCTTCGTGCACCGCAGAACCGCGGACAAGCTCGTCTTCCCCTCCCTGTACGACATGTTCGTCGGCGGCGTGGTCGGTGCGGGCGAGACGTACGAGGAGGCGGCGCTGCGGGAGGCGGAGGAGGAGCTGGGCGTCTGCGGACTCCCCCGGCCCGTACCGCTGTTCAAGTTCCTCTACGAGGCGCCCGGCCGCAGCTGGTGGAGCTATGTCCACGAGGTTCGCATCACGGGGCCGGTCGACCCCCAGGCCGAGGAGGTGGCCTGGCACGCCTTCCTGACCGACGAGGAACTGGCGGAGAGGCTGCCGCAGTGGAGCTGGGTGCCGGACGGGCTGGAGGCGTACCGGAGGCTGCAGGAATGGAAGGGCCCCCGGACCGGGGCGGAGGGGACGAGTCCGCCCGGCCGGTAATGTGCCGACCGTGATCATCTCCGTTAAGGCCCTGCCCCGGAAGGTGCGGGCGGCCGTCGCCGGGACGCGGCTGTGGTTCGCGCCCGAGCGGATCGCCGAGGCGGGCGGGACACCCGACTACCGTTTCTCACTGGCGAACGAACGCACCTTTCTGGCCTGGCTGCGGACGGCCCTCGCGCTGGTGGCCGTGGGCTTCGCGGTCGCGCAGTTCCTGCCGGATCTCCACCGGACCCTCCGTGTCACGCTCGCCCTGGTGCTCCTCGCGGTCGGCGCGCTCTCTGCCGTACGAGCCGTCAACCACTGGGCGCGCTGCGAGCGCGCCATGCGGCGCGGCGAGGACCTGCCGGTCTCCCGTTTCCCCACCCTGCTGGCGCTGGCGATCGGCGCGGTCGCGGCGGTGATGGTCGTCGCCGTGGCCGCGGGCTGGGCCGGCTGATGGCAGCCGCAGGACACGGCGGCGAGGGAGAAGGGGGCAGGGGCGGGGCGGGCGGCGGAGGGGCCGGGCGAGGCGCGGCGCCCCGACGCGATCCTGGTCTGCAGCCGGAGCGCACGCGCCTGGCATGGCGGCGTACGACACTCACGTATGTGGCGGCCGGGCTGCTCGCCGCGCGCGAGGTGCTGCACGGCGCGGGACCGCTCCGGGCGGCCGTGACCCTGGCGGTGGGCGCGCCGGTGCTGCTGGGCTTCCTTGCGGTGGCGCACCGACGCATCCGGGCCCTGGACGCGTCGTGCCCGACCGCGCTGTCCGCCCGTACGGCCGCCGCGGCTGCGTCGTGTGCCATCGCGCTCGCGGTCCTGGGCGCGGCCGCACACGTCGTCGACGCGTGACCCGGATCGGCCAGGCGGTGCGCGTCCGGCCGGAGTTGGAGCCGGGTCGCGGCCCGGTGCGCCCGCGCAGCCGGGAGATCTGGGCCTCGGCATCTACGGGAGCCGGGGTGGCGGTGGCGCGGAAAAGGGGTGGCGGGACGCGGAAAAGGGGTCGCGGGGCGCGGAGCCGGGATCGCGGGGCGCGGAGCCGGATGTCGCGCACTAGCCTGGGCCGGACAGAACGTTTTCCGGATGAATCCGACGACTTCCCGACGACGACCGCGCCGGAGGTGTCCATGGCCACGAAACGCCGCCGTACGCAACGCGCCGTGCCCCTGGTCGTCGTCATGGGCGTCACCGGCTCGGGCAAGACGACGATCGGTGAGCGGCTCGCCGAGGAGCTGGGCCTCCCGTACGCGGAGGCCGATGACTTCCACCCGCCCGAGAACATCGCCAAGATGAAGGACGGCACACCGCTTGACGACGCCGACCGGGTCCCCTGGCTCGACGGGATCGGCGACTGGCTCGCCGGTCACGCCGCGACGGGCGGAGTCGTGAGCTGCTCAGCGCTCAAGCGGTCCTATCGCGACCGGCTGACGGAGACCGCGCCGTCCGCGTGCTTCATCCATCTCAACGGGTCGTTCGAACTCATCGCGCACCGGCTGGCGGACCGCAGGGACCACTTCATGCCCGCACGGCTGCTGCGCTCGCAGTTCGCCGACCTGGAGCCCCTGGGTGACGACGAGAACGGGGCGGCGATCCCCATCGAGGGCACGGTCGAGGAGACCACGGCCCTGGCGCGCGACGCGCTGCCGTCCTGACGACACCCGTTGCGCCCGGGCAGGCCGCCCCTCTCCGAACCGAGGACGAGCGGGCGGAGGGTGGCAGGCGGCAGACGGGAGACGGCAGACGAGCACCGTATTGAGCCGGAAGCGGCGCGCGACGAGGATGGACTTTCGACCTTCCCTCCCCGGCCTGAGCAGGGCAGCCGTCCACGGCACGACCGATCGACGCGCTGAGCGCGGGCGCTGAACGCGTGGATGCGTGAGGGGGGTGTCACTGCCCGGAGATGCCGGCCCACTGGACTCCATACCGACTGGTCGGCATGATGAGAGACAGTCGATGATTGTCTCCCCACGGAGGAGAGTGCCCGATGAGCAACGATCACCCGCCCGGACTCGATCTGGAGCGGCTGCGCGGCCACCTGGACCGCGAACGCCCCGGCCTGGTCCGGGGGCCGCTCGGTGCCGAGCTGATCGAGGGCGGCCGGTCGAACCTCACGTACCGGGTCACCGACGGCGCCTCCCGCTGGGTCGTCCGCCGGCCACCGCTGGGGCACGTCCTCGCCACCGCGCACGACATGCGCCGCGAGCACCGCGTCATCAGCGCCCTGCAATCCACCGCCGTGCCGGTCCCCGAGGCGCTGCTGCTGTGCGAGGACGACTCCGTCATCGGGTCACCGTTCTACGTCATGGAGTTCGTGGAGGGCACCCCGTACCGGACCACCGGGCAACTGTCGGCGCTCGGGCCCGAGCGCACGCGCGGTGTGGTGCTCGGCCTGGTCGACACCCTCGTCGAACTGCACGCGGTCGACCCGGAGACGGTCGGGCTCGGGGACTTCGGACGCCCGGAGGGCTTCCTCGACCGGCAGCTCCGCCGCTGGGGCAAGCAGCTCGACGCCTCGCGCGACCGCGAACTACCGCGCATCGACGAGCTGCACGCCGCGCTCGGCCGCGCCCTCCCCGTCTCCCCCGCCCCCACCGTCGTCCATGGCGACTACCGCCTCGACAACGTCCTGGTGGACGGGGATGACCGGATCCGCGCGATTCTCGACTGGGAGATGTCCACCCTCGGCGATCCTCTGACCGATCTCGGGCTACTGGTGATGTACAGCCGCCGGGTCGACGTCGCCGAGTCCCCGGTCTCGACGACCGCGGGCGCGCCGGGGCACCCGGAGCCACGGGAGCTGATCGAGCGGTACGCGGCCGGCTCCGGACGCGATGTTTCGGCCGTCTCCTGGTACGAGGCGTTCGCCTGGTTCAAGCTCGCGGTCATTCTCGAGGGCATCCACTACCGCTTCACGCTCGGGCAGACCGTCGGCGCGGGCTTCGACCGCATCGGCGAGCTCGTCCCCGTCTTCATCGACAACGGCCTCACGACCCTTCAGGAGAGCTGAGAAGCCATGGACTTCGCATTCGACGCCCGCACGGAGGAACTCCGCGCGAAGCTCCTCGACTTCATGGACGAGCGCGTGTTCCCCGCCGAGGCGGTGGCCAAGGAGCAGCACGCCCGGCTTTCCTCGCCCTGGCTCACGCCGCCCGTCTTCGAGGAGCTGAAGGCCGAGGCCCGCGCGCGGGGTCTGTGGAACCTCTTCCTCCCGGACTCCGAGTACGGCGCCGGGCTGACCAATCTGCAGTACGCCCCGCTGGCCGAGATCACCGGCCGAAGCCCGCACCTGGCACCGACCGCCCTGAACTGCGCGGCGCCCGACACCGGCAACATGGAGGTGCTCGCCCAGTTCGGCAACGAGCAGCAGCGCAAGCAGTGGCTGGAACCGCTGCTCGCCGGCGAGATCCGGTCGGCGTTCGCGATGACCGAGCCCGACGTCGCCTCCTCGGACGCGACGAACATCGAGACGCGGATCGAGCGGGACGGCGACGACTACGTCATCACCGGCCGTAAGTGGTACATCTCCGGCGCGATGAACCCCAACTGCCAGATCTTCATCGTGATGGGCAAGACGGATCCGGACGGCGAGGACATCCGCCGCCAGCAGTCGATGATCCTCGTCCCTCGCGACACCCCCGGCCTCCAAGTCCGGCGCGCCATGCAGGTCTACGGCTACGAGGACCACTTCCACGGCGGGCACGCGGAGGTCGTCTTCGACAGCGTCCGCGTCCCGGCGGGCCACCTGATCGGCGAGGAGGGCGGCGGCTTCGCGATCGCCCAGGCCCGCCTCGGCCCGGGCCGTATCCACCACTGCATGCGCCTGATCGGCATGGCGGAGCGCGCGATCGAGCTGATGTGCCGCCGGGCGGTCTCCCGTAGGGCGTTCGGCAAGCCGCTGGCACGCCAGGGGCAGGTGCAGGAGTGGATCGCGGACGCGCGGGTGGCTGTCGAGCAGCTTCGGCTGCTGGTGCTGAAGACGGCCTGGCTGATGGACACGGTCGGCAACAAGGGGGCGCACACGGAGATCCAGGCCATCAAGATCGCGACACCGCGTACGGTCGTGGACATCCTGGACCAGGCCGTGCAGCTCCACGGCGCGGGCGGCGTCAGCCAGGACTTCCCGCTCGCCGAACTGTGGTCGGGAGCGCGTACTCTCCGCCTGGCCGACGGCCCGGACGAGGTCCACCAGCGTTCGCTGGCCCGCCGCGAGTTGAAGCGCTACGCGTAGCCGCGCGCCGCGGGCGGGACGACCCGGTCGTCGTCCCGCTCGCGATGCGGGTCTGCTCCCCGACCTGACGGCCGCGGGCCGCCCCTCCGCTACGGCCTCAATGCCCGGAGCAGGAGGTCCGCCAGGTGGTCCGCCACTTGGTGGGGGGTCATCGGGCCCGCCGGGCGGTACCACGTCGAGAGGTGGTGGACCGAGCCGAAGTGGTAGTCCACCACCAGGTCCGCCGGTGTCGCCGTGCTGAAGACGCCGCTCTCCTGGCCCTCCTCGATCAGCGCCCGGAAGCGCTCGTGGTAGCGCCGCCGCTCCGCGCGGACCTGCTTGTGCTTCTCCGGGCTCAGGTGGTGCATGGAGCGCCAGAAGATCGACGCGTCGTCGAGGTTGTCGATCGTGGTCACCACGACGTCGGCAGCCGCGTCGCGCAGCCGCTGCTCCACGGGGGCGTCGGCGTCCGCGAAGGCGTCCAGCCGCTCCTGCTGGAGCCGCAGCACACGGCCGTAGATCTCGTGCAGCAGATCGTCCTTCGAGCCGAAGTAGTGGTAGAGCGCGCCTTTGGTCACGCCCGCGGCCTCGACGATGTCCTGCACGGAGGTCCGGTCGTAGCCCCGTTCCGCGAAGAGGCGGGTGGCGGCGGCCAGCAGCCGCTGCGGGACGGGGCCGCCGTCTCCGTCCGTCGTTCTGGCCATTGCCGCCACCCGCCTTTCGTTCGTTGCCGACACTCTCCGGCCGGTCCGTGCCCGCTATGCGCGGGATCGCAGTTCCCGCCGGAGGATCTTCCCACTTGTCGTCTTCGGCAGCTCCGGCAGGATCTCCACATCGCGCGGATACTTGAATGCCGCGAGCCGTTCCTTGCAGTACGCGGCCAGTTCCTGCGGTTCTGCCTCCGCACCCGGGCGCAGGCTGACGTACGCCTTCACCGTCTCGCCGCGGTAGGCATCGGGCACACCGACCACTGCCGCCTCGCGCACGGCCGGATGGGTGTAGAGGACGTCCTCGACCTCGCGCGGCCACACCTTGAAGCCGGACGCGTTGATCATGTCCTTCTTCCGGTCGACGACGTACAGCCAGCCCTGCTCGTCCATGAAGCCGATGTCGCCGGTGCGCAGCTCGCCGTCCGGAAGGGCCTCCGCACTGGCCTCCGGCAGACGCCAGTAGCCCGGCACGACCATCGGGCCGCGTACCGCGATCTCGCCCTGTTCGCCGAACGGGACGTCCTCGCCGTGGTCGTCCACGATCCGCACCACCGTGTCGGGCCCCGGTACTCCGACGGACAGTGTGCCCGACGCCGGGTCGACCGGGGCCTCGCGCTGGGGCGGGACGCTGGCGCAGGGGGCGGTGCACTCGGTGAGCCCGTAGCCGTTGCGGATGTACGGGCCGAAGCCCGCCCGGAACTTCTCGACCAGCGCGGGCGGGAGCGGCGCTCCGCCGGAGGAGATCATCGAGAAGGAGGCGAAGTGGTCCGGGGTGCAGTCCGGGTGGGCGGCCAGGGCCATGAAGGCCGTGGAGGGACCGACGGTGTAGGCGGGCCGGTGCTCGGCGAAGGCGTCGAGGACGACACCGGGCTCGAAGCGGTAGGCGAGGGCGAGCGTGCCGCCACTCGCGAGGCAGGCGCACAGTTCGCAGACCATGCCGGTGATGTGGAAGAGCGGGGCGAGCCCGAAGTAGGTCGAGCCTTCGGGCAGATCGAGGCCGGTGCGCTGGCGTTCCGCGTTGTATGCGATGTTGCCGTGGGTGTTCATGGCGCCCTTGGGGGTGCCGCTGGTGCCCGAGGTATAGCTGATCAGCGCGATGTCACCGGCGGAGGGCTCCCGGTCCGCAGGTGCCGGGGCGCCGCGGCGGGCGGCCTCGAGCAAGTCCTCCGCGCCGGCGGGCACCGGTATGCGCTCGCCGCGCAGGACGCGCTCGTCGTTCCTTTTCTGCAGGTCGAACTCACTGGTCGTCAGCACGATGCGGACGGGCGAATCCTCGGCCGTGGTGCGCAGATACGACTCCCAGGCCCGGTCCGCGCAGACCAGCGCGGTCACCTCGGCGTCGGCGAGGACGTGTGCGACCTCCCGTTCCTTGTACATGGGGTTGACCGGTACGACCGTTCCGCCCGCCTTCCACGCCCCGAGCACCGCCAGCGCGAACTGCGGAACATTCTGCAGGACGACCGCCAGCCGGTCGCCGCGCCCGAAGCCGCGCCCGGCGAGGTGTCCGGCGAGGGCGTCGGACAGCGCGTCGGCCTCCTCGTAGTCGATCCGCCCGTCGAAGTAGGCCAGCGCGGTGGTTGCGGGGTGGGAGCGTGCCCGTTCGCGGAAGGCGTGCAGGACGGTCTCGGGCGGGGTGGCGGGGGCACGCTGGGCGTCGGTGAGCAGGGACAGCCAGGGCCGGGCGGCGTAGACCGAGGGGGTCACCGGGCGGCCTCCCACTTCTGCTGAACGTGGTTCATCCGGTCGAGCCAGCGGTCGTTCTCGGTGGCGCGCGCCACGTAGAAGCCTGCGACCTCGGCGTGCGGGAGGACCAGGAAGCGGCCCTCGGCCATCGCGTCGAAGAGGGCGTCCGCGACGTCCTCGGGTTCGATGGCGGTGGGGGCCAGTACGATCTCGCCCGCGCTGCCGGCCGCGGTCAGCATGTCCGTACGGACCCCTTGGGGGCAGATCGCGTGCACCTCGATGCCCCGGTGGCGATAGGTGAGGGAGAGCCACTCGGCGAAGGCGAGGGCGCCGTGCTTGGTGACGCTGTACGGCGCCGCTCCGATCATGGTCAGCAGCCCGGCCGCGGAGACGGTGGACACGAAGCGCCCGCGGCCCCGTTCGAGCCATGCGGGCAGCAGTGCGCGCGCCGCTCTGACGTGGGCCATGACGTTGACGTCCCAGGCGGCGGCCCACACGTCCTCGTCGGCGTCCTCGTCGCCGCCCGAGGCGAGCCCGGCGTTGGCGCAGTAGATGTCGACGGTTCCGCCCAGCGCGTCGCGGGCGTCGGCGACGATGCCGGAGGCGTCGCCGGGGACGGCCGTGCCGCCGATCTCCTCGGCGACGGCCTTGGCCCTGTCCGCGTCCAGATCGTTGACGACGACCCGGGCGCCCTCCGCGGCGAACCTGCGGGCGAGCGCCGCCCCGATCCCTCCCCCGGCTCCGGTGACGACGACTCCGGCATCTTCCAGCGTCTTTCCGTCGGTCACGTCGCGGCTCCTTCGACTCGGCTCAGGCACGGCTCGATCGCCACAGACTAACCAGTCGGTATGTTGCCACGGAAGAGGGGGCCACGGCCTGCAGCGGTCGTTCCGCCCGGCGGCCAGGGGCGCTAGCGTGCGCGGACATGTCGACTTCTGCGGAATCGAATCTGTCCAGACGGAGACTGCTGGCCGCCACTGGCACCGCGGGGGCCCTCGCGGTCGGGGTCGGTCCGGCATCGGGGGCCGAGCGGTGGCGCGGCGGGGGCGGGGAATCAGCGGGCGGCGGCCACGGACAAGTGCGTACGGGCTTCGACCGGCTGGCGGCGTCGGGCTACCGGCTGCTGAACGGACAGCGCGTGGGCATGGTGACGAACCCGACCGGCATCACCTCGGACGTCCGCCACATCGTGGACGTCATGCACCCCGACGACCGGGTGAATCTGACCGCTGTCTTCGGCCCCGAGCACGGTTTCCGCGGCACGGCCCAGGCCGGTGGATCCGAGGGGCGCTACGACGACCCCGCTACGGGGCTTCCGGTCTTCGACACCTACCAGAAGAGCGGGCAGGCACTGGCCGACATCTTCACCGAGTCGGGCGTGGACACCGTCGTCTTCGACATCCAGGACGCGGGCGCGCGCTTCTACACCTACATCTGGACCCTCTACGACTGCATGGTCGCGGCGGTGCTCGCGGGCAAGCGCGTCGTCGTCCTGGACCGCCCGAATCCGGTCACCGGGCGGGACGCGTACGGCCCGGTGCTCGACAAGGCCTACGCGACCTTCGTCGGGCGCGAACCGATCGCCCAGGCGCACGGCATGACGGTGGCCGAGCTGGCGTTGCTGTTCAACGCCGAGTTCGTGCCGGGGGCCGCCGGGCGGGCGGCCGATCTGGAGATCGTGGAGATGTCGGGCTGGCGTCGGAGGGACTTCTACGACGCCACCGGCCTGCCGTGGGTGCCGCCGAGTCCCAACATGCCGACGCCGGATACCGCACTCGTCTACTCCGGCACCTGCCTGTTCGAGGGCACCAACCTGTCCGAGGGGCGCGGCACGACCCGCCCGTTCGAACTGCTCGGCGCGGACGGCATCGACCGCCGGTGGGCCAAGGCCGCGAACGAGCTGGACCTGCCGGGTGTCCGCTTCCGCGAGGCGTACTTCACGCCCACGTTCTCGAAGTTCCAGGGCAAGACCGTGGGAGGCGTGCAGCTCCACGTCCACGACCGGGAGGCGTACGACCCGGTGCGCAGCGGCATCGGGCTGCTGGTCACCGCGAAACGGGTGTGGAGCGGTTTCGCCTGGCGTGAGGACAAATGGATCGACAAGCTGACCGGTTCGGCGACCGTCCGCACGATGATCGACGGCGGAACTGACCCGGACGAGGTCGAACGGGCCTGGCGGGAGCGGCTCGCGGACTTCCGGGCCGTACGGAAGAAGTACCTCAGGTACCACTGAGCGGGGCCCGCGCACGACGGACCCCGCTCAACCAGCGCTGTGTCCCCTGGGGAGTCCGGTCCCGGACCGGGCTCCCCCCGGCTGTGCGTCGGTACTCTCGTCACTCTCGTCGCGGGACGGGAGGCTGAGTCGCGGCCGCGGTCTCGCCCGCCGTACGTGCTGCTGGCCCGTACGGGCCTCAGCTCCGCCGGGTTCCGAAGCTCTGCGCCCAATAGCGTCCGTTGGGGCCGCCCTCGCGGACGCCGACGCCGACCTCCTCGTAGCTGCAGTTGAGGATGTTGGCCCGGTGTCCGGGGCTGTTCATCCAGTCCTGCGTGACCTCGGCGGGGCTGGCCTGGCCGCGCGCGATGTTCTCCCCGATGGCGGACCAGCCGTCGTACCCGGCCCGCACGGCGCGCGTACTCGGGCGCGAACCATCCGGAGCGGTGTGGGACAGGATGCCGGACTTCGCCATGGTGTCGGCGTGGCCGCCCGCGGCCTGCGAGAGCCTGCGGCTGACGCGCAGCGGCTGACAACCGGCCTGGGTCCGCTTGGCGTTGATGAGCCGGACCACCTGGCGCGCCGCACTTCGCAGCACACCGGACTTCTGCTTCGCTTCCGTCGCCCGGCCGTTGGCGGGTGACTTGGCGTCGGCGATGGCGGACGCGGACCCCCCGTCCAGGACGGCACGGGAGGTCTTGGGCCTGCTGGAGGGACGACGCTCGTGCTTGCGCGGGGCCCTGGGCTTGGCGGCCGGGCGGCGCTCGTGCTCCCGTGGTGCCCTGGGCCGCGCGGAGGGGCGCCGCTCGGGCTCCCTCGGCGGCTCGACGTCGGCGGACGGGGTCCGGGCGGGCTGCTCCGCGGCGGGCCGGTGGTTCGGCGTCCGGCCCTGCGCGGCCTGGGAGTCCTGCTGAGCTGGGCGGGACTCCGGTTGCGCGGGTTTCGACGGCTGCTGAGCCACCGGCTCCGGCGCTGCGGGCTGCGACTGCGGCTGCTGATCGGAGGACTGCGCCGGGGGCTGCGCGGGCTGGGCCTGCGGTGCCGAGGGCTGCGACTCCGACGACTGCGACTCCGGGGTCTGCGCCTGTTGGTGCGCAGGTCCGCTTTCGGGCCGAGACGCTGACGCTGTACCGGACTCCGCCGACGGATCGCCGGGCCGCCCGGTCTCGCGGTCCAGCTCCCACATCTGGTCCCACGTCCACACGTGGGAGACCGAACCGTCCTCCGGCGGATGGTCGTCACCCGCGCCGTCGTGTGCGGCACCGGTCACGTCGGCCTCGGCGGATCCGTCCTGCTGCCTCGGCCGGTCCGGCTCCCCCGGTGCGCCGGGCAGACCGGCCTCATCACCGCCCGCCGCGGCGGGTGGCGGATCGGTGGCGGTCCAGGCGTTGCCCGCGGGCAGACCCAGGGTCGCTGCCAGTACCGCGGCGGGCACGACGAACCGCAGCCGCGCTCCGCCTCTGCCGCACCCACGTCGCGGACGTACTCGGAGAGGGCGCTGAAAGCCGGTGTGGAAGTCCATGGTCAATGGGTACCTGAGCGGCATGGGGGTCGCATGCCCCGTCGTCCGATCGGGCAACTGCACTGCGCCGACGGACCATGAACAATGCCGGATCCGGCGGTACAGCTCGTGGGGCCCGTGCCGGCAGGCGGCATACGGCAACCGGCCACCGGCCCCCTCGCGCTTTTCAGCCTGGTCGTCGAAGAAGGTCGTCGAGCGCGGGACGCAGGTGGGGATGGTGGAAGGTGAAGCCCCGTTCGGTCAGCCGTGCCGGGACGCAGCGGCGTCCGGTGAGCGCGAGCGCCGGGTCCGAGCGCATCAGCACGGCCCCCGCCCGGGCCATCCAGGCCGGGGTGGGAGGGGCGGGCGGACGGCGCAGTACGTCCCGCAGGGCGGCCATGAGTTCGGCGTTGCGGACGGGGTTCGGGCTGGTGGCGTGGAGGACCCCGCTCAGGGCCGGGTCGCTCAGCGCCAGCCGGACCACGGCGAGCAGATCGTCGATGTGCAGCCAGCTCATCCACTGGCGCCCGGTGCCGATACGGCCGCCCAGCCCCCATCGGGCGAGCCCGGCGATACGGTCCAGCGCCGGTGTGTCCCGGTCCAGGACCACCGCGGTCCGCAGCACCACCTGCCGCCCGGCGGGTGCACCGACTGCGGCCGCCTCCCACGCGCGCGCCACTCCGGCCAGCTGCGGCGGGCCGTCCGCGGGCGGCGCCTGCTCGTCCAGCACGCTCTCGCCGCCGTCACCGTAGATGGCCAGCGTGCTCATCTGCACCCAGACGCCCGGCGGTGAGGTGAGACCGGCCGCGGCTTCGGCCAGTGCAGCGGTCGGGGCCACCCGGGAGCGGGTCAGCAGCTCGATGTTGGCCGCGGTGGGCCTCCGGTCGACGAGTTCACCGGCGAGGTTGACGAGCGCGGCGCCTTCCAACTCGGCCGCCCAAGGCCCGACCGACGCCCCGTCCCAGGTCACCTGGCGGTACGGGAAATCGGGGCGTGCTGACCGGGTGAGGACGACGACCTCGTGGCCGTGCTCGGTCAGGTCGGCGGCGATGCGCCGCCCCAGAGCGCCCGTGCCGCCCGCCAGTACGACCTTCATCGTGCCTCCTCGCCGCGTGGACCGCGCCCACGGTCGCAGCGTAGGGCTTGCCCGGCCGGTGACCGGTGCCGGGGTCGTTCCGGCGGGCGCCGGCCCGCGGGCCGCCCCATCGGTCACGGCCCGTGGCCCACCCACGGACGCGCCCTGTCGGCGTCAGGAATCCACGGGAATGCCCATGATCCGCAGAACGCAGCTCTGGGCATCGTCGGCCTTGTCCGAGAAGGTGAAGGACGACATGCCGCGTACGAGCGGGCTGGTCGTCCCGTCGTGAAAATGACGGTCCCGCGCCAACCCTCCGGAGCCCGAGCGGGGGCCCACACGCAGCGGGCCGCCCGGGCCCGTTCGCCCCGGGCGGCCCTCGGCTCTCCCCGCTCAGCGGTGCTCGGGGAACTCCACCACCTGCTGGAAGGTCGGCCGGTTCTGCCAGTGGATCGGGTCGTGGGTGATTCCGCCGACCGCGCGGTGCACGATCGCGTCGGCGCACCACTGATCGCCCGCCTTGCAGGCGCCGTCGCCCGGATAGACCTCGTTCGCCGGCCTGTCGACGGCCTGCCGCAGGCTCGTCAGCAGCGTGTCGCGGCAGGCCGACAGGTCGCCGTTGCCGCAGTACGTCTTCGCGAGCCGCCCCTTCACCGGCTCACCGAGCACCTGGCGGAGGTCCTTGTCGACATAGCTCCACCAGCCGAACTGGAAGGAGGAGCCCGCGTGCGCCCCCGTGGGCCCGTGGCTCGCCGACGGGGACTCGTCGACCGGCAGGTTGGCGCGCAGCGCGTCGTAGAGCCCGGCGCCCAGGCCCGGTTCGAACTCGGCCTCGACGAGCAGCGGCCACCAGGCGTCCATGATGCGCACGGCGTCGGGGTGGGTGTAGGTGCGCGACCCGGCGGCGGTTTCACGCCGTTCCGCGCCTGCGTCCCTCCATGACTCCAACGCCAGTACGGCGTCGGCCAGTTGCGGGTCGGTGATCGGTCCGCTGCGGAGGACCTCGAGCAGTTCCGGCAGGACGTCCTCGCCGCGGAGATCGGCGAGCGCGGCGTCCGCCATGGCGCGGGTCAGCGCGGCCCGGGTGACGCCGCCCCGCTTCACCAGTGCGCCGACCCGGTCCTCCAGCAGGTCGCCGCGGTGGATCGAGCCGTTGCCGAATCCCGCGGAGGAGTACTCCAGGGCCTGTTTGTTGTTCCAGGAGATGTAGTAGTCCTGGCCGACGGACTGGGGGTGCTGTTCGGGCGGGGTGTACGCGGCGGTGTTGGCCGCCGGTTCGAAGTCCCGCCACTCGTAGGGCTTCTCGCCACGGACGGGCAGCGAGGGATCGACGTCGTCGGCGCGTACGGGGTTCAGGCCGCTGTTGTAGTACGCGGCCTGCCGGGAGTCGGCGTAGAACCAGTTGAAGGCGTAGCCGATGTGCTGGGTCGCGCGCTGGAAGGAAGCGGCGTCCTTGACGTACCCGGGGTCGTTGAGCATCTGGAAGCCGATGATCGAGTCGGCCTCGTGACGGTAGGTGGAGCGCAGCAGGGTGTACGCCACGGGCTTGCCGTCGATGGTGGCACGGTGCGTCACGGTGCCGTACTCGGTGCGATACACCTGCATGCGATAGGAGCCCGCGGCGGTGGAGTCGGCCAGGGACGGCTTCCACGCGTTGTACAGCTCCAGCTTCTCCATCGGCTCGCAGGCGCCGTGGTGGCGGTAGTGCGTGGAGTCCTTGTCCGGGGTGGAGCCGTCGGGTTCGCACAGCTCGACGGCGTAGGTGTCGGTCATGTCCTGCGAGGCGGAGGTCGCGCTCCACGCGTAGTCCTGGCCTCGGCCGAGCTGGATGTACATCCCGATGCCCGCGAAGGAGGCGCCGCGCGCGCTGATGCCGGGGCCTTGAAGCTCCTGGAGCATCAGGAGCTGCGGTGCGAAGTAGCCGGTCTGGGGCCCGAAGACGGCGACCGGGTTGCCGCTCGCGGTGTGCTTGCCGGAGACGAGCAGGGCGTTGGACATGCCGCGCCGGGGGCCGGAGAAGAGGTCGCCGGGCAGCACTCCGTCATTGAACATGCCCTGGAGCGGCTTCAGTTTCTCCGGGGCCCTCACCGGGTCCCTGGGTACCGTCCCGGACGTGGCACCGTATCTGGCGGCATCCCGCCCGGCCGCATCCTTCTTGGCAGCACCGTTCTTCGCTCGGCTCTTCGCCGCCGCGCTCTTCGCCGCGCCGGTGCGGTCGAACACCAGCGGCTCGCGCGTGACCGAGCCGGGGTCGGGCATCGCGGTGCCGCGCGCCGTGTCGGGCTTGCCGGCGTACGGGAATCGCTCCCCGTCGTGGACGGTCAGCGCTGCCTCCGGATCGTTGCGCATCCGGAAGGACTCCCACACCTCGGTGCCCTCGGCGACACCGTACTTCTGCTGGGCGGCGAGCAGGGAGAGCGCCGACTCGACCTCTCCGCCGCCGCCGTTGCCGAACAGTCCGCCGACCACGGAGGCGAGGGCGATCAGGTCGGTGAGCTTGAAGGGCTCGATCTCGCCGTGGTTGGTGATGGCGTCGATATGGCCGGTCAGGACGTATTCGCCGGGGAAGTAGCGCCCGTTCTTGGACTTCTCGCGATAGGCGTTGAGGCCGTCGATGTACGCCTGTGCGTCCGCCATGGCCTGCTTGCCGCGCTCGCCGCCGGTGTCGATGATCCGGTCGATCTGGTCCTCGAGGTCCTTCTCGGTGTACGGGGCGAGCGGCCAAAACTGCTGCTCCAGACCCTGATTGGCGGGCGCGCCGCCCGCGAAGGGGGTGAGCTGCCCGCGACCGATGTGCCTGAAGAGGTCGATCAGCCAGAGCCGGTCCTGCCCGGCCGCGTATCCGGCACCGAACTCGGTGCCTTCGCGCGTGGTGCCCTGGATGTGCGGGACGCCCGTCTTCTTGTCGCGCGTGATGGTCACGTCCGCGCGGGGGCGGGCGACCGAGGCGACCTGGTCCTGAGAGACGCCGAAGGAGGCGTCGTTGAAGAACCGTGCCAGCTTCTCGTCGGTCAGGCTGTCCTGTCCTGCGACGAGGTCGTTGTAGGGGCCGAGTTGGTCGGAGCTGTGGGCGGGCCGGGTGCCGAAGACGCGGTGGGCCAGGATCTCGACGAGCGTGGCGTTGCCGTTCTCGCCCGGCGGGAGGATGTCGGCGCACTGACTCCCGCAGTGGTCGGCGGCGGCGGATGGGCTGCTCGGCTCTGCGGCTGCTGCGGTCGGCTGCAAGGGCGCGACCAGTCCGGCAACCAGCGCGAGCAGGGCGGTGACGCGTGGGGTGCGCAATCGCATTCCTGCTCCTCCAAGGACGGATCCCAAGACGGTGGCCGGAGGTTACCGCCGGTAGAAAAAGACCGGAAGACGGAAGTGAGGAGCCGTCAACTTCTCCTGGGATCTCCACAATCATCACGCCGAAGTCACCACAAGAAACGCAAAGCGGACTACCCATGGCCGAATTGCCATTCGTGAGCATGTTCGATTGGATCCATTTCGGGCTCCCATTCGTCCATCCCTTATCGCCTCAACGCCGGCGGACGAGTCACGGAGGTGGCAAGGAAGATGGCCGGATTCAGAAGCCTCGCCGATCACGTGCGCGACCCGAGGGTTGCGACCCAGCAGCGGAGGACCGCCCTGCGCAAGTGCCTGGAGAAATTCGCCCCGTACGGTCACCGGGCGACCTGGCACCATCTGTGCGTCCGGGTCGGTATCGGCACCAATGATCGGCGGCCCGACCCGGAGCGGCTCGTCGCCGCGCTGGCCGAGTTGGAAGAGGCCCGCACCGAATGGCTCGCCTACGACGTGCGATTCGCGGAACGGCGCAGGCGCGAGAAGCACGCCGGCATGCGCCAGCCCGGCGCCTTGGACGACTGGCATCGACGCACCTGGGGCGGGTACGGAGTCGCCTGGTGCGACGACCCCCTGCACCACCCCACCTCCCCGCTCCCCGTCGTCGTCCGCCGTCTGGTGACCGCGCTGGAGTCCGAGCCCCGGTCCGTCTGCCCGGTCTGCGCGGAGGACGGCATCGACTGGCGGTCGGGCCTGGGGCATCACCCGGGCTCGGGGCCGGTCTGCACCACCTGCGGCATCGTCGTGCCCGAGGCCGTGCTGACGCCGGAGGCGCTGATGGCGGCAAGAAGATCGCGGAGAGCCGCGCTGGTCTCCTGACCTCCGGCCCGCCGGGTCGTCCCCACACCTGCCGGTCCACACCGGCCGCAACCGCCGGTGCCACCTGCCGGTTCCACACCTGCCGGTTCCTGCGGTCGCCCGATGACGCACCCGCACCGGCCCACGTCCGCCAGGGGCCGGCGGCGAAGGGGCCGGAACCGCCATGCTGCGGCGGCCTTCCGCAGCACCATGGATATGCCCTTGCGGCAGGCCGGGCCCGGTATGGCGCCCGCTCACGGTGATCACCTGGTCCGGCGGCCCGTTCGCACACGGCGTGTGCGGACCGGCGCCCAAGCCGCGGCAACCTCTCCACCGGCTGACGCGGGCCGCGCCGTCACCGTCGCGCCCCGCGACTGCTCCGGCCGGGGGTCTGGTCCCCTACCTGCCAGTAGTGCGACGATCGCCCAAGTCGCCGAGAGGACGGACGGGCATGGCCGAACTGCACGACCTGACAGCGCTCGAGCAGGCGGAGAGGATCCGGCAAGGGACTCTCTCGCCGGTGGACCTCACCGAGCACTATCTGCACCGCATCGACCAACTGGACGCAGAACTCGGGGCGTTCATCACCGTTACGCCCGAGATCGCCCGCAAGCAGGCCGCCGAGGCCGAGACCGCCGCGCGTGCCGCTCTCGAGGAGGGCCGGGCACTGCCGCCACTGCACGGCGTACCGGTGCCGGTGAAGGACCTCAATCCGGTCGCCGGTGTGCGCTGCACCTACGGTTCCGAGGTGTTCTCCGACCACATACCGGACGCCGACGACCATGTGGTGACCAAGCTCCGCGCCGCGGGCACGATCATGCTCGGCAAGACCAACACCCCCGAATTCGGACTGCCCTGCTACACCGAGGGCCGGCTCGCGCCCCCGGCCCGTACGCCCTGGGATCTCGACCGGTCGGCCGGAGGGTCGAGCGGCGGCGCGGCCGCGGCGGTCGCGGGCGGCCTGGCCCCCCTCGCGCACGGCAGCGACGGCGGCGGCTCGATCCGCATTCCCTCCTCGGTGTGCGGCCTCTTCGGCATCAAGCCGAGCCGCGGCCGGGTCAGCGGGGGCCCGCTCCTGCACGACGTCAGCGGGCTCGCCACATCGGGCCCCATCGCCCGTACGGTCGCGGATGCCGCGGCCCTGCTCGACGCGCTCGCCGGGCCAATGCCGGGCGACCCTTACGGCGCCCCCTCCCTGCCCGCCGGCGAGACATTCCTCGCGGCCGCCCGCCGCCGCCCCGAAGACCGGCTCCGCGTGGTCTCGCTGCTCAGCCCGCCCCTGCCCGGCGTGGAGATGCACCCCGACTGCCGCGCGGCGGGCGGCTCCGCAGCCGACCTGCTGCGCGAACTCGGCCACCACGTGGACGAGTTGGAGCTTCCGGTGGACGACACCGTACGGCGCGCCTTCTCGGCCGTATGGGACGTGATGGCACTCGCCCGTCCCGTCCCGCCCGGCGCCGAGGGCCTGCTGCTGCCCCTCACACGCCATCTGCGCGAGCGCGGCCGCGCCGTCTCGGGCCACGGCTTCGCCGATGCGCTGTACGCGTTCCGCATGCTCGGCCAGATGGTCGCTGACGCCCTGCTCGCCCCGGGGACGGGCTACGACGCGATCCTCACCCCGACACTCGCCCAACCCCCGGCCCTGGTGGGTGAGTTGCGCAATGACGACGACCCCGAGGCCGAGTTCGCCGCCCTGGCCGCGTACACCCCCTTCACTCCGATCTACAACGCCACCGGCCAGCCGGCGGTCAGCCTCCCGCTCCACTGGACGGACGAGGAGTTGCCGATCGGGGTGATGCTGGGCGGCCGATACGGCGAGGAGACGAAGCTGATCTCCCTCTCCGCGGAGTTGGAGGAGGCCCGCCCCTGGGTGGGACGGCGGCCTGCCGTCTGGTGACGGTCGTGCGGGGCGCGGAGCCTGCGGCCCTACGGTGACGATGCCGGCCACCCCCTGGGAGCGATACCCGGAGGGTGGCTCAGCGCTTGCGCTCGACCATCAGCCGGGAACCGTCGCCGCCTTCGCCCAGACGGTCGTCCGGGTTGGACAGCACGCACTTGTCGAGCGACAGACAGCCGCAGCCGATGCAGTCGGTGAGGTGGTCGCGCAGCCGGTTGAGCTGCTGGATGCGCTGGTCCAGCTCGGAGCGCCAGGCCTCGGAGAGCCGCGCCCAGTCCTCGCGGTTGGGGGTGCGCTCGTCGGGCAGCTCGGCCAGCGCGTCGCGGATCGTGGCGAGCGGGATGCCGACGCGCTGTGCCGCGCGGATGAAGGCGACCCGGCGCAGGGTGTCACGGCTGTAGCGGCGCTGGTTGCCGGAGGTGCGCCTGCTGTTGATCAGGCCCTTGTTCTCGTAGAAGTGCAGCGCCGACACCGCTGCTCCGCTGCGCGCGGAGAGCTGGCCGACGGTGAGTTCGGACACGGAGTGGGGAATTTGCGGCACAGGTCCCAACCCTACGTCGGCGATGCGTTGACAGATGCTCTGCCCGGAACCATGCTGAGCGTACTGAGCAACCGCTTAGTACGTACCGGTGGCCACTGGAGGTCATGAAGATGGCGGAACCCCGGGTCTTCTCATCGCTCGACGAACTGCGGTCCGCGGTGGGACAGCAGCTCGGCTTCAGCGACTGGCTGGAGATCGACCAGAAGCGGATTGACCTGTTCGCGGATGCCACCGGTGACCACCAGTGGATCCACGTCGACCCGGAGAAGGCGGCGGCGGGGCCGTTCGGCACCACCATCGCCCACGGATACCTCACGCTGTCGCTGCTGCCCGCGCTCGTACCGCAGCTCATGCGGGTCGAGGGCGTGCGGATGGGCGTCAACTACGGCTCGAACAAGGTGCGTTTCCCCTCGCCGGTGCCGGTCGGCTCGCGGGTGCGGGCGACGGCCGAGGTCGCAGCCGTCACGGAGGTCGAGGGCGGCGTCCAGCTCACGACGAGCGTGACGGTCGAGCGGGAGGGGTCCGAGAAGCCGGCGTGTGTCGCGGAGACGGTGAGCCGCTTCTATCTGTAGGCGGGGCCACCTTCGTCCGACCGTGGCCACTCGGGTGAACCGGCGCGCATGGCGCCTCATCCCCGCGGGGCCGACCCGACCATGCGCAGGACGAGGTCGGCGTACAACTTCCCGACGTCGTCGGGCGAACGCCGGCCCTCCGGGTTGAACCAGCGGGCCACGTCGATGCACAGCGACAGCACGGCGAGCGACGTACCGGGGATGTCGGGGACGTCGAAGTCGCCCGCGTCGACGCCGTCCTGGATGATCGACCGCACCGTGGCGTCGACCTCGCGGCGCAGGCCCACGATCTCGGCGTAGTGCTCCTCGCCCAGTGCGCCCAGCTCGTACTGGACCACGCGGGCGGTGGTGTGGCGCTCGGCGTGCCAGCGGACGAAGGAGCGTACGGCTGTGCCGAGGCGTTCGGCGGGGGTGCCGCCGCCTGTCGCAGCCTCCTGCATGATGCGCAGCGAGAGACGGTGGCCGACGCTGCTGATCTGGTAGAGCAGCTCTTCCTTGGTCTTGTAGTGGATGTAGAGGGCGGCCGGGCTCATGCCTGCGCGGCCCGCGATGTCACGGGTGGTCGTCGCGTGGTATCCGCGCTCGGCGAAGGCCTGGACGGCGGCGATCACCAGCCGCCTGGCCGCGCCGGGAGCCACGTCCTCCCACTGTTCGGGCCGCTCCCCGGCCGTCCGCTCCGCCTCGGTGCCCATCGCACGCACGCCCCGTTCCTCCGCCCGGCGGGCCCTCCGCCGGCAGGACGAACACCATACCTCCGAACCTGAGCAAGCGCTTAGGGGGCCGGGGTGCCTCGGTGCGTACGTGGACGGGTGCGTCGGTGCGTCGGTGCGTATGCCGACGGGTGGTCGGTGTGCGTACGCCGACGGGTGCGCCGACCGCGGAACGGGCGCCCAGGCCGGGCGGGCCCGGAACGGTCGGGCGGGCTCGGAAGGGCCTGCCGGGCTCGGAACGACCGGAAGACCCGGAACGCTTCAGAACGCGGACGCACCGGTCAGCGCACGCCCGATCAGCAGCTTGTGGATCTGGCTGGTGCCCTCGTAGAGGGTCATCACCCGGGCGTCCCTGAACAGTTTGCCCACCGGGTACTCGTCGATGCAGCCGTATCCGCCGAACACCTGGAGGGCGTTGTTGGCGCAGCGCACCGCGGCCTCGCTTGCAAAGAGCTTGGCGATCGAGGACTCGGTGGCGTACGGCAGCCCCCGCTCGATGTGGTCCGCCACCCGCCAGGTCAGCAGCCGGGCGGCGTCGACGTCCACCGCGATGTCGGATATCAGCTCCTGGACGAGCTGGTGACGGGCGATCGGGCGGCCGAACTGCTCGCGCTCCCCCGCGTACCGTACAGCCGCGTCGAGACACGCCTGCGCCAGGCCGACACAGCCGGCCGCGACCGACATCCGGCCCTTGGCGAGTGCCGACATGGCGACGGAGAAGCCCTTGCCCTCGGGAGCGATCATGGCGGAACCGGGTACGCGGACGCCGTCGAGCACCAACTCGGCTGTGGCCTGGCCGCGCAGCCCGAGCTTGCCGTGGATCTCGCGGCGGGCGAGCCCGGGCGTGTCCGCGGGTACGAGGAAGGCGCTGATGCCCCGGTGCCCGGGCTCCTCTCCCGTACGCGCGAAGAGCAGGACGACATCGGCCCAAGTCCCGTTGGTGATGAACATCTTGGCGCCGTCGATGACCCAGTCACCGCCGTCGCGGACAGCGCGGGTGGTGAGGTTGGCGGCATCGGAGCCGGTTCCGGGCTCGGTGAGGCCGAAGCAGCCGACGGCCTCGCCGGAGCAGAGCTTCGGCAGCCACGCCCGCCGCTGCTCGTCGGTGCCCCATGTCGCGATCGATTTGGCGACCAGGCCGAGGGAGACGGACAGGATCCCGCGCACCGCGGAGTCACCGCGGCCGAGTTCCTCCGTGACCAGGACGTAGGAGAGAGGATCCCCGCCGGAGCCGCCGAACTCCTCGGGAACGGTCAGCCCCAGGAAGCCCAGATCGCCGAGCTTCTTCACGATGCCGCGGTCGACGCTCTCTGCCCGGTCCCAGGCGACCGCGTTGGGGACGATCTCGCGGTCGGTGAAGTCCCGGGCGAGCCGGCGGACGGCGTCCTGCTCATCGGAGAGCTCAAGGTTCACGGCGCGCACCTTTCACGGATCTCGGGGACGTGGACTCCGCGGGCACCGCATCAACGGACACCGCTTAAATTAGCGCTGCTAGTTTATGCGGGGCGGCCTCTACTATGTGCCGCATGGCCCGCCCCCGCAAGCCCCTGCTCAGTCGCGACCGGATCGTGGAGACTGCCCTGGCGCTGATCGACGCGGAGGGGCTCGATGCGGTGTCCACGCGACGGCTGGCCGCGGAGCTGGGGGTGAGCGGCCCGTCGCTCTACAACCACTTCAAGGTGAAGGACGAGATCCTGGACGCCGTCGCGGACACGGTCGTCGGCCAGGTCGATCTGTCGATGTTCGACGCGGCGTCCAGGACGCGAGCCGGGGCGGACTGGCGTACGGCGCTGCTGACGTGGGCGCGCTCGTACCGTGCCGCCCTGGCCGCGCACCCCAACATCGTGCCGTTCCTCGCCCGCGGCCCCGGCCGCCGGCCCGCCGGGCTGCGGATGGCTGACGCCGTGTTCGGCGCCATGGTGGGCGCGGGCTGGCCACCCGCGCAGGCGACGAGAATCGGCGCCCTGATGCGCTACTTCGTCGCGGGCTCGGCACTCGGCTCCTTTGCGCGCGGCTTCGTCGACGACGCGACCGCGTACGACCCGGCCGACTACCCGCACTTGGGCCAGGCGCATCTGCTGGCGGAGCATCAGCAGCAGGTGGACGAGGGCGCGTTCGAGACGGGCCTCACGGCTCTGGTGGACGGACTGGCCCTCCAGTACGAGCAGGTGCGCGAACAGTGACGGCCGGTGCCCGCTGATCCTGACTGCCCCTTGGCCACCGGCAGTTGCGGCTCGTGCCGCGTTCCGCACCTCGGCCGGATGCGCAATGCGGGGCCCCTCAGAACACCACCAGGGTGCGGCCGCCGCGACCGGCGAGCATGGCGTCGAAGGCTGCCGGGATGCCGTCCAGGCCGATCCGTTCCGTGACCATGCCCGCCAGGTCCAGCCGTCCGGCGCGGATGTGCTCGGCGAGCACCGGAAGGTCCCTGGCCGGGTCGCAGTTGCCGTAGACGCAGCCGGAGAGCGTGCGGCCGAAGTGGAAGATCTCCAGGGCGGAGAAGGAGACCTGCTCCTCCTTGCCGCCGATGCCGACGACCGTGGTACGTCCCCCGCGGCGGGTCGAGTCCCAGGCGGCGCGGATGGTCCCGGCACGGCCCACGCACTCGACGGCGACGTCCGCGCCGTGGCCACCCGTGAGCTTCCGGATCCGCTTGGCCGTGTCGGAGGCGGCGACCAGGAAGTCCGTCGCCCCCGCCTTGCGTGCCAACTCCTCCTTGCCCTGGGCGACATCGACGGCCACGATCGGTCCCGCTCCAGCGATCCGGGCCGCCTGGATCACGGCCAGGCCGACCCCGCCGACCCCGAACACCGCAACGGACTCGCCCTCGCGCACTCGCGACGCGTGGTGGATGGCGCCGTATCCGGTGAGGACGGCGCAGCCGAGCAGTGCGGCCTCCGCGAGCGGTACGCCGTCCGGCACAGGCAGTGCGGCGTGCGCAGCGACGACGGTCTCCTCGGCGAAGACCGCACTGCTCAGACCGGGGTAGAGGTCGCGGCCGTCCGCGGTACGCGCATACGGAACGGCGGCACCCGCCATCGCATGGGCGCACAGCCAGGGCTCGGCGAGCGTGCAGTAGTGGCAATCGCCGCAGGAAGGCGCCCAGTTGAGGACGACAGGGTCACCGGGCGCGTGCGAGGTGACGCCCCCACCGACCGCGGTGACGGTGCCCGCGCCCTCGTGGCCCAGAACGGCGGGTACGGGCTGGCGCAGGGTGCCGTTGGACAACGACAGGTCGGAGTGGCACACCCCGGCCGCGGCGAGCCGTACGCGCACCTGGCCGGGGCCGGGTTGCGGGAGATCGATCTCCTGCAGTTCCAACGTCGCGTTGACGGCGGGCAGAACGGCGGCGCGGATCACGGTTTCTCCCTCGGGGTAGGGGCGTTCATCGGGTCGGCCGATGTCCACCGGGGCCATCGGACGGACGAGGGGGCAGCGGGGACGACGGCCCGGTCTGCGGTGTACGGGCCGGCGCGTCGGTCAGAACTGGAGCGACTTCGTCTGGAGGTACTCGGCCAGTCCGTGGGCGCCCAGCTCGCGGCCCACTCCCGACTGCTTGTAACCACCGAACGGGGCAAGGGGGTTGAAGCGGCCGCCGTTGATGTCGACCTGACCGGTGTCGAGTCGCCGGGCGAACGCCACCGCCTCCTCCTCGTCCTCCGACCAGACCGCGCCCGCGAGCCCGTACACCGTCCCGTTGGCGATCCTCACCGCGTCGTCCTCGTCCTCGTACTTCAGGATCGTGATGACGGGGCCGAAGATCTCCTCCTGCGCGATGGTCATGTCGGGGGTGACGTCGGCGAAAACGGTCGGGCGGACCCAGTAGCCCCGCTCGCGGCCCCCGGGGGCGTCCGGGCCGCCCGCGACGACACGGGCGCCCTCCGCCGTACCGCGCTCGATGTATCCGCGGACGCGGTCGCGCTGCTTGGCACTGACCACCGGGCCGAGGCGGCTCTCGGCATGGCCCGGGTCGCCGGGGACGTACTTGGCCGCGGCCTGCTGCGCGAGTTCGACCGCCTCGTCGTACCGGGCGGCGTCCACCAGCATGCGGGTCCACGCGCTGCACGTCTGGCCGGAGTTGGCGAAGACGTTGGCGACACCGGCCTTGACCGCCCGGGTCAGATCCGCGCCCGGGAGGATCACGTTGGCGGACTTGCCGCCGAGTTCGAGGGCGACCCGCTTGACCGCGCCACCGGCGACCGCTCCGATCCGCCTGCCGACGGCGGTGGAACCGGTGAAGGAGATCAGGTCCACGCCGTCGTGCTCGGCAAGGGCCTGCCCGGCGACCGGCCCGAGGCCGGTAACGAGGTTGAACACCCCGGCGGGCAGGCCCGTTTCGTGGACCGCCTCCGCGAAGAGCTGGGCGACCAGCGGAGTGTCCTCCGCGGGCTTGAGGACGACCGTGCAGCCCGCGGCGAGGGCGGGCGCGACCTTGGCGACGATCTGGTGCAGCGGGTAGTTCCACGGGGTGATCGCACCGACGACGCCGACCGGTTCATGCAGAATGGTGGAATTGCCGACTTTCTCCTCGAAGGCGTACGAGGCTGCGAGTTCGGCGTAGCTGCCCGCGACGGCGATCGGCAGATCCGCGTGCACCTTCCGCGAGAAACCGATGGGCGCGCCGAGTTCGGCGGTCACGGTCTCGGCGATCTCGTCGCGGCGGGCGGCGAGCGCGTCGCGCAGCGCGGTGAGGCGCGCGGAGCGGTCGGCCGGGGCGGTGGCCGCCCAGACGGGGAAGGCGGCGCGGGCCGCGGCCACGGCGGAGTCGACGTCCCGCGCGGTTCCGGCCGGAACCTTGGCGATGACCTGCTCGTCGGCCGGGTTCACCACGTCGATCGTCGAACTTCCGGCGGACGGCCGCCAGTCCCCGTCGATGTACATGCCGTCGTGGGCCTTCATCGCGTCCTCCCGCGCAGTCGGGCGTTGTCGTGCCAAGTCCTCGGTACGAGGGCCGTGGTGCGTGTTCTCGGTACGCGTCGCCGGTGCATGTTCCCGGTGCGTGTTCCGAGTGCGTATTGCCTGGGGGTGTTGCCTGGGGGTGTTGCCTGGGGGTGTTGCCTGTGGGTGTTCTCGGCACGCGCGACTAAACTAGCGGCGGTAGTTTTTTACCGCCAGGGCGGATCGCGTGGGGCCCGTCACGCCGCCTCGATTGTCAGTGCCCGCTGCCATGCTCGGCACCACACGTCACATCGACAATGACCGGCCCGGACGGCAGGAAGGGGGCGCGAGCACGGAGCGCGAGCGGTTCCACGATACGGACCGGTCGGACGGATCACGACGGCGAAGGAGCACCGGCATGCTGACGACCGGCCATGACCCCGGCGCAGCGATGTGGATCAACCTCACGACTCCCGGCACCGAGGCGGCCGCCGGCTTCTACGGTGCCCTGTTCGGCTGGGAGTTCCGGTCCTCGGGGCCGGACGCGGGTGGCTGTGGCTTCGGGGGCGGGCCCCGAGGGCGGGGGCGACAAGCAGCAGGGGGGCCGTCGGGGCGACTGCGAGCCGAGGGCGCCGTGACGTCCGGCGCAAGGGCTGTGTGTCACGGACGGGGCAGAGGTGTGGTGCTGTTGGTGGCCGGCGACTCTATCCGGTCGAGGTCTTGGGCGAGCGCGGTCAGCCAGACCTCGATGTCCGCGGCGAACAACCGACCCTGCGCGGAGGGGATGGCCGCCGCGATGTCGTGCCAGGGATCGGTCAAGAGAGCGACCGTGTCCGTCAGGTCCGTGCCCGAAGGATCGCCTTCTTGCGTCGGCTCCTTCGCGTCCCTCGGCTCCTCTGCCTCCTTTTCCTCCATCGCGTCCCTGGTGTCCCTCGCCTCCCCTACCCCCGTCGCGTCCCTCGCCTCCCCTACCCCCATCGCGTCCCTCGCCTCCTCCGGCTCCGTCCCGTCCCTCGCCTCCTCTTCCTCCGTCCCGTCCCTCGTGTCCCGGCCGGGGCTGTGCCCGTTCGGCTCCGTACCCGCGCGGAGACGGTCGGCCAAGTCGTCGTACGCCGAGCGCAGACGGTCCGCGGCCTGCTGGAGTTCCGTGGCCGGGCGGGGCCACGGCGCGAGGCAGTTGGGCGGGCAGCTCAACAGCAGCGACTGCCCGCCCCACACCATGCGGTAGCCGGCGACCATCGCCGTCTGCCAGTCCACCGCGTGCATGCGCGGGTCGGGCCGCTCCGACTGGTACTGGGCGTAGGCCGCGTCGGCGAGGAACATCGCCCGCCGCGCCCGCGGCAGGGCCCCTTCGGGGTGGCCCGTGCCGGTGAGTACGGCCACGGTCTCGCGGGCTGCCGTCGCGGCCGCGGGCAGGAAGGCCGCCGCCGCGCGTCTCAACTCGCCCGCGCCGCCCCGGGGCCAGGCGAGCAGGCCGATGACGGCGCCGATCACTCCGCCGGTCACGATGTCGATGAACCGCGCCTCGGCCAACTGCCAGGAGGCGGTGGCAAGTTGCGTGAAGATCGTGGCGATCGCCAGCGTGAACAGGCCCTGCATCCACGCCAGGCCGAGGACCGGGCCGAGTGTGAAGGCGACCAGCAGGGCCACGGGCATCGCCGCCTCGTAGAACGCCGGACTCTCCCCGACGAGGTAGAGGATGAGCCCGCTGGCCACCGCCCCGGCGAGGGTGCCCTTGAAGGCAGGCCGCAAATTGGTCCGGGTATCGGCGGCAGACGTGCGCATCAGGCTCAGGGTGGCGAGCAGGACCCAGAACCCGTGGGCCAGATCGAGCTGCCCGGCGATCAACCGGGCCAGTGCCAGGGCGACTGCGACCCGCACCGCGTTCTGGAAGGACACCGAGCGCGGGGTGAGGCTCGCCCGGACACGCCGCCACCACAGGGCGGGGACGGGGGCGTACGCGAACCAGAAGGGGCCCGGCCGCTCTCCCCGCGGCGTGGGGTCGGACGGTACGGGTGCTCCGACCGCGATCCGTACACCCGTCGCGAGAAGGCGGACGCCCTCGGCCGTCTGGAGGGCCATGGCGCCCCGGCGGAGCCGCTCGGTGCCGGGGTCGGCGACGGCGAGGCCGATGCTGTCGGTGTGTTGCGCGGCGGCTCCGGGCCCGCCGTGGCCGTCTCCTCCCTGGGTTGCTTCGGGGAGGGCGGCACCCTCACCGGCGGCTTCGGCGGGAGCGGCACCCCCGTGAGCGGCTTCGGCAGAAGCGGCGCCTCCACGGTCGGGTTCACCAGGAGGGGCGCCTCCACGGTCGGCTTGGGCCGGAGCGGCACCCCCGTGAGCGGCTTCGGCGGGACTGGCGCCTCCACGGTCGGCTTCGGCGGGAGCGGCACCCCCGTAAGCAGCTTCGGCGGGGGCAGCTGCCGGGGAGCCCGTCTGCGTACAGGCCGCCAGGTTCGCCTCGGCCGAGTCACGCGTGGCTCGAGCCGTCTGAAACCCATTGATGCAGGAGATCAAGTGGTCGAGATCCGGCGGCACGGCACCGCGGCGGACCAGGGCGCGCCCCGACGCGCGGATGGTCCGGGCCGTCTCGCGCAGCAGCTCGGCGGCTCCGGGGAACGGCACCGGGCGCGCAGCCTCCGCGGCAGCGATGCCCTGCACCTGCTCGAAGACGAACCGAGTGGCCGCGCCGGCCTGGCTCAGCGCCCGGTCCTTGGCGCTGGGCGACACCGGCCGCTCGGGCTGCGGCAGCCGGGAGGGCCGGATCGCTTCCGTGCCGCGCCGCGCCGCGGCCTCGGCACCCCGCAGCCCGTCTGGGCGGCTCAGTTCCTGCCGGCCCCGCTGTCCCTGGTTCGCTTCCCCCGCCGGCTGTGCCTGCCGCTCTTGCTGTACTTGCCGCCCTTGCTGTGCCTGCCCGCCGGGTGGCTCGTGCGCCCCCCGGTACCGATCCCGGTCGTCCGTGCCGGGCACGGCGCGCGGGCCGCGCTCTTGGTCCTCGGCGGGCACCCCGGCGAGCCGGCCCGCCACAAGATCCACGTACGCCGCCACCGCGCCCGCGGCCTCGGCCAGGCGTCGTTCGTACGGGATGGGCGGTGGATCCGGCCACAGCAGCAGCTCGGCCGCGATCAGCAATCCGATGCCGACGGTGACGCCGACCAGGCGCGAGTCCAGCGTTCCGGGCTCGTACGGCGGAAAGCAGGCCAGCATGTAGAAGAGCTGCAGCCCTGCGGCCATGCCGATGAAACGAGGGCCTCCCACGCCGGAGAACGTGACGAGGAATCCGACGGCGAACATGCCGGCCGCCGCGGCCCATGCGTTCACCGCGAGCAGCGTCCCAACCGCGACCAGCGCATAGACGGCGGGGAGGGCGACGACCAGGGTCCGCGCGCGGCGCAGGGACGGCCCGGGGATCTGGGAGAGGCCACCGAGAGCGATCACGCCGAAGATCGCGTAGATCGCCATGACGTCGTTGCCGATGGCGTGACGGCACAGGGAGAACGCGGTGCTGGCCGCGATCGTGATCCGAAGCGCACGCCGGAACGACGGCAGAACCGGGCCGCGCAGACGCGGCAGGCGGATCCCGCCGGGCATCAGGTCACCCCCCATGACCGCCGGGGCACAGAACCAGACTCGCACGCCGTGCCGCGACCCGCGCGGTGCCGCCGAGAGCAGCAGGCCGGGCGGCCCCGCAGCGTCGGTCCGCGGCGCCGCACGAGCGGACGGTGTGCGCGTCGCCCCGGCCCGCTCACGCGGCCGAGCGTGTTCGGCGACTCCGTGCGACGCTGAAACCGCCATGACTGTTCACCCGCCCCCGACGCCGCGGTGACTGCTCACGCGACGCCTGCCGACGGACCCGCCGCCTCGAGCGCGGGGGGCTTCGACGCGCTGTTCGCGTCGCTTCGGCAGCGGGCGGCCCGGCAAGGAGCGGACGGACCGCGCGGCGCTCTGGCGTACATCGGCCGGGTCGAGGTCCTCGCCGCTGCCGCCGAGGTACGGATGGGGCGGACCGTGACGCTCGCAGCACCTATGGAGACCCGGCCGGGGCCCGACGACCCGGACCCCTGCCGCCACGAGATGACCGCCTGGGCCTCGCAGGACACGGGTCGCGGCCTGGCCTTCGCCCGCGACCGTTTCGCCTTGAACGTGCACGGCGACGCCGATAGCCATCTCGACGCGCTCTGCCACGTGATCTACGACGGCACGCTGCACGGCGGTGTGCCCGCGGCCACCGTCACCGAGGACGGCGCCCAGGAGCTGACGGTCGAGACGGCCCGCGACGGTATCGCGGGGCGTGGCGTCCTGCTCGACATCCCGCGGCTGCGGGGCGTCCCGTGGCTGGAGCCGGGCGACCATGTGACCGCGGACGAACTCGCCGCCGCCGAGGAGGCCCAGGGCGTACGGGTCGGGCGCGGCGACATCCTCCTGGTGCGGACCGGGCACCGCAAGCGCCGTAGCGAGCTGGGCCCCTGGGCAGGCACCCGCGCCGGGCTGCACCCCGGCGCCGCGGAGTTCGTGGCCGAGCGCCGGGTCGCCGTACTGGGCAGCGACAGCAACAGCGATGTGGCGCCGGGCCTGGTCCGGGACGTCGGCTATCCGGTGCACGTGCTGGCCGTGCATGCGCTGGGTGTGCACCTGCTGGACTACCTGCAGTTCGAGGACCTGATCCCGCTCTGCGAGGAGGAGCGGCGCTGGTCGTTCTTCTGTCTCGTAGCCCCGCTGCGGCTGCCGGGGGGCACCGGTTCCCCGGTCAACCCCATCGCGATTCTGTAGCTGTGTCCCGCGGACTCTCCGCGGCTGCGCCCCGCCGACTCTCTGCGGCGGCGCCCCGCTCGCACTGTGCGGCGGCGCCCCGGCTCTCGTACCCAGTCCGCTCTCCCCGCTCACCCTCCGGATGCCCGGACTCCCGCGGGCAGCCTTCCGGATGCCCGGCCCCCCGTTCTCCCGTGCCCGCTGCCGCACGCCCCGCTCCCCGCGGCTGGGGGCGGCGCAGCGGCCGTACCGCAGTCCCCGCCGCGGCGAGGAGCAGTGCCCCCAGCATGCCGAACGGTGCGGCCGTTCCCGCAACTCCAGCCACCAGACCGGCCGTTGCGGGCGCGGCGACCTGGCCGAGGCGGTTGCCCGTCAGCCGCAGCGCGAGCGCGGTGCTGCGCGCCTCCTCCGGCGCCGCCTGTACCACCGTGGTCATCGACAACGGCTGCCCCACACCCAGGCAGAAGCCCAGCGCCGCCAGCATCACGCCCAGTGCCCACGCGGGCAGCGGCACGGTGATTGCGGCGCACAGCAGCGCCGCGGCCAGGCAGCTCACGACCAGCAGCACCGTACGTCCCAGCAGCCGGATCATGGGCGTCATCACGAGCCGGCAAGCGATGGTCGCCGAGGCCCGCAGACTCAGCAGCACCCCGATCGTGGTGGGTGCGATGCCCCGGTGTTCGCCGACGACGGGGAGGTACGCGGTGAGGACGTCGGTGGCCGACAGGACGGCGAGGCTGGAGAACATCCCGGCCGGGACGCCCCGCGTGCGCAGGATCCGGTGCACCGGCACCCGCCGGGTGTCCGCGGCCATCGCCCGTTCGTGCAGGGCGTCGCGCCGCTCGATGCGCCAGAGCGCGGTGAATGAGAAGGCGGCGACGGCGCCCGAGACGAGCAGGGCCGCCGCGCTCGTACGGGCGAGCGCCCCGTCGTGGCCGGAGACCAGGAGCCCTGCCGCGATGGGGCCGACGAGCTGGCCGAGGGAGGCGCCGATGGTGAAGTGGCCGAAGTTGCGGTCCTGTTCAGCGGGTGCGCTCTGCCGGGCCACGATGCTCTGCGCGCCGATCACGAACGCCAGATGGCCCAGCCCCATCACTCCGCTCCATGCCGCCATCGCCACGAGCGAGGTGGCCAGTCCGCTCAGTGCGCATCCCGCGGCGATGAGCACCACGCCGGCGGGCAGCAGCGGCGCGCACCGGCCGTGATCCGTACGGCGCCCCAGGGGCACCGCGGCGAACAGCGGCAGCAGCGCGTACACGGCCGCGATGACTCCGACGGCGCGGGCGTCGGCGCCCAGGGCAAGGGCCCGGTAGGAGACGGCGGGCCGCGCCATGGACACCGCCCCTTGCGCGAAGGCGAAGGCGATGACCAGGCGGATCAGCCAGCCCCTGCCTGGCCCTGTGTGCGTCACGGTCACGTGTTTCCGGTCGCTGCTCTGCGTCCGTCTCCGGCGCCCTTCCGCCGCCGGATCGCGACGCCCTGCCGGGCGCCGTTGACGGTCGCTCTTCCCTGCGCTCTTTCCTGCGCTCTTCCCTACGCCGTTCCCGGCGCCCTTTCCGGTCGACGTCTCGTCGTCGCCGTCCCCGGCCCGGTCAGATGATGCCGAAGAGGATGCCCGCCGCGAGCACCACCAGCGACGTGAGCGCGGCCCACTTCACCGTAAACCTCGTGTGGTCGCCGAACTCCACCCCGGCCATGCCGACCAGCACGTAGACGGCCGGGACGAGCGGGCTCGACATGTGCAGGGCCTGGCCGATGAGCGAGGCCCGTGCGATCTCGACCGGTGCGACGCCGTGCGCGGCTCCGGCCTCGGCGAGGATCGGCACGATGCCGAAGTAGAAGCCGTCGTTCGACATGAAGTAGGTGAAGGGGATGCTCAACACGCCGGTGACAAGCCCCATGTGCGGGCCCATTCCCTCGGGGACCGCGTCGACGACCGCCCGTGCCATGTGCTCGACCATGCCCGTGCCGGTGAGGACGCCGGTGAAGACCGCGGCCGCGAAGACCATCCCGGAGACGTTGAGGACGTTGTCGGCGTGTGCCGCGATACGGGCCTTCTGGTCGGGCATGTGGGGGAAGTTGACCGTCAGGGCGATGGCGGCGCCCAGCAGGAAGAGCACCGGGATCGGCAGCGTCTGCAGCACCAGCAGCGTGATGAGCGCGGCGGTGAGGGCCGCGTTGAACCAGTAGAGCCGGGGCCGCAGGGTGGGGCGGTCGGGGTCGAGGACGGCGGCCTCGCGACCGGCGGGTCCGCCATCCCGGCCTTCCGCGCCACTCCTGCCGTCGCCGCTGTCGCCGCCTTCCGCATCCGTCCCCGAGCCGGAGCCGGAGCCGGAGTCGGAGCCGGCGAGGCTCTTCGAGGGCCGACCGCCGGGGCCCGCGCCCGGACCCGTACCGGACGCGGCGCCCGTGCCGACCAGCACCTGCTCGGACTCCGCCGCACGTTCTTCCGGCCCCGCCGCGGTGACGTCACCGGGCTCGCGGTCCTCGTCCAGGGTGAGTACCCCGAGCCGCCTGCGCTCGCGCAGCCCCAGGACGTAAGAGAGGCCGAAGACGAAGAGCAGGCCGACGCCGAGGGCGGGGATCATCGGGACGAAGATGTCGCCCGCGTCCAGCTTGAGCGCGGTGGCGGCGCGCGCGGTCGGGCCTCCCCAGGGGAGAGTGTTCATCACGCCGTTCGCCGTGGCCGCCACGCCGGTCATCACGACGAGGCTCATCTTCAGCCGCTTGTAGAGGGGCAGCAGCGCGGAGACCGTGATCATGAACGTCGTGGAACCGTCGCCGTCGAGCGAGACGATGGCCGCGAGGATCGCGGTGCCGACGACGACGCGCATCGGGTCGGCTTTGCAGAACCGCAGGATGGCCCGGACGATCGGGTCAAAGAGACCTACGTCGATCATGACGCCGAAGTACACGATGGCGAACATCAGCATGGCCGCCGTGGGCGCCAGGTCACCGATGCCCTTGAGTACGTAGTCACCGAGCCGGGCTCCCTGGCCCACCAGGACACAGAACAGCGCGGGGATGAGCACCAGCGCCGCCATCGGGGACATTTTCTTGGTCATGATCAGCGCCAGGAAGGCGGCGATCATGACGAATCCGAGGATCGTCAACATGAGGACACCTATCGTTCGCCCGTGAACTCCACCGTGGGGTTCGGCGGTCCGGACGACCGTAGGCGGCGCGTTTCAGCCCCAGCAAGACCCGAAGGCGTGAGCAATAAGCGCAAAAGCCCTGGTCACAAAGGTGCGTGGGCACGCCGCCCGCCCGGGCCCGCACCCGGGCCCCCGCGCACCGACCACCCATGCGACCCGCCCCCACAGCGCCCGGGCACCCGGACACCGACCACCCGGGCCCCCGCCCGAACTGCACCCGGACACCGACCACCCGGGCACCCGCCCGAACTGCACCCGGACACCGACCACCCGGGCCCCCGCCCGAACTGCACCCGGGCCCTCCGCGCGGGCCCCCGCCCGCGCCCTCACCGGTGCCCTCCGCGCGCACCCCGGCGCGGGCATCACCCCGCCGAAGCCACCTGCACAGGAAACCCGTTGAGCACCGCCGTGCCCGACAGGGGATCGAGGCGCGTGCCGTCCAGGAGCTGGTTGACGTTCACCCCGGCGTCCTCGGACGCGACCGCGAGGCGCGTCCCCGGCCGGTCGTGCCCCCAGCCGTGCGGCAGGCTCACCACGCCCGTCCGTACGGCGTCGGTCACCTCGACCGGCACGAGCAGTTCGCCGCCGTCTCCCTTCACGCGCGCCGCCCCGCCGTCGGCGAGGCCGAGCCGGGCCGCGTCGTCGGGGTGCATCTGCAGCGTGCAGCGGTTGCTCCCGCCCCTGAGAGCGGGGACGTTGTGCATCCAGCTGTTGTTGGACCGCAGATGGCGGCGGCCCACGAGCAGCAGCCCCGACGGGCGCTCCGCCAGCGCGGCACGGAGCCTCGGCACATCGGCCGCGATGGGCGCGGGGCACAGTTCGACCTTGCCGCTGCGGGTCCTCAGGACCTCAGGGATACGGGACTTCAGCGCTCCGAGGTCGACGCCGTGGGGGTGGGCGAGCAACGTCTCCAGGCTCAGACCGACCCTCCCCTGGCTCCCGGCGTGGGGCACTCCCGCGCCGCCGAACCCGTCCCCGTACGGTCCGAGGCGCAGCATGAGGTCGAGCCGCCGCTCGGCTCCGGTCCTGCCGGCCAGGCGCGCGGCCAGTTCACCCGGGTCCCTGCCGTGGACGGGAGAGTGCGGATCGGCGACGGCCTTCCCCAGCAGGGTGTCGATGGCCATCGCGTCGACGTCGGCGGGCCCGGCGGAACCGTGCAGACCGCTCACGCACAGCACCAGGCGGGCGAGGATCTCGCACTCGTCGGGACGGCCGTCGGGCAGCGGGACCGCCTCTCGGGTGTAGCGGGCCTGGTTGCGGACGGCGAAGTTGTTGAACGCGAAGTCGTGGTGCGCCGCCTGCGCGGGCCTGGGCGGTGGCAGCACGACGTGGGCGTGGCGCGACGTCTCGTTCAGATACGGGTCGACGCTGACCATGAAGTCGAGGCCGCTCAGAGCGCGGTCGAGGCGGTCGCCGTCGGGTGCAGAGAGCACGGGATTGGCTGCCACCGAGATCACGGCCCGGACCCGGCCCTCCCCCGGGGTGTCGATCTCCTCGGCGAGCGCGGACAGCGGGAACTCGCCCTTGGCCTCGGGGTGCCCACTGACCCGGCTGTGCCAGCGGCCGAGCGCGAAGCCCTTGCCGGGTTTGGGTCCCCCATGCCGGAGGCCAGGGGACGGGCGGGGCGCGCGGGCGGTGGCGGCGAGCGGGAACATGGCGCCGCCGGGCCGGTCGAGGTTGCCGGTGAGCGTGTTGAGCACGTCCACCAGCCAGTTGGCGAGCGTGCCGAATTCGACGGTGGAGCTGCCGACACGGCCGTAGACGGCGGCCGTCGGGGCCGCGGCCAGCTCCCGGGCGATCGTACGGATCTCCTCCGCCGTCACGTCGCACGCCGCCGCGACGGCCTCGGGTGTGAACGCGGCGATCAGGGCGCGGACGTCCTCCAGCCCGTCCACGTGCCCCTCCAGCACCCCGAGGTCGGTCAGTCCCTCGTCGAAGAGGACCTGGACGAGGGCGGCGAGGAGCAGGGCGTCCGCGCCGGGGCGTACGGCCACGTGCCGGTCGGCGAGCCTGGCCGTACGCGTGCGGCGCGGGTCGATGACGGTGAGACCGCCGCCGCGGCGGCGCAGCGCCTTGAGGCGGCCGGGGAAGTCGGGGGCGGTGCACAGGCTGCCGTTGGAGTCGAGCGGGTTGGCGCCGATCAGCAGCAGATGGTCCGTACGGTCGAGATCCGGTACGGGGATGGCGAAGGCGTCGCCGAAGAGCAGTCCGCTGGAGACGTGCTTGGGCATCTGGTCGACGGTGCTCGCGGTGTAGAGGTTGCGGGTGCGCAGGGCGGTAAGCAGCAGCGGCGGATAGAGCGCCCCGGCCATGGTGTGGACGTTCGGGTTGCCGAGGACGACCGCGACCGCGTCCGGTCCGTCACGCTCGATCAACGGCCGCAGCGCCGCGGCCACCGCGTCGAAGGCCTCTTCCCAACTCGCCTCCTCCAGGCGCCCGTCACGGCGTACGAGGGGCCCCGTGAGCCGGTCCGGGTCGCCGTCGAGCTGCCCGAAAGCGGCACCTTTCGGGCAGATGAACCCTGCGCTGAAGACATCGTCCCGGTCGCCGCGGACGCCGGTGACCCGGTCCTCGCCGTCGATCGTCAGCGTGAGACCGCAGGTGGCCTCGCAGAGGGGGCAGATGCGCAGAGCGGTGCGGCCGGCGGTGTCGGACATGGTCCCTCCCGGTGGGACGGCGGCTGGCGACGGCGGTGGCGAGGACACCATCCCTGACCATACCGACCGGTTGGCATCCTTGTCAGTCGGGTGGCCGGACGGCATGACGGGGAGCCCCACGAGACACGAGGGATATGGCATGCGCAGGGAAGCGGCACACGAGCACAGACGGGACGCGCGGGGGCACGACCCACGAGGGCGCACGGAACTCGCTGGGGCACGACCCACGAGGGCACACGGGACGCGCGGGGGCACGACCCACCACGCCACACGGGACACGCCGGGGCACGGCCCACGACGGCACACGGGACGCGCGGGGACACGGCCCACGAGGGGATACGGCACACGCCGGGATCACGCAGCAGGGGATACGGGGCACGAACGCAACGGGACCCGCGGGGACACGGCACACGAGCGCATACGGGACTCGCGGGGGCTCGGGCATCCCGCCCCGCGGCGAGCGCCCACGGAATGGCCTGCACGGGGCCCGGCCCACCGGTTCAGTCGAGGACGCGCGCGAGGTAGGCGCGCAGCAGTTCCTTCGTTTCGGCGATGATCTCCGGATCGCCGGAGGGCTCGTTGCGGAACGCCAGTTGGAGCAGTGCGTCGGAGGCCTCGACGCACACCACGAACACCCGCATCAGATCGTCGTCGTCGGCGCTCCTGCCCAGCGGTTCGGCCAGGAGGGTGCAGAGCCGCTCCGCGACCAGGGGGTTGGCACCACCGGGCGGGCGACCGGCCGGGGCGGGCACACTGAAGTCGAGCAGCGCAAAGCCCGGCATGTCTGTCTTCATGCCGACATAGACGTCGAGGACGATGTCCATCGCGCGCCGCCAGTCCACCGTCCCGGCCGCGTCCAGCGCGTCCGCGACACGGGCGATGTAGACGTCCAGATTGCGATGCGCCAGCGCATCGGCCATGGCGCGCTTGTTGCTGAAGAAGCGGTAGACGGATCCGATGGGCACGCCCGCTCGTACGGCGACGTCCCGCGTACTGAGATCCTCGTAGCCGGTCTCATCCAGAACTTCGGCACAGGCGTCGAGGATGCGGGCGAGGCGGTCGGCACTGCGCCGTTGGACGGGCATGCGCCGCAGGGGCGGGCCGGGCCGCTTTTCCGGGTGATCCGTCGGCTGATCCGTCGGCTCTTCTGTGGTCGGGTGCACGGCCCCATCATGCCGCGACGCGTCGTTGACGCACCCTCGCGGTGATTCCTATGGTCTGACATAGGAATCGTTGAGCGGCGGGAGCACGCAATGAGCGGCACGGGCGGCGAGCAGGCGAGGAAGACGGCCGAAGGGCTGGCATACCTCTCGGGATTCGGCAATGAGCACAGCTCCGAGGCGATCCCCGGGGCCCTGCCCGTGGGCCGCAACTCACCCCAGCGCGCGCCCCTCGGGCTCTACGCGGAGCAGCTCAGCGGCAGCGCCTTCACCGAGCCGCGCCACCACAACCGCCGCTCCTGGCTCTACCGCATCCGCCCCTCGTCCGCCCACCCGCGATTCAGCCGTATCGACAACGGCGCGCTGCGCTCCGCGCCGTTCGACGAGACGGTGCCCGACCCCAACCGGCTGCGCTGGAACCCCCTGCCCGAGCCGGACGGCCCGGCCGACTTCGTCGAGGGGCTGTGGACGCTCGGCGGCAACGGCGACGTGACGCAGCGCACCGGCATGGCCGTCCACCTCTACGCCGCCAACCGCTCCATGACCGACCGGGTCTTCTCCGACGCGGACGGTGAGCTGCTGATCGTCCCCGAGCGGGGCGGGCTGCTGCTGCGCACCGAGTTCGGCATGCTGGGCGTCGAGCCCGGCCGGATCGCGCTGATCCCTCGCGGTGTCCGCTTCCGCGTCGAACTGCTCGACACCACGGGTGAGGGTGCACCCGCCGCCCGCGGCTATGTCTGCGAGAACTACGGGCAGCCGTTCACCCTGCCCGACCTCGGGCCCATCGGCGCCAACGGCCTGGCGAACCCGCGCGACTTCCTCGCGCCCACCGCCGCGTACGAGGCCACCGACGGCCCCGTCGAGGTGATCAACAAGTTCTGCGGCAACCTCTGGTCGGCCACCTACGACCACTCACCGCTCGACGTCGTCGCCTGGCACGGCAACCATCTGCCGTACGTCTACGACCTGCACCGCTTCAATGTGCTGGGCACCATCAGCTACGACCACCCGGACCCGTCGATCTTCACGGTGCTCACCTCGCCCTCCGACACCCCGGGCCTCGCGGGCGTGGACTTCGTGGTCTTCGCGCCGCGCTGGCTGGTCGGCGAGGACACCTTCCGGCCGCCGTACTTCCACCGCAACGTGATGAGCGAGTACATGGGCCTGATCGAAGGCGCCTACGACGCCAAGGCCGAGGGCTTCGTCCCGGGCGGCGGCTCGCTGCACAACATGATGTCCGCGCACGGGCCCGATCGGGAGACCTTCGAGGCGGCGAGCGCCGCCGAGCTGAAGCCGCAGAAGATCGACGACGGCCTGGCGTTCATGTTCGAGACCCGCTGGCCGGTGACCGCCACCGGGCAAGCGCTGTCGGCCGGCCATCTCCAGCCGGGCTACGACGACGTGTGGCAGGGTCTGCAGCGGAACTTCCGTCCGTAGCACGGCCGCCCGAGAACCAGCGGAGCCACCGTGACCGCCTTCGCCCCCGACTCGCTCGTCCTGAACCGCAAGCTGCCGCTCTGGTACCAGGTCTCGCAGTCCCTGCGCGCCTCGATACTGGGGCGCCGCCCGGACGCGCCGCTACGGCTGCCCACCGAGGGCAGCCTCGCGGAGCACTACGGCGTGAGCGTGCTGACCATGCGCCAGGCGCTGAAGGAGCTGGAGGCGGAGGGGCTGATCAGCCGCCACCGGCGGCGCGGCACGTTCATCGAGCCGGCCGCCCGCCCCGGCGCCCCCGTACGGCTGCTGGGTTCGGTGGACGCCATCGTGGCCCAGCAGTCGGGCGAGTCCGCCACCGTGCTGGACCACGGGAGGGAGCCCGTACCGATGGAGCTCGCGGAGCACTTCCCGGGCGCGGAGGAGGTGATGTCCTATCGGCGGCTGCGCTGCGACGGCAGCAGCGGCGAACCGACCAACTGGGCCGAGAACGTGGTGCTTCCCGAACTCGCCGAGCGCATCGACCTCGATGTGCTGACCCGCTGGCCGATGACGAAGGTGCTGCGCGACGTCGTGGGCGTGGTGATCAGCCGCATCACGGACACGGTCGAAGCACGGCTGGCCGACCCGGAGACGGCGCGGCTGCTCGGAGTGCCGCTGCTCAGCCCGATCCTGCACTACACGGGCGTGACGTACGACGACGAAGGGCGCGTCGTCGACGTCGCCCGCATCCACTACCGGGGCGACCGCTTCTCCTTCACGGTCACCCTCGACGCGTAGTGCGGACCGCGCCCCGGCCCTTCAGTCCGTTCCGGGGCGCAGCACCGGCCGCAGGGCGTCCAGCACGGAGGCGTCCTCGATCGTCGAGGGCACCGGCTCCTCGCGGCCCTCGGCGATGGACCGCATGGACTTCCGCAGGATCTTCCCCGAGCGGGTCTTGGGCAGCCCGGCGACGATGTCGACGTCCTTGAACGCCGCGACCGGGCCGATCTCGGACCGGACGGCCGCGACGAGTTCGTCGCGCAGTTGCTCCGGTCCGATGTCGGCTCCCGCCTTGAGCACGACCAGGCCGCGCGGCACCTGGCCCTTGAGCCGGTCCTTCACGCCGATCACGGCACACTCGGCGACCGCGGGGTGGGCGGCGAGCACGGCCTCCATGGAACCGGTGGAGAGTCGGTGCCCGGCAACGTTGATCACGTCGTCCATGCGCCCCATGACGAACAGGTAGCCGTCCTCGTCGAGATATCCGCCGTCCCCGCTGAGGTAGTAACCCTCGAAGCGCGACAGGTAGGAGTCGACGAAGCGCTGGTCGTCGCCCCAGAGGGTGGGAAGCGTGCCGGGCGGCAGCGGCAGTTTGATGCAGATCGCGCCTTCGCCGCCGCGCTCCGTCTCCTTGCCCGTCTCGTCGAGGATGCGGACGTCATAGCCGGGGACGGGCACCGTCGGGGAGCCGGGCTTGATCGGCATCGGCTCCAGGCCGCGAAGGTTGGCCGCCACCGGCCAGCCGGTCTCGGTCTGCCACCAGTGGTCGACGACCGGGACCCCGAGGGTGTCCGTGGCCCACTGGTAGGTCTCGGGGTCGAGCCGCTCGCCCGCGAGGAAGAGGGTGCGGAACCCGCTCAGGTCGTGACCGGCCAGAAGCCCTGCCCCGGGGTCGACCTTCTTCACGGCCCGCAGGGCGGTCGGGGCGGTGAACAGCGCCTTCACCCCGTGCTCGGCGATCACCCGCCAGAACGCACCGGCGTCCGGGGTGCCGACGGGCTTGCCCTCGTAGAGCACGGTGGTCGCACCGATCAGCAGCGGCGCGTAGACGATGTACGAGTGGCCGACGACCCAGCCGACGTCCGAGGCCGTCCACCACACGTCCCCCGGGCCGATGTCGTAGATCGCCGACATCGACCAGGCCAGGGCGACGGCGTGCCCGCCGTTGTCCCGTACAACTCCCTTGGGGCGGCCGGTCGTTCCGGAGGTGTAGAGGACGTAGAGCGGGTCGGTCGCGGCCACCGGCACGCAGTCGGCCGGTTCGGCGCCCGCCGTCAACTCGTCCCAGTCCAGCTCGACCCACGGCACATGGTCCTTGCGGAGATCGGCGCGGGACTGTTCGCGCTGCAGGACGACGACGGCGTCCGGCCGGTGCGCGGCCAGCGCCAGCGCCTCGTCCACGATGGGCTTGTACTCGATGATGCGGCCCGGCTCGATGCCGCAGGACGCGGAGAGGACGACCTTGGGCCCGGCGTCGTCGATGCGCGCGGCCAGCTCCTTGGGAGCGAATCCGCCGAAGACGACGGAGTGGATCGCACCGAGGCGTGCGCAGGCGAGCATCGCGACAACGGCCTGCGGCACCATCGGCATGTAGATGACGACCCGGTCGCCGGCGCCGACGCCCAGACCGCGCAGCGCCCCGGCGAACCGGGCCGCCTCGTCACGCAGTTCGGCGTAGGTGAAGGAGCACCGCTCCCCCGTGTAGGCCGAGTCGTGGATCAGCGCCGTACGGTCGCCGTGCCCCGCATCGATGTGCCGGTCGAGCGCGTTGTGGCAGGTGTTGAGCCGTCCGTCGGAGAACCAGCGGTAGAACGGCGGCCGGGTGGCGTCCAGGGCCCGCGTCGGCGCCCGCTCCCAGTCGATCGCCTCCGCCGCGCGAAGCCAGAACCCGTCGGGATCACTCAGACTGCTGCGGTGGGCGTCCTCGTAACGTGCCACGTCAAGCTCCTGATTCCTCGGCTTTCCCTCAGTGTGACCCACTTCGGTGGCCCGGGCCCATGATCCACACCTCTTGATCCGATTCGGGCACCACTCGGGCACGGCCCGTGCCCGAGTGGTGCCTGCCGGCGAGAACGGCCCTGCGCCGCGGCCCGACTACGGGACGGGGCCGCGGGTACGATGCGGGACGACGCGACGGGCGAGGCGGTGGCTGGTGCGGCCGCCATCGGGGAGGACGACCGCGTGATGGCGGAGCGGGACGGTGGACGGGGCACCACGCCGTCCCCGGGCGCCCCACCGGCCCGGGAGACCGCACCGGCCCAGGACGGCACGCCGGCACCCGCTCAGGACAAGGAACCGGCACGGGACACCGGACCGGACCGCCGCGCCGCACCGGCCCCTGGCCCCATGTCCCCGTACGACGTCACGCCCCCGCACGACGCACCGCTGCTCGCGGATCTCATGCCCTGGTCTGTCGCGCCGCTGCGGACGGGGCGCGCCTGGCCGCTCGCACCCGACCCCGCCTCCCTGAAGGCCCGCTGGAACGCGCTGCTGCGTGCGCCGGACGCGGCCGCGCGCGAGGCGTTGTTCCAGCGCTCCCGCGCCCGTACGGTGCACATCGCCGTGCCCCAGCTCCCGGGCCATGCCGCCCCGACCGTGCCCGTCGCCGGGGAGAGCGGGCCCTGCGCCGAGCCGGTCCGGGTGCTGCACGGCCCGTTCGACCGGCAGTGGCTGATCCCCGACCACCGGCTGATCGACGTGGCGCGGCCGGAACTGTGGCGGGTCGCGGACGGGCACCAGATCTTCGCCGTGGAGCCGGGTCATGTGCCGCACGACACCGGCCCGGCAGTGGTCTTCTCCGCGCTGCTGCCCGACGGGCGGTCACCGGCGGGCCGTCCCGGCCGCATCCGCCCGCTCCACCGCCGTCCCGGCGGCCGCGAACCCAACCTGGCCCCGGGGCTCCTCGACCACCTCGCCTCCCTGCTCGGCCTTCCCGTCTCGCCGGTGGACGTCCTCGCATGGGTGGCCGCCGTCTCCGGCCGCCGCCCCGAGGGCGTGGCCGTCCCTCTGACCGCTTCACCCGAGACATGGCGTACCGGTGTCGCCCTCGGCCGGAGGCTGCTGTGGCTGCACACGTACGGCGCACGGTGCGCGGCAGCGGCGGGTGAGCGGCCCAGGCTCCCCGGCGGCAGGCGGCCGTACGTACGGGCAGCCGTCCCGCCGGATCTGCATGCCCGTCCCGGCGCCCTCACCCACGATGGGGAGGAGGAGACGCTCCATCTCGGCCCGGGTCGTATCGCCCCGGTGCCTGCGGCCGCTTGGGAGTTCCACGCGGGCGGTGTACGGGTGCTGGAGCGGTGGTTCGAGGTGCGGACCGCTCCGGGGACCCCCGGCACGCTGGACGCCGTACGGGCCACCGCGTGGCCGCAGGAGTGGACTTCCGAGCTGCTGGAGCTGATCACGGTGCTGGCGATGATCGCCGAACTGCGGCCGGAGCGCGCCGCACTGGCCGCCCGGCTGGCCGACGGCCCCAGTCATGCCGCCGTGGACCTGCGCCGCGCGGGCGTGCTCCCGGCACCCGCCGCGGCCCACGGCCCGGCGTCGGTGCTGGACCACCACGAGGAAGGCCCGAACGGCCAGTTCGCGCTGTTGTGACGGCGCCCCGGACAGGGGCCCGTGCTGCTCCGACGCGGGCTCGCGCGGAGCGGGCCCGCCGCGCCGGTGGGGACCCCCGTGGCGCACGCGGCGCCGCAAGCGATAGGACCGTGGCCATGGACAAAACCGTGCCCCAGCCGCTCCCGCTGGACGGGATCACCGTCGTCAGCGTCGAGCAGGCCGTCTCCGCCCCGTTCGCCACCCGGCAGCTCGCCGATCTGGGAGCCAGGGTGATCAAGGTGGAACGGCCGGACGGCGGCGACTTCGCGCGGGCCTACGACACCTCAGTGCACGGACTCGCCTCGCATTTCGTCTGGGCCAACCGCGGCAAGGAGTCGATCGCGCTCGATCTGAAGGACGAGCGGGGCCTGGAGATCCTCCGCCGGCTGATCGGAGAGTCCGACGTCTTCGTACAGAACCTCGCCCAGGGCGCGGCGGCCCGGCTCGGCCTGGACGCTGCCACGCTCTGCGCCCGCCACCCGCGGCTGATCGCCGTCGATGTCTCCGGCTACGGCCCGGACGGCCCCTACGCGCACAAGCGGGCGTACGACATGCTTGTGCAGTGCGAGGCAGGGCTCGTCTCGGTGACCGGAACCCCGGAGCAGCCGGTCAAGGCGGGGGTTCCGGCCGCCGACATCGCCGCGGCGATGTATGCCTTTTCGGGGGTGCTGGCTGCGCTGCTGCGCCGCGGGGTCAGCGGCCGCGGCGGCCCGGTCGAGGTCTCGATGTTCGACGCCCTCGCCGAATGGATGGGCCATCCGCTGTACTTCGGGATGTACGGGGGCAGGCCGCCCGCGCGGACGGCGCTCGCCCACGCCGTCATCGCCCCGTACGACGCCTATCCGACGGCCGGCGGCCCGCTGGTGCTGCTGTCGGTGCAGAACGACCGGGAGTGGCGCCGGCTTGCCCAACAGGTGTTGGAGCGACCGGAGTTGGCCGAGCATCCGGACTTCGCGACCAATGTGGCCCGCACACGCAACCGGGCGCAAACGGACGCCGCTGTCGGGGAGTCGCTGGCCCGGCTGACGTCCGACGAGGCGATCACACGCCTGGAGCGGGCGGGTATCGCCTGCGCCCGGCTGAACGGCGTCGCGGAACTCGCCGATCACCCGCAGCTAGCCGCCCGGAACCGTTGGCAGGTGACCGGTTCACCGGCCGGGCCGCTGCGGACGCTGGTGCCGCCGATCACCCTGCCCGGTTGTGAGGAGCGGCGGGCCGGTGACGTGCCGGGGCTCGGGGAGCACACCGACGCGCTGCTCCGCGCCCTGGGGATGACGGACGCTCAGGTCGGTGCCTTGCGCCGGGACGGTGTGGTCGCCTGAGGGGAACGATGCGGTGTGGTCACCGGGGCTCTCGCTGCGGCCGCCGGAGGACCCAGGCCGTCGGGATCGGCGGCCGACGGCCTGGGTGGGGAGCGAAAGGCGTCAGTGGTTGCCGAAGAGCGAGCGGCGCAGCCGACGTAGCGGCGCGAGGAGCTTGACTCGCGCGCCCTTGTTCGTCCGGGAGCGCTGCACGTCGTGCGACGCTATCTCGCGCATCAGCAGGGTGGCTTCCTCCGCCTCGCGCTGCGGCACGGCAGGGCCGGACAGCACGGCGAGATGGCGGTCCAGACGCGTACTGGACGCGCTGCTTCCGCATTTGATCGCAGGTACGCGGGCCCTGCTGTGCATTGCTATCTGTTCCATGAGACTCCCCACCCAAACGAGGGCACCCGGCCCGGGCAGATTAACCCTACCGTCCCGTCACGTCACCCGCGCATCCAAGGCGCACGGATTCACCTTCCCGGCAAGGGTGTTGACGATTCCGGCCCGAACCGCGGTACGGGAACAACCAGTTCGCCGTTGAACCCGATCACGCCCTCTGGGGCGGGACCCGACCGTCAGGGCCAGGGCCCCGCCCCTGATGAGCACGCCCACGGAAGGGCGCACCCACGGCTCAGCGGCGCAACGGTCCCTCGCAGCTGTAATCGGAGCTGCCGGCCTGCCCTGTGTCCCGGATCTCGACAGGGCCGAAGGAACAGTTCATGTCCTCGAAGTTGGTGGCCGCCGTTCCGGTGCGGTCGAGGATGAAGTGATCCACCGTTTCGGACATGTCCTTGAAGACCTGGCTCGCGTCCCCGGGGTCGGAGAGGTTGGCGGTGATCCGGCCCGTACAGACGAAGCGGGGCTTGTCGGTACCGCCGTCGTCGATGAAGCGGCGCTCGTCGGTACCGCCGTCGTCCTTGCACACGGGAGTGTTCTGGGTGGCGGCGGCGAACGCCGACCGGACCTCGTCGGGCCGGGCGAAGCGGAGCTTGTCGTTCGGGACGTGGACCGTGTCGGGGACGAAGAGGTCGTCGGCCTTGGGGATGTGCTCGTCGAGGAAGGCGTCGTAGCCCTGCTGCAGGGCGGAGTCACGGCCGAGCCGGTCGCGCCAGGCGTCGAAGGCGGCCGGGTCGTCGGCACGCAGATGGCGGTACATCTCCTGCAGCAGCGCGGGGTGTTCGCGCCAGAGGAACTCGTAGAACGTCCCCGCGTACGCGTAGAAGCGGAAGCCGTCCCCGTCGTAGGTGGCGTGCAGGAGCTGGTCGACGGTCATGCGGGGTCCCCCGCCCGCGGTGTCCTCGATGATGCTGCGGACCAGCGACTTGCGGACGGCTATGCCGTCGTCGCGCGTGGATCCGTCGAAGAATTCGGCGGTGCCCTCGTCCATCGCGGTGGTGCGGTCGCCGGTGTACCAGGGGCCCTCGCCGAAGTAACCGGGAACGGCGAAGCGGCCGTTGAGGTAGTGCACGTACTCGTGGCGGAACAGCTCCTCCAGGGTGAGGCGGGAGTCCTCGGGAACGCGCCGCTGGTAGGTGTAGAAGGTCGCGCCGCGCTCGATGTACATCCCGCCGTTGTCGGTGCTCAGACCCGTGAGCAGCGGCTGGTAGACCTCGTAGTCCTTGCGTGAGGCGTACAGCACGATGGTGAGGGTGGTGTTGGTGTCGCCGGCCAGGGGTTCCCGGGTGTCGACGACGCGGTGGAACTGCGCCCTGACCTGCTTGCTCGCGTAGTACAGCTGGTCGACGACGGCCCGGTCGAGGCCGGTTCGGACCTTGATGGCGCCGTTGTCGTAGACGTAGGTGTGCGGGAAGATCTTCTTCTCGATGTCCTCCTTGCAGACGCTGTACGGCTTGCAGGCCTCGAAGAAGATGAGCCAGGAGACGACCTTCGCCCAGGGCTCGCTGGCCTCGCCGAAGTTCCGTGTGGCGGCGGCCAGAAGGGGCCCGAGGTCGCGGACGATGCCTTCCTTGAGGGCGGCCACCTGGCCGAAGCGCCCGTACTCGCCGAGCGCGTCGCGCACCACCCACGCGTTGTCGGTCCCCTTGAGGTGGGTGTAGCCGGCGAAGGTCTTGAACGCGGCGCGGTACGCGGCGTCGGCCGCGACGGCGGCGTGGAAGGCGGTGTCGTTGTTGCCCGGGTAGATGCCCAGGTAGTTGACGGAGAGCCCGGCGAGGGTGGCGCCTGCCCAGGCCGGGTCCCGGTTGGTGTCGGTGTGGTAGCTGTCCATGGTGGCCAGCACCTTTTTGATCAGGGCGAGTTGGTGCTGGCGCAGACCGGGTGCACTGGCGGCGTAGAGCGCCTCGCGCAGGGTGTCGGCGTTGGTGCGGGTGACGTCGAACGTCCTGGCAGCGGTGCCGAAGGCGTGCACCGCCCGGCGCATGGCATCGACGGTGGGCGGGTCGGTGACGTCGATCTCGTCGCGCGAGAAGTCGTGGTAGGCCACCGCGTGCAGATACGTGAACATCTCGTACAGGTGGCTGCCGTTCTTCCCGTCGTGGGCGGGGGCGAGCGCGGATATTCGACGGGAGACGGCCTGGACGTGGGCGTCGGACATGACCGGGGCGAGCCGGGCGTCCCACGTCCAGATGAGGTCGCGAAGGCAGCCGTCGGCGGTGACCGCGGGGTCGGCAAGGAAGTCGGCGAGCTGTTCGGGGCCGAGGCCGGTGATGCCGTCGAGGGTGCAGGGGGCTACGGCGGGCACGCGTGCGGTGCGGCGTTCCTCGGCTTCTTCGGCGTCTGCGGGCCGGGGATGCGGCCCCTGTCGGTGATGCCGCCGGGGGCGGGCGCCGGGTGAGCCGTCGCCTTCGGAGCCTTGGCGAGGCGCTCGACCTCGTCGAACGGGTTGGTGGCCGGCGACCCGGCACGGCGGCCGGCGTCACCGGGAGCGGCCGGGGCGGACGGCTCCTGACGGTTGGTCTGCTGCCGGGCTTGATGAGCGGCGGCCTGTGCGGTCCGGGCGGCCGGCAGGACAAGGCCGGTCGCGAGGGTGGTGGCGAGGGTCGTGGCCAGCAGGATTCTGCGTGACATACACGGATGCGACACCTGAATCTCCTGGAGGGTGTGGGGAGTTGGGGGGACGCGCTGGGCTCTAGTTTTGGATCTAGCGCTTGACCCGACTCCGGACAGCGAGGACGGCCAGACCAAGGAGGACGGGTTCGCCGAGCCGCGAGGCCATTTCGGTATAAGTGCCGGCGGTGGTCAGATCTTGGCCGGAGGATCGGAAGATCACCGAGTTGATCACCACCCGCAACGCCTTCTCGAACCGCTCGGTTGTCGCGCGCTGCATCAAAGGCCCGGTGGGGTTGACCGGGTCCGGGGCTTCGGTGACCAGATTGAGCGTCTCCCCGACGTGCACCTGGGGGCCGGTGGTGGTCGGCTTGGGCGCATCGACTGGGATGCCCCACAGCATCATGGTCGCCACGGTGGCGGTCATCGCTGCAGCGAGCCAGGCCAGGGCGCGAGAGGCGCGGAGGCCGTATCCGGAGATGGCCCAGTACACCGTCAGCAGGGTTCGTTCGGTCCATGTCGTGTCGGTGTGGTCATGGCGGCGCATCTCGCATTCGCCGTAGTAGAAATCAGCGGCTCCCGGTTCGTTCTTGCTGTCCTCAAAGGCTTTGCGTAGCTGCCGGTAGGTGGCGGCAATGGTCTCCGGCCCCGGAGTACAAGTTGGATGCTGTGGACCTGGCCGCCACTCCTGTGAGGAGGGCCGTTGCCCTGGTGTGGGGCGGTCGGCGGTGGCGGCGCGCCAGTAGTGCTCTTCGGCGAGAGTGCGCCGACGGGACCATCGCAGCGCCATCGGCCCGCGGCGGTGCCAGCCCGCTGGAGGGTGGGCGAAGGTGGTGCGGCCCTCGATGCGGAGTTGGTCCAGGTTCACCGTGCCGGCGAAAAGGCAGTCGGTCAGGTCCACGTCCGTCAGCGCCAGGTGCACGGCATCCAGTCCGTTGAGGGCTGTCATCCGCACCCTTGGGTCTCGGTCCTTCTCCAGTGTCGACTCGGACAGGTTTCTGCCGTGTTGGTCGGTGAAGGATTCTGGTGCTGCTGCGACAGTGACTGGAAACTCCAGTACTGCTCCGGCCAAGTCCACCTCGGCATAGCGCAGCCGCAGGGCCGCCGTGGATCGCCACCGTGTCCGTCGGCACGACGCTGCTCTGGACGCCATCTGCATCGTCACCGGCGCGCCGAACACCGCACGATCGAGCGCCACCGTGCCATCACATATCAGGGGCCCCAGTTGCGGCGTCGTCTCGAACCGGGCTCCGTCGAACCGGGCATCGCCGTTGAAGGTTGCACAGTCGAACTTCGCCTCGTCGTTGAAGGTCACCTCGTCGAACCGGGCATCGCCGTTGAAAGTTGCACGGTCGAATTTCGCCTCGTCGTTGAAGGTCGCCTCGTCGAACCGGGCGCCGCCCGTAAAGATCGCCCTGTCGAAGCTGGCCTTGCCGGTGAAGGTTGCCTTGTTGAACCCCGCCTCGCGGTTGAAGATTGTCCCGTCGAACCCGGCTTCGCAGTCGAACGTCGTGTGTTTGAACCAGATCTCGCCGTTGAACGTCGCTGCAAACCCGGCGCCGCGGGTGAAGGTCGCCCCCATGAACAGGGCGGAGCCGGTGAAGGTCACCCTTCTGAACAGGGTCCAGTGGTTGAAGGTCACCCAGCCGAACTGGGCGTCCTGGTCGAAGGTCACGTCGAGGAACGTGGCGTGGCCGTTGAAGGTTGCACCGTTGAACAGGGCGTGGCCAGTGAAGGTCATCTGGCGGAACCAGACAGTGTCGTTGAAGGCCGCCTCGCCGAACGCAGCGTCGTCGGTGAACGTCGCCTCGTCGAACGCGGCGTCACCGTTGAAGGCTGCATGGGCGAACCCGGCGTAGCCGTTGAAGGTTCCCGAGTTGAACCCGGCGACGCCGTTGAAGGTTGCACCGTGAAACGTGACGCCATCGTTGAAGGTCGCCCCCTCGAACTCGGCGACACCGTTGAAGGTCGCACCATGAAACGTGACGCCGTCGGTGAAGGTCGCCCCTTTGAATTCGGCATCGCCGTTGAAGGTTGCTTCGTTGAACCGGGCCTGGCCGAGCTCTGGTCTCTCCGTGGTGGGCGCGCACAGGGCATCGAGCAGCCGACGCAGCAGGGATGCGGTGAAAGGGGTGCCACGGTGGTCGATGTCGGCGCCAGGAGTCAGTGCCGCCAGATAGGTGGCGCGATCAGCCTCGTCTACGTGAGCCAAGCACACTGTGCATCCGGGGACGTGGATACCGGGGCAGCCGACCGGATTGTCCGAGGTGGCACCGTGGCCGCAGTGCGGCCACGGTGGAGCGGTTGTCGGTGGTTCAGGCGTTGAGGACGTCACGCTACGAATGACGATCGAGCACCGCCAGTCAGTTTCCACCCGGAGACGGCAAGGGCTGACACCTCCACGGTGCACCCAGATGAACAGGGGCCCATGGTGGCGGGTGAGGCGGCTCGGTGGGTCGGCCGCCTCGGGCCGTTGCTCGCACTCCAGCCCCGCGAGCGGTTCCGCAAGGACGCCGGCTTTCCCAACGCTTCCACGTTCACGGACACTTCCACGTGCACGGACACTTCCACGTGCACGGAGACGGAGGGCATACCCAGGGGTTGGCGACGCTGATCTCGACGGAAGCGAAGATCATTGAGGTGGGATCGATCCGACCGCGCGCTCGTCTTCGGCCCAAGTTCCCGCCGTGTGTACGGTTTTGAGCACACACAGGAGTCATCTGTCACCGGGACGAGTTCGGCTGAGCGACGTTGTCGGGGAATGGCCTTCGCTGGGGAACGACGCTGCGGCAGCAGTGCGTTACGGCAGTACGTCTGCTTCAGCGAGCGGTCGCGGGCGGGCCCAACCGCAACCGCGGGCGCGGCTCCACGGGTTCGTCGCGAGCCTGCGCCCACAGCGAGCGGACGTGGCCGAGGTGCCGGGCCATGCAGGCCTCGGTCCCTTCGACGTCGCCGTTCAGCATCAGATCCAGCAGCTCCAGATGCTCCTCCGCCGAAGGCACCAACTCGTCCCGCTCGTCAAGGCGTTTGAGACCGTAGAGGCGGGAGCGTTTGCGGAGATCGCCGACCACGTCGACGAGCCTGTTGTTGCCGGTCAGCCCGAGCAGGGTGAGGTGGAAGCGCCGGTCGGCCTCCAGATAGCCGATGAGGTCGTGCTTGCGCGCGGCGTCGACGATCTCCTGGGCGACGGGCCGGAGCTTCTCCAGCTGTTCAGGGGTGGCGGTCCCGGCGACGCGGCCCGCCATCGGAACCTCGATCAGGGCGCGGATCTCCGTGTACTGGTCGAGGTCGCGCTCGCTCACCTCGGTGATACGGAAACCCTTGTTCCGTACCGGCTCGACCAGACCCTCGCGGGCGAGGTCGAGCATCGCCTCGCGCACCGGGGTGGCCGAGACACCGAAGTCGGCAGCGAGCCCCGGGGCCGAGTAGACGGTTCCCGGCCGGAGTTCGCCGGCTATGAGCGCTGCGCGCAGGGCGTGGGCGACCTGGTCGCGGAGCCGCTCTTGAGCGGTGATCGGGTTGCGCTGCTGCAGGGCGCCCATCGCGGTCCTCCGATGCTCTGCGGAGTCCTCAGCGTACAATGTCACGTTTCCCCGGCGAGCCCCGAACTCCCCTGTGACCAGGAAGAGGAGACCCCGGCGGAGCGGGGCCTCCTCACGGTGTCCGCAACGGTTCGTTGCTCTACGGATCCAGGGGCCTTGCGGATCATCGACCTTGCGGGTCCCTCGGCTTGCCGATCCACGGTCGCACCGATCCACGGTCGCACCGATCCACGGTCGCACCGATCCATGGTCGTACCCATCCACAGTCGTACGGACCCGCGGAGCCGTGCGCGATGGGTGGACCGTGCGCGGTGGGGGGCGGCGCGCGGACGGATGGTCAGGCCGCCGACGCGAAGACGGGAAGGTAACCGCCCGACTGCCCCGCGGCCTTCGGGTGGTAGGAGTTCTCGATGGGCAAGGTCACGCTGTGAATCCAGGAATCACTGGAGCAGATCTCGTGACCGGAGAACGTGGTGGTCACATCACCGAAGCTGAAGCCGTGGTCAGCGGCGCGCTTGGCGGTCGCGGCGTTGAGGTCGTCGGACGCGGCGTTGAGCGCGGAACGTTCCTTCTCGCTGAGCCCCGCGATGCAGGAGCCGCCCAGCTTGTAGAGGCGAGGGTAACCGAGCACGACGACATGGGCGTTGGGGGCGCGACCGGCGATGGCCGCGTACACCTCGTCGAGCTTGCCCGGCAGGGTCGTGGCGACGTACGCGCGAGCCTCCTGCACGCGCTGCAGACAGGTGCTCTCGGAGCTGAGGACGCAGGTGGACATGACGTCGGCGAAGCCGGCGTCATTGCCGCCGATGGAGATGGAGACCAGGCCGGTGGACGTATTGAGAGGACCGAGCTGACCGGCGAGAACGTCGCCCGTACGAGCTCCCGAGCAGGCGGTGAAGCCGAAGGACGCGGGTGAGTGGGCGGCGGCCCAGAGCGCGGGATACGACTTGGTGCTGCGCTTGCAGTTGCCGCTCCCGCTGTCGTAACTCCCGGCGCCGACGCCGGAGGAGTAGGAGTCGCCGAGGGCCACGTAGTGGGGGGCGGCGGCCCGTTGGGCCGCATGAGCGGCGCCCGCCCCGGTCAGGGCGAGCGCTGCGGTGAGAACGGTTGCGGACATCACTGCCGCACATCGGAACAGTTTCATGGAACCTCCCTTAGCAGGACCTCTGCCACATATGTCGTAGCAGCGCCGCAGCAACACGGGAAGTGTTCATGTCAAAACTGACGATGAGCCCATATATGTGACCGGGGGATCTTGACGTGCATATGACATCCCGTCAGAACTCTTGTTCCTTTGAGGGAGAGCGTGGACTCTTCAGAAGGGCCCGGCCGGCACCCATGTTCGGGCCCCTCGCGCACGAACTCCCCGTGCGCTCCCCCCACATGCGCGCAGTACCACAGCGCGCCACTCCTGAGGAGGAATCCCTCGCGATGGCAGTGATGCGTACCACCTCGAGCAGGGTCACCACGGCGATCACCGCAGCGGCGGCCGCCGCGCTCCTCGGCGGACTCACCGCACTTCCCGCCGACGCCGCCCCCGCGGACGGCACGATCGTCGGCGCCGGCGCCTCCGACGCCGTCAAGGGCAGCTACATCGTCACGTTCAAGCAGGGCAGCGGCCTCAAGTCCGCCTCCGCCGAGGGCAAGAAGCTGGTCGCCGCTTACGGCGGCACCGTGCTGCGGATCTACCGCGCCGCGCTCAACGGCTACGCCGTCCGGCTGGACGCGGCCGGGGCACGACGGCTCGCCGCGGACCCTGCGGTGGAGAAGGTCTACCAGGACCGGAGAGTCAGTATCGGGGCCACCCAGGACAACCCGCCGTCCTGGGGCCTCGACCGTATCGACCAGGCGGCTCTGCCGCTCGACCAGAAGTACACCTATCCGGACAGCGCGGGCAGCGGCACCACGGTGTACGTCATCGACACCGGAGTCCGCATCAGCCACGCCGACTTCGGCGGCCGAGCCGCCGACGGCTACGACGCGGTGGACAACGACAACACCGCACAGGACGGGCACGGGCACGGCACGCACGTCGCGTCCACGGCAGCGGGCACCGCGCACGGCGTGGCGAAGAGCGCGAAGGTCGTGGCCGTGCGCGTGCTCAACGACCAGGGCTCGGGCACCACGGCGGGCGTCGTCGCGGGCATCGACTGGGTGACGCAGAACCACAGCGGCCCGTCGGTCGCCAACATGTCGCTCGGCGGCGGCGCCGACGAGGCCCTCGACACCGCCGTCAAGAACTCCATCGCCAGTGGCGTCACCTACGCGGTGGCGGCGGGCAATTCGAGCGCCGACGCCGAGGGCTTCTCCCCCGCGCGGGTACCCGAGGCGATCACGGTGGGCTCGACGACCAACGCGGACGGCCGCTCGTACTTCTCCAACTTCGGTGCCCGGCTGGACATCTTCGCACCGGGCTCGGACATCACAGGTGCCTGGAACACCTCGGACGACGCCACCAACACCATTTCGGGTACGTCGATGGCCAGTCCGCACGTCGCCGGCGCGGCGGCGGTCTACCTCGCGGGGCACACGAGCGCCACGCCCGCCGAAGTCGCCCAGGCCCTGAGTGACGGTGCCACGCCCGACGTGGTGACAGACCCCGGCAGCGGCTCGCCCAACAAGCTGCTGAAGATCGTGGAGTGACCTTTCCTGAAGCGGGCACCAGGCACCGCTCCTGACACAAAGCGCGGCGGGCGCACATAGAGAAGCCTGGCGGAGGCGTCATACGGCGCACTGACCAGGCGCCGTACGCAGCGCACAGACGACGCGCCGCAAGGGGAGGCGCAGGCGTACGGCGATGCGCCCGCGGCCGCCAACACCCCGCCGTGGACCGGCGATCGACGGTCCACGGCGGGGTTCTCCATCGGACCGGCAAGAGGTCCGCGTCGTCGCTGCCGAGCACGCGCCGCCGCTCCGGGAGCGGAACCAGGCCCGTGTTCAACGTGGCGTCGTCCGCCCGAAGGGCTGGCCCCGCGACCTCCGCCGGGCAGATGGGACTTGGAAGACGGCGCCTAACCCGCGAGCAGGACGCGCAGTGTGCTGTCGAGGTGACTGGTGACGGCGACCCGCGCGGCGTCGGCATCGCCGGAGACCAACGCATGGAGAAGCGCCCGGTGTTCGGCCAGCACCACCTCCTGCCGGCCCGGCTGATTGTGGAGCGCGGCGAAACCGACACGGATCTGACGGCTGCGCAGCCCGTCGTAGTGCCGGTCGAGGAGGGTGTTGCCAACGCCCGCGACCAGGGTGGCGTGGAAGAGGTGGTCGGCCGCGATGAACTCCCGGCGCTGGTCCGGGCCGGTGAGCGCGCTCTGGCGCTCCAGGATCTCGGTGAGGGACCGGGCCGGCACTTCGCCGCTGCCGATCACGTGCTCCGCCGCGTAGCGCTCGACGATCCCGCGCAACTCCATCAGCTCGGTGATCTCCCGGCCGGAGAGCGGGGCGATGTGGGCACCGCGCTTGGGCACCAACTGGATCAGGTCCTCGGCCGCGAGGAGCAGCAGCGCTTCGCGGATCGGGGTGCGGGAGACGCCGATCCGATCGGCGATCTCCTGCTCGGTGAGGAATCTGCCCTGCATCTCCGGGTCGGCCAGCACGACCTCCTTGAGGTACGTGTACGCCTTCTCACGGCCGGACTGCACGGGCACCCCCAGAACGCGCATACAGCTCGTATACGAAAGCTACCACGGGTGGCGGGCGGTTCCTCGGGGGAACTTCGGGCCAGGCACCGGGAAACCTGGATGCGTATGGCCGATTCGTGCCGGATCATGGGCGGCATGTGTGCCGACCGGCCGTACGACGACGACAGGAGGCAGATCCTGCCCGCTCCCGACAGCGACCCGGACCGTGCTCCCGAGGCCCAGCAGGCCTTGCACGCCCCGCCCGACAGCGTGCTCCCCGAAGGCGTTGCCCCCGACGGCGTTCTTTCCGAAGGCTCCATCGCGGATGGTGCGGTCACTGATGCAGCGGTCACGGACGGCGCGGTCGGGGACGGCGCGGACCGGACGGACAGCGCAGTCACGGGCGGCGCGGACCGGACGGACGGCGCGCTCACCGGTGACGCTCCGGCCCCGCCCGGCGCACCCGCCTCCTCCGACGGGCTGCCGATCCGGCTGACGATGGACGACAGCGATTCGCCGTCCGATGTCGTGGACGCGCTGTTCCTGGGCCGGTTCGCGACGGGCGAGCAGCCCTGGTCCCGCAGTTCCTCCATCGACCGCGTCAAGTCGGGCCTGACGCTGCTGCCCCCGGGTGCCACGGTGCTCCGCTCCGCGCGCGACGACGACCGCAGCGCGCTCCTCGCGGAGGGCGACGGCTGGACGGTGCTGGTGTCGCGATGGAACCGCGGCGCGGACGTGACCGTCACGGCGGTCGACGACGAACTGGCGGAGAAAGTGCTGCGCCGCTGCGTGGACGGTGCCGAGGACGAGCCGGAGCCGCAGCCGGAGAATGTGACGATGGGTTTCTGGTACGTGTCGCCGCGACGCGGCCCGCACCGTACGACCCGTCAGATCTCGGCCGGGACGTGGGAGGAGATCCGGCCCCATTACACGGCCCCGGTGGCCGAGGCGATGGGCCGGCTGATGGAGATCACGCCGGACGACATCGCGGGGCGGCTGCTCCTCCTGCACGGTCCTCCCGGTACGGGCAAGACCTCGGCGCTCAGAACGCTGGCGCGGTCGTGGCGCGAGTGGTGCCAGGTCGACTGTGTGCTCGACCCGGAGCGGCTGTTCAGCGACGTCGGCTATCTGATGGACATCGCGATCGGCGAGGACGACGGCTCGGCGAAGGGCCGCTGGCGGCTGCTGCTGCTCGAGGACTGCGACGAACTGATCCGCGGTGAGGCCAAGCACACCGCGGGCCAGGCCCTTTCACGGCTGCTCAACCTCACGGACGGCCTGCTGGGCCAGGGGCGCAACGTCCTGGTGGGAGTCACCACGAACGAGGACCTGGAGCGGCTTCATCCCGCCGTCGTACGGCCAGGCCGCTGCCTGGCCCGGATCGAGGTGGGACCGCTGACCCGGCGCGAGGCGCTCGACTGGCTCGGCGGGGACGACCAAGGCGGCGAGGCAGTCGGGCGCGACGGTGCGACGCTGGCCGAGCTGTTCGCGCTGCGCCGCGGCACCGGCCCGGCGTCGGTCCCGCACCAGCCGCCGGACCAGAACGCCGGGCTATACCTCTAGTGAGCGGCACCAGCCCGCCGAACCTCGTGTTCTCCGCCTCGCAATCCGGGTCAGCGGTTTCCCGCGCGCGCCGGCAGGCCGGGCGCACGCGTCACGTACGGCTGTGTCATGAGCCGTACGTGGCGCGGAGAGCTTGCTCGACCGCCGTACGCGCCGAGGCATGGTCCAGGCCCAGACGGCGGGCGCGCTGGGCATAGGCCGAGGCCGCCGCGGCGGCCTCGCGTTCGGCCGCCTCTCCCGCCGGGGCGATGAACGTCCCGTTCCGGCCACGCGTTTCGATCACACCGTCCGACTCCAACGCGCGGTACGCCTTGGCGACGGTGTTCGCCGCGAGCCCCAGCTCCTCGGCGAGCCCGCGGACCGTCGGAAGCCGGTAGCCGACCGGAATCGCCCCCGAGTGCGCCTGGTCCGCGATCTGGGCCCGGATCTGCTCGTACGGTGCGTCGGCTGCGTCGATGACGACGGTGACCTTCAGGCTCACGGGGGCTCCTGGGGACGGGGCCGGGCTGGGCATGCCGCGGAGGCGCCGCTGTACTCCGGCTTCGGCGGGCTGAACGTCAGTGCTGCTCTTTGTCGCACTCATTGTGTGGGAAGACGGAAGGGCGAGCGCGGCGGGGCACACGAAAAGGCGAAGCCCGTCACCGGATCGGCGACACGAGTCCCGGAGGCATGGCTACCGCTTCATGGCCGAAAATGCCCGGGTATCCGGAGGCGGTGAGGTGGCCGGGAGCCTTATGGCACGGTCCGGGAGCCGAGCGTCATAGGCGATCGAGTCGCCGGGACGGTGCCAGTGCAGGACGAAGCGGCTGCCTGCCCGGTAGGCATCCAGCCCGGCCCTGCAGTACGCGACCATGTCGTCGGGCAACGCGTCCAGCGGGAACCAGTCGAGCTGCGAGCACTTGCCGGGTTCGCGGTTGACCGGCTCGCCGCCCGCCGCATACAGCGCCTCGAAGAACCAGCCCATGCGGGGCTGCGCGCTGTCCTCCGGCGCACGGTGCTGCATCACCAGCGCGACTCGCAGGTCGCCGGGCCGCAGCTCGAGTCCGGTCTCCTCGCGCGCCTCACGGATCACGGCCTGCAGCACGTCCTCGCCGTCCTCGGCATGACCGGACGGGGCGTGCAACAGCCCGTCCGCGTAACCGGTGTTGGCCCTGCGGGCGAGCAGTACGTCGCCGCCGCGGCGCAGGATGAGGTGGACGTCGACGACCTCGGTGTGGCGGCGGGGTCCGGCCGGTTCGGTACCGGACCCCGACGGTTCCTCATGTGCGGCGAAATCCGGTCGTGCAGGGTCCGGCCGGTTCGCGGATACGGGGTGCACCACCATGGCGTAGCGCTCGTCGTCGACCCGGCGGCCCCACAGAAGGGGATCGCCGGAAAGCAGCTCGGTACTGAGCCGGGTGGCCAACGAGGCGGCAAGCGCGGCGAGTTCGGCGGAACGGATGCCGACCGGCGTCGTCGTGCCCCAGAGTCCTTCGATCAGAACGAGTCGCCCGCCCGGTCGCAGCAGTGCGGACCAGCGGCGCAGCACGGCCGCAGGATCATCCATCATCCACAGCACGTGGCGGGCGAGGACGACGTCGAAGCGCCGCTCCCCCACCGGAGGTTCCGACGCATCGCCGACGAGGACGCGCGCCCCCGTACCCTCCAGCTTGGCCCGCGCGCGGGCGGCCATGGCGGCCGAGAGGTCGACGGCTGTGATCCGGTGGCCCAGGTCGGCCGCGAGCCGGGACAGGCTGCCCGTGCCGCACCCGAGGTCGAGGACGTCTGACGGCTCATCCGGCAGCCAGTCCGCCAGCCGCCCCGCCCAGGCCGCGCGCACTTGCGGATCGCGCAGCCCGTGATCCGGCTCGTCGTCGAACCGGTCGGCCGCCCCGTCCCAGTACGCGGCCGTACCCGTGATTTGCTGAAGATCGCTGTCATCGCTCACACCGGGATCGTCGCACCGGCCACTGACAACCCGATGCCACCGGCGCTCCGGACCCCTTCCCGGCGCGCGGACACCACGGACACCGCCACCCGGCACGCGGACACCACCGCGACCCGGCACGCGGACACAATCGCCACCCACCACCCGGCACGCGGACACAACCACCACCCACCACCCACCACCCGGCACGCGGACACCACCGCCACCCGCCACCCACCACCCGCATCCCGCGCCGAGGCGCGCCCCCCTCGCACCGCTCGCGATAGTGGATCCGGTGGCACCGATCGGTCCGCCCGCGCGCCGTCTCCTCGTAGCCGCGGCGCTCGTAGGTCCGCTGGTTCTTCATAGTCAACGCACGGGTGTGGACCGCATGGTGGCCTTCACACCCGCGTCCATGGGGGCTGGGCGTCCACCGGTCCTCTCGACGTACGGGTGGTACGCGGCCCGGGTGACGGTCCGCACGGCGGACGCGTCGGCCGGGTCGCGGATCGGATGACGGTGTCGTCCGTCATCGGCCCGTCGTCCCCAGCCCGCGGTGGCGCTGCCTGCGGGTGGCGAGGCGCAGCGCGGGCGGCTCGGCGCGCAACGCGGCCAGTTCGGCGCCGAGGATGTCCCCGAGGCGGGTGAGGAACGCACCCGCACGGTCGGCCGCGTCGCCCTCGCCGATCTCGTCCGTCTCCTCGACGATACGGTCGGCGATGCCATGGGCGAGGAGGTCGGAGGACCGTACGCCCTGGCGGCCCGCGACCTCGTAGGCCCGCTCCGTCGTCCGGTACAGGATCGCGGACGCGCCCTCCGGCGGCAGCGGCGAGAGCCAGGCGTGGCGGGCGGCGATCACCCGGTCCGCGGGCAGCAGCGCGAGTGCGCCGCCGCCCGCGCCCTGGCCGAGCAGCAGACACAGGGTCGGCGCGGGCAGTGTCACGAGGTCGGCGAGGCAGCGGGCGATCTCCGCGGCCAGTCCGCCCTCTTCGGCCTCGCGGGAGAGTGCGGCGCCCGCCGTGTCGACGACGGTGAGCAGCGGCAGGTCCAGTTCGGCGGCGATCCGCATGCCGCGCCGGGCCTCGCGCAGCCCGGCGGGTCCGAGCGGCGGGGCGGCCTCACCGCGCCGGTCGTGGCCGAGCAGCACGCAGGGAGTGCCGCCGATACGGGCGAGGGCGAGGAGCAGCCCGGGGTCGTGCTCGCCCGCGCCGGTGCCGCTGAGCGGCGTGACGTCACGGCATGCGACCTTCAGCAACGCCCGTACGCCGGGGCGGTCGCCGCGCCGCGAGCGGCGGATGGACTCCCCGGCGGACGGTGCGCGCCCGTCCCCAGGGCGCATGTCCGCGAAGGGGCCCTCGGCGGAGGCGGCGTCCGAGGAGGGCCCGTCCGAAGCGGGCGGGCCGGAGGAGAGCGTCGCGCCGTTCCCGCCGGGCCCGGTGCCGGCATCGTCACCGGCGAGAACGTCCAGTGCCCGGGCCGCTGTCCCGGCGAGCTGATCCGCCGGCAGGACCGCATCGACCAGGCCGTTGGCCATCAGGTTCTCGGCGGTCTGGACGCCTGGCGGGAACTCCTCGCCGTAGAGGGCCTCGTGGACGCGGGGGCCCAGGAAGCCGATGAGCGCGGCGGGTTCGGCCGCGGTGAGATGGCCGAGGGACCCCCAGGAGGCGAGGACGCCTCCGGTGGTCGGGTGCCGGAGGTAGACCAGATACGGCAGTCCCGCCGCCTTGTGATCGGTGATGGCCGCGGTGACCTTCACCATCTGGACGAACGCGACCGTGCCCTCCTGCATCCGGGTGCCCCCGGAGGCGGGCGCGGCCAGGATGGGGAGGCGTTCTGCGGTGGCGCGTTCCACGGCCCGGACGAGCCGCTCGCCCGCGTCGATCCCGATGGACCCGGCCAGGAAACCGAATTCGCAGGCGACGACCGCCACCCGCCGCCCTCGGATCCTGCCCTCACCGGTGATGACCGACTCGTCGAGGCCGGTGCGCTCGCGGGCGCGCTCGAGGTCGGCCCGATAGTCCGGATCCTCGGTGCTGATCTCCACCGGCCGGTCCCAGCTCTGCCAGGTACCGGGATCGGCGACGGCCTCGATGAGCCGCAGCGCGGCGGACGAGGTACGGGGGCGGGCTGCGCTCATGGGGGACACCTTGCCACGCCGGTGCCCGGGCCCCTCTCAGCGCCCCTCGGCTGCGCTGCACCACGTGCCGGACGGGCTTTCTGTTGCCTCGCTTAGAGGTGCCTCAACCGCACCATAAGGATCGCCTCCGGCCCGCCCCAGCAGGGGATTTCACCGCTCCGCGGGGCTAGCGTGCTGAGCGCCGTGACGGGCGGGCGACACCTTTGGTGGCCCACGGGGCCGTGCCGACGGTTCCGTCGGTCCTGGACCGCATCTCGCCCGGGCACCGGACCTCGCCCAGATCCCCCTGAGCGCGGTACCGCACGACCGTTTGAGGAGACCCCCACGATGACCTCTCGTCGCAAGGCCGCCGGAATCGCCGTACTCGGCACGGCACCGCTGGTGTTCTCCGCCCTCACGGCCGTCCCGGCCGCCGCGCACGGCTCGATGACCGACCCGGTCAGCCGGGTGTCGGCCTGTTACACCGAGGGCCCGGAGAGCCCCCGGTCCGCCGCGTGCAAGGCGGCCGTCGCCGCGAGCGGCACCCAGGCGTTCTACGACTGGAACGAGGTCAACATCGGGAACGCGGCCGGGCGCCACAAGGAGATCATCCCGGACGGCAAGCTGTGCAGCGCGGGTCGCGACAAGTACAAGGGGCTGGACCTGCCGCGCGCCGACTGGCCGTCGACCCGGATGTCGGCCGGCCGCCACACCTTCCGGTACAAGGCCACCGCCCCGCACAAGGGCGCCTTCGAGCTCTACATCACCAAGGACGGCTACGACCCGAAGAAGCCGCTCAAGTGGTCGGACCTGGAGGCCGAGCCGTTCGCCGAGGTGACGGACCCGAAGCTGGAGAACGGCAGTTACGTCTTCGACGGCACCGTGCCCGGCAAGTCGGGGCGCCACCTGATCTACAGCATCTGGCAGCGCTCGGACAGCCCCGAGGCCTTCTACACCTGCTCCGACGTGGTGTTCGGCGGAGGCAGCGGCGGTTCGGCCCCGGTTCCCGAGGCGAGCGCGCCGACCGACGGCCAGATCGAGGAGGGGGCCGGGAAGTCGACCGTGGACCACAACGGTCACGACGGCGGCCACGGCTCCGCCTCGGACACCGGGGTGAAGTCCGCTCCGGCCGATGAGTCCGCCGACCGGCCGGGCGAGGGCGCCGGGCACGAGGCGACCGGGGCCAACGCGCCCGCGCCGAACGGCGAGAGCGACGGTGAGGAGCGCCTCGCCCGGACCGGTGGCGAGAGCGGCACCGCGCCGCTCGCGGTCGGCGGTGCGGCCGTGGCCGCCCTCGGTGCCGGTCTGCTCATCGTGGCCGCGAGGCGCCGCAGGGGCACTGCCACCGGCGCCGCACGCCACCGCGGCTGAGCCCTCCGACGTCCGGGACTCCCCGTCTCCGTACGGCGTGCAGGTCACACGTCGTACGGGCACATGGCGCTGCCGCCCTGCTCGTCCGGGAGGGCGGCGGCGCCTCGTACGTGCCGTGGTTCAGCCGATCGACCAGCAGGTCGTGGTCTCGGCGTTGGCCGGGTCGAGGGCGTTGGCGACCTCGTGGAAGGCGATTCGGTCCAGGAGCCCGATCGCCAGGTGCTCGGAGATGTTCAGCGGGCAGAGGTCCTGGAGGAGGACGTTGCGGACCTCGGGCCCGGACAGGAACTGCGACCGGTACGGGGTCACGACCTCGTCGTACTTCGTCGCGATGACGGTGTAGCGCACTCCGGGGACGGTGTCGCCGCCCGCGTTGAGCTTGGTGAGGAAGTCCGAGCCGACGATCTGGTCGGCGAGGCCGGGGGTGTGCTCATTGATCGCGTCCTTGGCCCCGGGGAAGTGCTCCAGGAGTTTGGTGAGCCCGTTCAGGTCGGTGCCGTGGTTGTCCGGCGCCAGCCCGATCAGGGCGTTCACCTTCGACGCCCCGCCCATGAACTTGAGGTAGTGCCGCGGCATCATGCCGCCCTGACTGTGGCCGACCAGGTCGACCTCGGACGTTCCGGTCGCGGCCAGGACGCGGTCGACGTAGTCCGCGAGCTGGCCGGCCGACTTGTCGATGGGTCCGAGGCCGTGGAAGAAGGGCACGCCGGGCAGTTGGCCGTAGTCGAGGGAGAAGACGCAGTAGCCACGTGCGGTGAGATAAGGAGCGAGACCGAGCCAGTTGTCGACCGAGTTGCCGAACGTGCCGTGCACGAGGACGACGGGGCGGGGATGCGCCTCGGACGGCTTGCAGGAGAAGTCGTTCCAGCCGCTGGAGTTGGCGGCAGAGGCGGCAGGGGCATCAGGGGCGGCGGAAGCAGCCTGTACGGCGGTGGCCTGCACGGGGACCGCGGCCAGGCCGGCCGTCAGTAGAAGGGCAGGAAGAAGCTTCAGGGCTCGCTTCCAGGGCAGCTTCATGTGATCTCCTCGCGGGGGGCGGGACGGGCTGGGTGACTCCGTCGCCTGTGATCCGGATCACAAGAGAGCTGTTCTGAGTTCAAGTTACGGGCGAGTAGGCCCACTGGCCAGGCATATGGCGGTAAAGAATCCGGCACATGACCTTCACGTCGCATCCCAATCGTTGGCCAGAGCGTGACGGAGCGGGCCGCCGGGACACCGACCCGTTCGAATGTGAGCCGCTGGACGGCGCCGTGACTCCCGGCCGTGGCGGATGACCGATGAACGGCCAACGGGGCCTGCCGGCCACCGCCTTCGGGACCGGCAGACCCTTCTCTCCGAACTCCGGGCCGCCTCCGGGTCGACTCCGGAGCTGGGTCCGAGCGCAGCCGAGGACCGCGCTGCGCGCCAGCATCGGCGCCAGGCGGGCACGGGCTTGCTGCGGCACGGCAGGAGAGGCGAGGGTCCGCTCCAGCACCCCGATCGCATCCTGGTGCCGCCCGGACTCGGTGGCCTGCACCGCAGCCCGCTCCACGGCGCGCAGCCAGCCGTGGATGCGGCCGGCTGCGCGGCGATGACGAGCCAGGGACGCCCATGGCAACGGCTCTCTGCACGCGAGCACGTCAGCGTCCCGTCCGTGCAGTTCCTGCCGAAGCGGGCCGGGCACCAACCTGCTGGACGGAGAGTGCGGCGAGCGGGACGAACAGCCGTAACGGCCGCGCTCGTATTCCGCCAGAGCGGAGCAGGAGAGGGCGGCGAGGAGGGCACTCCTGCCGAAGGTCCGGTGGCAGCCCCGCGACGGCGATCAACTCCTCGCGGGTCGCCGGCTCGTCGAGCACCGCCGCCGCCGACGCTCCCAGAACGATCTCCGTACCGTGTCCACGCCCTCCGCGCCCCTGACTCCCGATCCCGGTTCCTGCGGGATCCCTTGACGAGGACGCGAGGGATCCCCTCCCGATTTCGGCCACCCGGGAAAGGCATCGACGACTACCGGGAAAACGCCCCTGGTGGGCGTGCGCCGGTAGCCTCACCGCGTCCCGTACGGCGGTCACGATCAATCGCGGGCATCAATGGTGATGTGTGTCGGTCAAGACGCAGCTTCCGTTGCGGAGGTTCATCGACCGCATCTACGACGCCTTGCGGAACGTGGCGGCCGGACGCACGGTACCGAAGCCGAACCGGGAGTTCGCCCGGTCGACGGACGCTTCCACCGACAGGCGGGATTCGCGCTCCGGGTCGAGTGAGATCTGCCGTGTCACGCGCTCGGCATCGATGAGGTCTTCGGCGCGAAGTACCAGACCGGTCAGGCATGCCCGCTGCAGACCGGCCGCGTCCATCAGCCTGTACGCCAGGTTGCGCAGGTCCTCGTCGTGCGCAGACGCCTCCGCAAGCCTCCGGGTCTTCTCCCAACGAGCCCCGCCGGCGAACTCCAGCGTCAAGGACAAGGACCGGGCGGCCTGACGACGGGTGCGCAGCACTGCCGCCAGCCGGACCACCAGACCGAGAAGTACGGCCCGTACGGGGGGACCGTCGAGTTCGTACCGGGTGAACCGGTGCCGGACGCTCTCCGAGCGCGGCAGATCTTTGGGGGTGACCGGCCGGGGGTCGATCCCGCGAGCGTGTTCCGCGGCCACCCGGCCTGCGCGCCTGCCCAGGATCCGTTCGACAACTCCCGGCGGGAGAGCGGCAAGCGCACCGATGGTGCGCAGCCCGTACGCATGCAGTGCCTCGGCCTGCTTGGGCCCGATGCCGTACAGCGACTCCACCGGTAGCGGCGCGAGGAAGGTGTCCACCGAATCGTCGGCCACGGCCAGAACGCCGCCGTGCCCCGGTACACGACCGGAGGCGGTTGCTGCCACGGCCCACGTCCCGGCGACTCCGATACGCACGTCCGTGCCCAGGCGGGCCAAGGAGCGCAACCGCACCATTCCGGCAATCCGCCTGGCATCCGCACCGAAGTATCGCTGCGCCCCTCGTACCTGAACCAGCGCAGCCCTGGGCGGAACGGCCTGTACGACAGGGGAGAATTCCCGAAGCAGTTCCAGCACGGCCCGGTAGCCGTCCTCGGACAGCGTCGAGGCACAGCGCACATGCAGAATGCTTCCCGTACCACTGCTGGGCTGCCGGACGTCGTTCACGGGACATCGCCTCCCACTCGCCATCGAGACATCACGGACTGCTCGACTCCGGTCCGGAGGGAGAACCGGGCACGTGTGGCGTGAGTGGTCATCGGCCCGCGCTCCCCGGGCTGGAGTGCCACAGCTTGCGGGGGGTCGCGGAGCCCTCGCCCGCGGGGCGGAGGTCCGCCCAGGGGTGCATGGCGTAGCCGGTGGGCATGTGGATGCGGCGGCCGTGCGCGCCGTCGGTGTCGGCGTCGCCCGAACCGTCCGCGCCGCCCGAACCATCCGGACCGCCCGAACCATCCGGACCGTCCGCGCCGTCACCGGAGCCTCCGGTCCCCCCGTCTCCCTCATGGCCGGCGGCTCCCGCGGCCCCCGGATCAGCGGCGTCCGGATCGGCGGCGTTCGCATCCACAGCCGCCGCGCCGCCCCGGCTCTCCTCGGTCAGCCGCGCCGCGACCGCCTCCAGGCCGCCCTCCCGGCGCAGTTCGGCGAGTTCGGCCAGGTTCCAGGCCGCGGCGCCCACGACGCTGAGGCTGCGCGGCCCGCGCCGCTGGACCGTACCGCGGACGAGCAGCAGCCAGGAGTGGAAGACCGTGTGTGCGCAGGTGGCGTGGCTGTCGTCGAAGAAGGCCAGGTCGACCAGGCCCGTACCGTCGTCGAGGGTGGTGAAGATGACCCGGCGGCCGGAGCGGATCGGCGGCGTCTGCGTGGCCGCTTTGGCCCCGGCGACGAGCACGACCTCGCCATGGCGCGCGGACGCCAGCCGCCGCGCCGGGGTCGCGCCCAGCTCCTCCAGGAACTCCTGGTGGTCGCCCAGGAGATGGCGGGAGGTGTCCATGCCGAGCACGTTCAGCTCGGCGCCGAGCCGCTCGGAGGCGTCGAGGTCCGGCAGCCCCAGCGGCTCCGCCCCCGCGCGCGCCTCCGCGTCCAGCGGAAGCTGTCCGGCGTGCGCCCCGCCCGTACGCCCGGCCACCCGGTGCTGCCGGTGCAGTTCGGCGATGTGCAGGAGCAGGTCGCGGCGGTTGTCCCCGTACGCGTCCAACGCGCCGGTCTGGGCGAGCCGTTCGGCGACCGGCCGTCCGGGCCGGGCCCGCTGCCACAGATCCAGGAGCGAGGTGTACGGCTGCCCGTCCGCGATCCGCTCGGTCTCGGCCTCGCTGATGCCGTGCACGTCGGAGAGCGCAAGGCGGATGCCCCATTTATCCCCTGACGCGGCTTCATCCCCAGACACCAGTTCGATTCGATAGGCCGGGCCCGACCGGTTCACATCCAGGGGAAGGATCGGCACACCGCGCCGCCGGGCGTCCGCGAGCAGCAGCCGCTTCGGGTACATCCCGGGATCGTGGGTGAGCAGTCCCGCGTAGAAGGCGGCGGGGTGGTGCGCCTTCAGCCACGCCGACTGGTAGGTCGGCACGGCGAAGGCGACGGCGTGCGCCTTGCAGAAGCCGTAACTGCCGAACGCCTCGACGATCTCCCAGGTGCGCTCCAGCACTTCCGGCCCGTAGCCCCGCCGGCCCGCCTCCTCGAAGAACCAGGCCCGTACCCGCCCCTGCCGCTCAGGGTCCGACAGCGCGCGGCGCGCCTCGTCCGCGCGCCCACGCCAGCAGCCGGTCATGATGCGCAGGATCTCGATGATCTGCTCGTGGAAGACCACGACGCCGTAGGTCTCGCTCAGCACGCCCTCCAGGTCCGCGTGCGGATAGTGCGGCGGGGTGCGCCCGTGCCGCCGTTCGATGAAGGGCCGGACCATGTCGGCCGCGACGGGTCCCGGCCGGAAGAGCGAGATGTCGACAACGAGGTCATGGAAGGTGCCGGGCTGCAACCGCCCGATCAGATCACGCTGGCCGGGCGACTCGATCTGGAAGCAGCCGAGGGTCTCGGTGGACCGGATCAGGTCGTACGTCGCGGGGTCGCCCATCGGCACGTCCGCCGGGTCGTCGAGGTCCACCCGCTCCCCCGAGGCCCGTTCGATCTCGGCGACGGCGTGCGCCATCGCGGACTGCATCCGCACGCCGAGGACGTCCAGTTTGAGCAGTCCGAGGTCCTCGACGTCGTCCTTGTCGAACTGCGACATCGGGAAGTTCTCCCCGCTGCTCGCCACGACGGGCGTACGGGCGTGCAGCGAGGCGTCCGAGAGCAGCACTCCGCAGGGATGCATGGCGATGCCGCGGGGCAACGCGTCCAGCGCCTCGACCAGCTCCCACAGCCGGCCGTCGCCGAAACGGTCCTGCTCGGCGGCTATCCCGCGCAGCTCGGGCAGTTCGGCGAGCGCCGCGCGCGCGTCGCGAGCACGGATGTGCGGGAACGCCTTGGCGAGGCGGTCGGTCTCGGCCGGGTCCATGCCGAGGGCCGCGCCCACGTCGCGGATGGCGTGGCGTACGCGGTAGGTCTCGGGCATGGAGACGGTCGCGACGCGCTCCGCCCCGAAGCGGTCGAAGATCGCACGGTAGACCTCCAGCCGCCGCGCCGACTCCACGTCGACGTCGATGTCGGGCAGCACCCGCCGGTCCCGGGAGAGGAACCGTTCCATCAGCAGGCCGTGCTCCACGGGGTCGGCGTGCGCGATGCCGAGCAGATGGTTGACCAGGGACCCGGCGCCGGAGCCGCGGGCGGTGACGCGGATGCCGAGTGCGCGGGTGTCGTCGACGACCCGGGCGACGGTGAGGAAGTACGAGGCGAAGCCGTGGAACGCGATGATGTCCAGCTCCTCGTGCAGCCGCTCCCAGCGCTTCCGCTCCCCGTCGTAGCCGCGGAGCACCATGGCGGCGGCACAGCGGGAGCGCAGGGTGCGGTCGGCGGTGCGCCGCTCCGCGCCGACCAGATACGGCTCGGGGAAGTGCACGCTGCCGAGCCCGAGGTCGTCCTCGGGGTCGACGCGGCACTCGGCCGCGGTGGCCTGCGTCTCCTCCAGCAGGAGGTGTGCGGCGTCGCGTCGGAACCCCGCGGCCTCGGCGATCCGCTCGGCGATGCGGGCCATGTCGCGCGTGTCCTTGAGCCAGCGTTCGCCGGTGTCGAGGGTGTCCGGCTTCCGCGGGTCGATGGGGACGAGGCGGCGGGCGGAGTCCAGCACGTCGGCGACCTCGCCGTGGCCCCGGTCTGCGTAGCGGACGGCGTTGCTCAGTACGGCTCGTACGCCCTGCTCGGCGGCGAAGCCGAGGGTGCGGGCGGCGAGCCGGAGCGAGCCGGGGGCGGTGCCCGCGCGGCCGTGGTGGACGACCTCCAGCCGGAGCGCGTCTCCGTGGAGGTCCCGCCAGGGTGCGAGGAGTCCGGCTGCGCGGTCGGGGCGGCCGGCGGCCAGCGCCCGGCCGATCTCGGAGCCGGGGCCGAGGAGCACGGTCAGACCGCTGTCCGCGGAGGTCTCCAGGTCGGCCCAGGGAAGGACCGGCCGTTCGGCCGCGGTGTCCGCGTGGGCTGCGGAGATCAGACGGCACAGGGCGGCCCAGCCGGTGGCGCCGTCGCGCGCGAGGAAGACCGTACGGGGCGCGGACTCGTCGATGAACGCCCCGCCGCGCACGGGCGTACGCCTGCGGGGGGCACGCTCGCGGTCCTCCCGCGGCCGTTCGCCGATGGCCAGGCCGGTGCCGAACAGCGGGCGGACCCCGGCCCGTGCGCACGCCTTGGCGAACCGGACCGTCCCGGCGAGGGTGTCCCGGTCGGTCAGCGCGACCGCGTCCATGCCGCGCTCGGCGGCACGCCCGGCCAGCGCCTCCGGGTGTGCGGCGCCGTACCGCATGGAGAACCCCGAGACGGTGTGCAGATGCGTGAACCCGGGCATCCGCACCTCCTGCCGCTCGCCCACCCCCTGACCGAAACCTTTCGCCCCCACCCCCACCATAGACCAAGTTTCGAACAGTCGTGCGACTCGATATTCGGGCACGTCCACCCCCTCCCCCGCCCCCGTACTACTCACCTGATCGGCCTTCCGCCGCCTGCGGCGCCCAGCCGCCCCGCGCACCGTGGGGGCACGGATCCGCGCCGGAACGAGCCCCTTCCGGCCTGTGCGGCGAGGAGCGAGGAGCGGCGCATGACCAACCCCGGCGACGGCGGCACCGCACACCCCGGCGGGGTGCCACTCCCCGGCGGCCCCGGCGAATCCCGGCCCCGCCCCGCTTTCCTCGACGAGGTCGGGGCCGCGGTCTCGGGCCGGGCCGCCCTGCTGATCGTCGGGGTACTGCTTCTGCAGCTCGCCTTCATCGCGTCCTACATCGGCGCCTTCCACGCCCCGTCGCCGCACCGCGTCCCGATCGCCCTCGCCGCCCCGGAACAGGTCCGGGACACGGTTGCCGGACGACTGGAGTCGCTGCCCGGTGAGCCGCTGGAGGTGACCGCGGAGGCACCGGACGAGGCGAACGCCCGCCGGCGCATCCGGGACCGGGAGGTCGACGGGGCGCTCGTGATCGACCCACGGGGCACCACCGACACCCTGCTCGTCGCCTCAGGTGCGGGCTCCGCGCTCGCGCAGGCCCTCGAGGAGGTCGTCGCGCGGGCCGAACGGGCGCAGCAGCGCGAGCTGCGGACCGAGGACGTCGCACCGGTGCACGCGGGGGACAGCCGCGGACTGACCTCGTTCTACCTGGTCGTCGGGTGGTGCGTGGGCGGCTATCTGTGCGCCGCCGCCCTGGCGGTCAGCGCGGGTGCGCGGCCCGCGAATCCGCACCGGGCGGTGATCCGGCTCGCGGTTCTCGCGGTGTACGCGGTTCTCGGCGGCCTCGGCGGCGCGCTCATCGCGGGGCCCGTCCTCGACGCCCTGCCGGGCAGCACGCCCGGCTTCTTGGGTCTGGGCGCCCTGCTGGTGTTCGCCGTCGGGGCACTGACCCTCGCGCTGCAGGGGCTCGCCGGAACGGTGGGCATCGGCCTCGCCATCCTGATCGTCGTCATCGCGGGCAACCCCAGCGCAGGTGGCCCGTATGCGTATCCGCTGCTGCCGGACTTCTGGCGCGCCATCGGGCCGGCGCTGCCACCGGGGGCGGCGACCTGGTCGGTCCGCTCGATCGCGTACTTCCGGGGCAGTGCGATGACGGGTCCGCTGCTCGTCGTCTCCGCCTGGGCGGTGGGCGGAACCGTGGCCACTCTGGGGCTCGCGACCCTGCGCGACGGGAGGCGGCACCTGCATCCGCGGCGGTGAGCCCCGGGAGTGCGCCGGTCTCGACACGCTTGTGCCGCACCGGTGTTCACGCGGCACATGACCGGGGAAAAGGACAGCGGGAAAGTGGTTTGAGCCGTCCCGATCGGGAAAAGGGCGAACACGAACGGGCGTCACTGAACCCGTTCCTGATCGATAGCGATCACACATCACCTGCCCACGAGGGCGCCTGACGGAGTGTCCGCAACAGCGCCACAAGCCCCCGGCGCTACGAGGGAAACCGCGACACGCCGGTGAGCGACGGCGGTTTCCGGTCGAGCTGCGGCAATCAGGCATGAAATCCAAGTCGCGTTTGCGCAGGTCAAGTTGGCGTTTTTGCTTGAAGCAAGCAAACATGTCCACATTCTGGACGTCCTCCCCACACCCTTCACACCGCCTCCGAACTGCCCGAATGAACATTCGGACACGTTCAGTTCGGACACTACGACTGAAAGTGACCGACGGACGTGCGTTCACCGTTCGCATGAGCAAGACTCCCGTCCGGCATCTGCACCTGCGAACACCAAAGGAGTCAACATGCGTTACACCGCACGGGCGTTGGGGGCGGTCTCCGCTCTGACCGTCGGTCTGCTGGCGGGCACCACCGGAGCGGCCGAGGCCGCACCCGCCGAAGCCAGCTCGCTCTACGCCCCGTCGGCTCTTGTGCTCACGGTCGGCAAGGGGGACGGCGTCGCGACGTCCACGGTGCAGCGTGCCGTCCTGCTGAACTGCTTCCCCAAGGCCGGCGGCACACATCCGGCCGCCGCCAAGGCCTGCGCCGAACTCCGTTCCGTGGGTGGCCAGTTCGAGGCCCTGACCGTCCACGAGGGCCCCGGCCCCATGTGTACGAAGATCTGGGACCCGGTCGTCGTCACGGCGGACGGCGTGTGGCAGGGGAAGCGGGTCTCCTGGTCCCAGACCTTCGCCAACGCCTGTGAGATGAACGGAGCGATGCAGGAAGGCACGGTCTACTCGTTCTGAGGCAGCGCCGTGTCCAGGCTTCCGATGACGCGGACCGCGGGACGGCACACCGCGGCCCCCGGACACTGTGGGGGTGTCCGGGGGCCTGCGGGACGGCCGTTCCCCCGGCCGTCGGGCCGGCCGGCGCTGCAACGCCGGCCGGCCGGTGGTCAGCCGATCTGAGCCCCGAAGACCTCGAGAGCCTCGGGGACCGGCTGGAAGAAGGTCTCACCGCCGGACGAGCAGTCACCGCTGCCGCCGGAGGTGAGACCGAGCGCCGTGTCACCCGCGAAGAGCGAGCCACCGCTGTCGCCCGGCTCGGCGCAGACGGTCGTCTGGATCAGACCGTTCACCGTGCCCTCCGGGTACGTGACGGAGGCGTCGACCGCCGTGACCTCGCCGTCGTGGACCTGCGTGGTGCTGCCGCTGCGCTGCACCTGCTGGCCCACCGTGGCGTCGCCGGCCTGGGTGATGGCCTGCGTGGATCCGTTGTAGAGGTTCACCTCACTGGGGTGGTCCACTTCGCTGGTGTAGGTCGCGAGACCGTAGTCGTTGTCGGGGAAGCTGCCGTCCGTGGTGGTCGCGATCTCAGCTCCACCCTGGGAGTCGGACCAGCTCGAGATGGCCTCGGTGCAGTGACCGGCCGTCAGGAAGGCCGGCTCGCCGTTCACCGTGACGTTGAAGCCCAGCGAGCAGCGCCCGCCGGAGCCCCAGATGGCGTCACCACCGGCGATTCTGGTGGTGAACCTGCCCTTCGAGCGCTTCAGTACGGCCTTGCCGTCCTGGGCCGCGACCTGCTTCTTCAGCTCGGCCAGTTCGGCACCCTTGACGGTGCTGTCGGCGGTGACGACCACCTGGTTCGTCCTCACGTCGACCGCGCGGGCCGTGCCCGTCATGCCCTTCTCGGTCAGCGTGTCCTTCACCGAGTCGAGCTGCGCCAGCGTGTGCGTGACCAGCTTCGCCTCGGCGCCCTCGGCGCGGACCTTCTCCGCCGCGGCCTCGTTCACGACGTTCACGACGAGTTTCTTGGCGTCGGCGTCGTAGTACGCCCCGCCGCTGTCGGCTCCCAGGTCGGAGCCGAGTGTGGAGGCGAGTCTCCCGGCGGCCTGGGCCGTCAGGGTGTCAATGCTGGACGTTGGTGCGGCGTTCGCGCTGGACAGTGCGAACGCGGTGGCAACGACGGCCGCCGCAGACGCTCCTATGATGGCGGTACGGCGCTTGGGTATGCGTCGGTGCTTCAAGTCGTAACCTCCCGTGGGGGGTTGGGCCAGCCGTGGGGAGCATCGGCCCGGAGGGTGTCATGCCTCGGTTGTCGTACGGAACGGTGTGGTGCTGATGGGTGGCGCCTTACCGCGCAGGACGCGACTCCCGATCGAGCCCATCGCATCGCAAGTCGCGTCCATGCCAAATGACGATGAGTGGCGTCGAGTATCCGACGCCGGTCTGTGACACACAAGACTGTGTTCCGGTCGTATGTGCGAAGAATTCACGGCGTGGTCTCACACCATGCGCACACCTGTGGAGACGCACGTCACCTCAGCACGGCACACCGTTGAGGGTCCGGCGTCCGGATGGGGGCCGGAAGACCCGTCCTTGCTAGGCCTGTCCGGTAATCGCCGTTCCGGTTCCGGAGTCCGAGGATGACTGGCCGTTCGGGTGGTCACCGTCGCCCTGACGGTGAGACGGCTCGCCGGCGGCCGCCGGCGCTTCCGGCCGCTCCGGGATCTCGGGAACCTCGGCAGCGGTGGCCGGGCTCTCCGGTGCCTCCAGCCCGGGCGCCTCACCCTCGAACACCGCCTCCGCGCCCGGCTGTTCACCGGTGGCCGACTCGGCGGGCCGGTCCGATTGCTTTCGCGAACCCGGCGACGCCTGCACCGACGGATGCTGCGGGCCCTCGTGGGCGCGCTCCAGGAAGCGCAGAAGCTCCACGGGAATGGGCAGTACGAGCGTCGAGTTCTTCTCCGCGGCCACCGCCATCACGGTCTGGAGCAGCCGGAGTTGGAGTGCTGAGGGCGCATCGGCCATCTGCGTCGCGGCCTCGGCCAGCTTCTTCGACGCCTGCAGCTCGGCGTCGGCGTTGATCACTCGGGCACGCCGCTCACGGTCGGCCTCCGCCTGCCGGGCCATCGAGCGCTTCATCGTCTCCGGCAGCGAGACGTCCTTGATCTCGACCCGGTCGACGGTCACGCCCCACCCCAGCGCCGGGCTGTCGATCATCAGCTCCAGGCCCTGGTTCAGCTTCTCGCGGTTGGACAGCAGGTCGTCGAGCTCGCTCTTGCCGATGATCGAGCGCAGCGAGGTCTGCGCCATCTGCGAGACCGCGAAGCGGTAGTCCTCGACCTGGACGACAGCGTCCGCGGCATCCACGACCTTGAAGTAGACGACGGCGTCCACGCGGACGGTCACGTTGTCCCGCGTGATGCCCTCCTGGGCGGGGACCGGCATCGTGACAATCTGCATGTTCACCTTGTGCAGCCGGTCCACCATCGGAACGATCATGGTGAAGCCCGGCTCGCGCACATGCGGCATCAGCCGCCCGAGGCGCAGCACGACCCCTCGCTCGTACTGCTTGACCACCCGGGCCGCGGCCATCGCGTAGACCGCGCCGCAGGAAAGTACGGCTGCCCCCGCTGTGACGAGTTCCTCGACCATCACGGCCACCTGCCTGCCGTCGTCGTCGTGATCGATACCCCGGTATGGGCATCTTGGCCTCGAATCGGGGCCCGTTTTCCACGATAATCCCGCGCCGATCGGGCCGGGAGGGCCCAGGAAACCGGAGGCGGGCCGGGAAGGGGCGGCGGCCGGAGGATGCCCGCCGGCCGCCGCGGAAGATCAACGTGTGATCGGTGAGTGATCAGTGAGTGGTCGTACGGAGCCTCAGTAGACGCTCACGCCGTACGCACTCAGCGCCTCGGTGACCGGCTGGAAGAAGGTGGTGCCACCGGTGGTGCAGTTGCCACTGCCGCCGGAGGTCAGGCCGATGGCCCGGCTGCGGGAGTAGAGCGGGCCGCCGCTGTCACCGGGCTCGGCGCACACATTGGTGCGGATCAGGCCGGAGACGATGTCGCCGCCACCGTAGTTGACCGTGGCGTTCAGGCCCGTGACCGTACCGCTGTGGGTGCCGGTGGTGGAGCCACGCCGCGTGACGGACATCCCGAGGGTGGCGTTGGCGGCGCTGGTGATGTCCACGCTGCCGACGGTGCCGGGGCGGCTGATGTTCTGGTTGCTGTAGCGGACCAGGCCGTAGTCGTTGCCCGGGAAGCTGGAACCGGCGGTCGGGCCGATGAGGGTGGTGCGGGAGGAGTTGGTGTACCAGTTGCCCGCGCCGTCGGTGCAGTGCCCGGCGGTGAGCAGGTAGTAGGTGGTGCCGCTGCGCACATTGAATCCGGCCGAGCAGCGCCAGCTCTCCGCGTAGCCGGCGTCGCCACCGGTGAGCAGCTTGCTGATCTTGCCCGGGGTGCGTTCGATCCGGATGGCTCCGGAGTTCGTCCCGGCCTGCTGCTTGATGCGGTCGATCTCGGCCTGCGAGACGGTGCTGTCGGCGGTGACGACCAGCGAGTTCGTCCGGACGTCGACATGCCAGGCGGTGCCCCCCACGTCGGCGGTGAGAACGGCGTGGCCCGCGTCGGCGAGCTGGCGCTCGCTGTAGCTGGGGGCGGGGGGCTCGGCGCTGGCGGCCGGAACGGCGAAGGCGGTGACGGCGACGAATCCGGACGCCACGGCGATCAGCCGGTTACGTCTCGCGCGTCCGGTGTGGGGGTTCATGCGCTTGATCCTCACTTCTTCCTCCAAAGGGGAATTCTGGGTCCGCTTGGGTGGGCAGGCCCGTGAGGCGCAGTCGGGGGAACGCGTGGGTGCGGAGTCGCACCGCGGCCCGCGAACACGACGTGTTCCTGACAAGTGCGCTGTGGGGATATTCGGCGGCTGGGCCTGGGGCCGCAAGGGCGCCTTTCGGACGGGACGTACGCACAGCGGACGCCCTGGCGGCCACATGCCGCCGGGGCGGTCCCTGCCTCCCGGCCGGGGCTCCGGCGCATCACCGGCGCCGGTCGGCTCCGCTCACCCGCCGCGCCGACGCGCACTGGCGCGGCGCCGGGCGGCGGCGACGGGTGGGTGAGGTGCCGGGTGACGGCGAACGGCACGGCGGCCGTACGCACGAAAGCCCACGTCACCGGGGTGTCTGCGGCCTGCTCTCCAAGCCGTGGAAAGAGGGTGCGGAAGCCGCGGCTCCCGCCCTTCGCTCCCCCGACCTCCGGCCGGGGGGAGTTCTGTGCGACGACGATCGGGAGCGTGTGCGCTGGCCCGGCCACCGCCTCCGCGGCGATGGCGGACTCCTCACCGTGGGGCCCGAGCCCTTGCCCGCCGGGCCCGCGCATCCACCCGCCGGGCCCGGGGGCCGGGACCGCGCGCTGCATGCCGTACGGCCGGAAGCCCTTGAGCAGGTGCCGGCGCGGGGCGTACGCGGTGGACACGGGCCCGGCGAACACCCCGCGGGTGCGGCCGCGGCCTGTCCGGCCGAGCCGGGGTCCGCAGATGACCGGATCCGGACTGGCGGTACCGCGCTCGAACTGGATGCACCCGACTGGGGGAAGCCCGTGGACGCCGCCGGTACCGCCTGCGGTGCCGCCGGAGCCACCTGCGGTGGAACCGGTTTCGCCGGTTTCGCCGGTTTCGCCGGTGGGGAGCGTCGGGCCGCGGCCCTCTGGAAACGGGGCAACACGGTGGACGGGCGGCACCCGCCACCGCACCTCCGCTCCGTGATCGCTCATGGTGCTGACCCTTGCACACAGGCACGGGAAGCCTCATGCGCTCGCGCGCCGTGCGGACCTGCCCGAACCGCATGCGGCCGTACGGTGTCGCGGCATCAGTTGCGCTACACCATGCACGAATTCGGGAGGACGAACGTGTGCGCCGCAGAGTTCCAGGATGAATCCCCGCGCTGCGTCCGTCCGGATGAAACGCCCCCGCCCCAGCCGTGTCGCGAGCGCCGCCACGGGCCCGTCGGAGGTAATGAACCGCAGGACTCGTCCGGTCCGGACGCCCGACGGAGCGGGTCCGTCAGCCCCATGCGCCTCCCCGGCTCGACCGGTCCGGTGACCCGCAGGATCCGGAAGGCAGCGAACACCGGAGCCGGAAAGCGGCACCGGCTCCCCGGGCGGGGCCACTGATCCGGGAAGGTCAGCAGCCGCCGCAGGGGCAGCGGCGCTCACAAGTCCAGTCGCACCACCCGGACCGGCCCCCCGGCCGTACTACGTACAGTGCCCGGTGCCCGGTGCCCGGTGCCCGGTGCCCGGTGCCTCCGGATCGACCGGGCCCTGCCCCGCGGCGGCGATCCAGGGCCCCGGTGTGCGCGGCCCGCCGTCCCGAAGAGCCGGTCGACCGAGCGCGGCAGTTAACACACAAGGAAGAGGTTCGTACACAGCGAAGAGCTGTACGAGGAAGATGCGCCCGAGCCGGTGCACGGCGAACTCGGGTTCCACAGGGCCGGGACGTGCTGCGCACACTCCACGCACCTGACGCCGCGTCATGGTCCGGATTCTCCAGGACATCCAGCGCTATTCCGAACCGCGTTCCCCCTGTACCACCTGCCGCTGAACAGAAGGGGCATCGGACCGACCGCCATGCGTCACCCGTACGACCCCCGAGTCACCCATCCGGCTGGGGTGCGCCCGGACGGAGCTCGGGACCTCAGGCAGGAGGTGGCGCTCCGTCAGTAGCCGTACGCAGCAGGAACACTGATGTTCCGACATTCGTTCTGCACCAGTACCGTCACGAAACCCTTTTTCGAGGGGTATCCGCTTGGCGCAACATCCGCATCATGGACGACCATAGGAAGGCGGACGCAACAGACCGCGTGTGAGAGGAGGCGTCCATGGGATCTGTGCGCAAGGCGAGTGCCTGGCTGGGCCTCGTCGACGACCACGATGACGACCGCTACTACGACGACGAGTACGGCGAGGAGTCCGAGCAGCAGCAGCAGCCGAAGGACGCCTGGGTGACCGACCCACGCGTGCGGGTGGCCGCCGAGAGCGCGCAGGAGGAGGACCGGCGGATCGCCACGGTGACCCCGGACGGCTTCCGTGACGCACGCGGCATCGGCGAGCTTTTCCGGGACGGCGTCCCGGTGATCGTGAACCTCACGGCCATGGAGCCCACCGACGCCAAGCGCGTGGTGGACTTCGCCGCCGGGCTGACCTTCGGCCTGCGCGGCTCCATCGAGCGGATCGCCACCCGGGTGTTCCTGCTCACCCCCACCGACTACCACGTGGTCAGCGGCGAGGCGAACCGTTCCACCGACGGTTTCTTCAACCAGAGCTGACGGCAGGGCCGCTCACCGCGCCCCTCTCGCGACCGCAGGCGTGGGCATTCGGGCTCACGCGAAGGCATCGATCCCGGTGAGCGCCTTGCCCAGAACGAGTTGGTGCATCTCGACCGTGCCCTCGTAGGTGAGCACCGACTCCAGGTTCGTCGCGTGCCGCATCACCGGGTACTCCAGCGAGATCCCGTTGGCGCCCAGGATCGTCCGGGCGGTACGGCAGATCTCGATCGCCTCCCGCACATTGTTCAGCTTGCCGAAGCTGACCTGTACGGGTCCGAGCGTCCCCGTGTCCATCCGCCGCCCCAAGTGGTGCGCCAGCAGGATGCCCTTGTGCAACTCGACCGCCATGTCGGCAAGCTTGGCCTGGGTGAGCTGGAATCCGCCGATCGGCTTCCCGAACTGCTCGCGCGTACCGGCGTATTCGAGGGCTGTCTCGAAGCAGGTGCGCGCCGCGCCCATGGCGCCCCAGACGATGCCGTAGCGGGCGTGGTTCAGACAGCTCAGCGGACCGCGGAGCCCGGTGATCCCGGGCAGGACGGCATCGTCCGGGAGCCGTACGTCGTCGAGCACCAGCTCGCTGGTGACCGAGGCGCGCAGCGACCACTTGTGCTTGATCTCGGGCGCCGAGAAGCCGGGGGTACCGGTGGGGACGACGAAGCCGCGGATGCCGTCGTCGGTGCGGGCCCAGACGACGGCGACGCCGGCCACCGAGCCGTTGGTGATCCACATCTTACGGCCCGTCAGAACCCAGTCGGATCCGTCACGCTTGGCGTACGTGCGCATGCGGCCCGGGTCGGAACCGATGTCGGGCTCGGTCAGGCCGAAGCAGCCGATGACCTCGCCCGCAGCCATCCTCGGCAGCCAGGCCTGCTTCTGTTCCTCGGAGCCGTAGCGGTGGATCGCGTACATGGCAAGGGAGCCCTGGACGGAGACCAGGGAGCGGATCCCTGAGTCGGCGGCCTCCAACTCCAGGCAGGCCAGGCCGTATTGGACGGCGGTGGCGCCCGCGCAGCCGTAGCCGTCGAGGGACATGCCGAGCGCGCCGATCGAGCCGAGTTCGCGGGCGAGTTCGCGGATGCCGGGCAGTTCGCCGCGCTCGTACCACTCGGCGACGTGCGGCAGGACACGGTCTCCGGCCCATTTGCGCACGGTCTCGCGGACGGCGAGATCCTCGGCGCCGAGCAGGTCGTCGAGACCCAGCGGGTCCTGGGGATCGAACTGCGGCGCGGGCATGGGTCCTCCGTAAGTTGTTGTGTGGCCCGGGAGGGCCGGATGTGGCTTATGGGTCCTTGCCGTCAGTGGCTTCCCAGGAGTGGCCGTCCGGCTCTCCGGGGCGCCCTGGCTGCTGATGGGCACCTCCCAGCGATGGCTTGGGAGATCACTTACGGCTGAGCCGACGCTACGGCCGGGCGGGCCCCCACGTCCAGAGGACCCCGGTCCGGCCGGCCTGCGCGCGGCGGGCCCCGAGCGAAAGGCTCGTTGCGGGGCCCGGCCGGGATGCTCTCGGCGGGCCGTCTCGCCTGCCGGGCCGGGCAGCGGGCAGCTCCGAGGCGTGCCGCGGGCAGCTTCAGCCGGACGACTCGGCGCCGACCCGTTCGCGGGCGCGCGCTTCACGACCGTCCCGCTGCCGGGCCCGCGCTTCACGACCGTCCCGCTCCCGGGCCCGCGCTTCACGACCGTCCCGCTCTCGGTCGCGGGCGTCGGCCTGCCGGGGGACGCCCTCGGTCGCGAGGTGCGGCAGGCCCGAGGGCTCGCCCGAGCCGTGCGCGGCCCCCGCCGCATCCGCCTCCCCCGTATCCGCCTCCGCCGCAACCACCTCCGCCGCATCCGCTCCCCCGCCGACCGCGCAGTCCCCGGCCTCGCCGCACTCCATGACGCGCGGCAGCCGCAGCGCGGCGGCCGCGCCGAGCAGCAGCAGGACGGCGCTCGCGATGAGCGTGACATGCAGACCCTGGACGAAGGCGTCGCGGGCGGCCGTGCGCAGGGCGGCTCCCGCCGGGCCACCGAGCCGCGTCGCCACCTCGTACGCCTCGCCCAGCGAGTGTTCCGCCGCGCGGCTCGCCGTCGAGGGCACGCCGGGCACGGAGGTGACACCCGGGGCGTAGGCGGCGTTCATGATGCTGCCGAGCACCGCGATCCCGATGCCCGCGCCGAGCTGGTACGAGGTCTCGCCGATCGCGGCGGCGCCACCCGCCTGCTCCGCGGGGGCCTCGCTCAGCATCGACTCGTACGCGCCGAAGAGCGTGGTCTCCAGGCCGAAGCCGAGGAGCACGAAGGCCGTGGTCAGGAGCGCGGGGTTGTCCTGCTGGCCCATGAAGGTCACGGACAGCACGGCGGCGGCGGTGAGCGAGAAGCCGATGGCGACCATGACACGCGGACCGAAGCGCTGGAGCATGCGCGATCCGAAAAGCCCGGCCGCCATCGCGGCGACGGTCAGCGGCACCATCCGCAGCCCGGTCTCGAGCGGGGAGAGCCCGAGGACGAGCTGGAGGTACTGGGTGGCGATGAGCTGCAGCCCGACGAGCGCCAGCACGGCGAGGACGATGCACCCGACGGACGTCCCGAAGGCGGGCCGGGAGAACATGCGCAGATCGAGGAGAGGGTGCGCCCGGCGGCGCTGACGCCGTACGAAGACCACGAGCAGCGCCACGCCCGCCAGCAGCGGTCCCAGGGTGAGCGGGTGGAGCAGGGCCTCGCCGCCGCCCGCCCGCTTCACGCCCAGGACCACGCCGAAGAGGCCGAAGGCGGCAAGCAGGGCGCCGAAGACGTCCCAGGGGCCGTTGCGGTCGCCGGTGGACTCGGGCAGGAGCCAGCGGCCGATGGGCAGGATGATCGCCATCAGCGGGATGTTGATCAGGAAGACCGAGCCCCACCAGAAGTGCTCCAGCAGGAAGCCGCCGAGGAGCGGGCCGATGGCCGCGCCGACCGCGGCGACCGCGCTCCAGATGCCGATGGCCAGCGCACGCTCTCGCCGGTCGGGGAAGACCTTGCGGAGGATCGACAGCGTGGCAGGCATGATCATCGCGCCGCCGACGCCGAGGAGGGCGCGCGCCGCGATGAGCAGGTGCGGGGTCTCCGCGAAGGCGGCGACGGCCGATGCCACGGCGAAGAGCCCGTAGCCGAGCAGCAGGATGCGCCGCCGTCCGACGCGGTCGCCGAGGGTGCCGAAGAGGATCAGGAGGGAGGCGGCGACGAGCGGATAGGCGTCGACGATCCAGAGCAGCTCGATCGCGCCGGGGCGCAGGTCCTCGGTGAGGGCGGGGACCGCCACGTGCAGCACCGTCGCATCCAGCGCGACGAGCAGCAGGCTCACGCAGAGGACGATCAGTACGGCCCAGCGGTTGGCACCGCCGGCCGTGCCGTGCGGATGCCGGGGAACGCCCGCCGCCCGCGGTTCGCGGGCCGTGGTCGTTCCGGACATGTAGGCACCTCCCAGTCTTGCCTCGCCGTCGAACGAGCCCCAGGGGCTGATTGCGGCCCCGGCAGCCCGGTATCGGATGCGAGTGAGCCGCCAGACTACGCGAATCGGGTTGCGGGGAGCGTGGCCAGGCTCACCTTTGTCAACCTCGGCACCTCACCCTCGCCCCGCACCATCGGGCGACCGTCACGCACAGCTGTACGGGGTTACGCGGAGCGTCATCGTCGGCTCGGCCGTCCTTCGGGGCGCCGCATCGAAGGAACCTCGGCGCCGACGATCACCTGGGTACGGGGAACGCACAGGTCACCCACATGATCGCGGACCGGCGCAGGAGCATGGAACCTTCCGGTCCGCGCCCGGCCCGGAACGCGGTGAAGAATTCCGGGCCACAGTCAGGTAAACACGGCAGGCGACGCAAAGGCGGCCCCAGGCAATAGTCCTGAGAAATTCACCACACGGCCACTCGAGTTTTGTCGGCAGGGCTCGAAAAAGGCTCTGAAGAGCGCTTCTGCCACATCACATCGTCATCACGAACCCCCTGGTTCGTTCGGGGGCACCGCTCACCCCCTGTAACGTCGATTGAGTGCGTACCGAGCGAATCTTCGCCCGGCTGGAGCAGGAGCCGGAGCGACCAAGCAACCGCGATGTCCCGCGGATGAGCCGACACCGCGTGGTGCTGTTCGGTGCCGCGGTGTTGTTCTACCTGGCGATCGTCGCCGCCGTGTTCGTGAGCGACCACCTCCTTCTCCTGGACTGGCAGGTCATGCTCTTCCGGCCGTACAAGCAGTGGCCGGACCTCCACGCCTTCCTGGACTACTTCGTCGTGATGGGCCAGCGCGGCCCCACCGCGGTGCTCGTGGCCGCATGGCTCGGCTGGAGGTCGTGGCGGCAGCGGACCATGCGCCCGCTTCTGGCACTCGGCATCGGCCTGCTCCTGCTCAACATCACCGTCGGAGCCGTGAAGTACGGTCTCGGCCGGCTCGGCCCGCACTACGCGACGACGGTCGGCTCGGCCGAGCTGTTCGCCGGCGGGGATATATTTCCTTCGGGTCACACCGCCAACGCCGTGGTGACCTGGGGCATTCTCGCCTACCTCGCCACCACCCCGCGCGCCCGCCGCGTGCTGTCAGTCGTGGCCGCCGTCTTCGCGCTGGGCGTCGGTGCGACGACCGTCTACCTGGGCACCCACTGGGTCAGCGATGTACTCCTGGGCTGGGCCGCCGGGCTGCTCGTCCTGCTGGCGCTGCCCTGGTTCGAGCCGGCCATCGCCAGGGCCAACGCCTGGATCATCGCAGCCAAGGCCCGGCTCGGCCGGCGCCGCGGGCTCGCCCCCGTGCCGGTCGCACCGGCCGCGGCCATCCCGCCGGCACTGGTGGCCCAGCGGGCCGCGCGGAACGCCGACACCCGGATCCACCACGCGCCGCGGCCGCACACCGTACGGTCCGAGCGCACCCCCGTCACACCGACGGGCAGCCGCAGGCCTCCGCACCTGGACCGTACGCCGCGCACCGCCGGCATGGGGCCCGCGGCCCAGCGCGGACGCTCCGGGGCCTGACGCCCACCGGAGGGTCCGACGAGAGACGAGGAGGGCGCGCTCGGGGCCCGCGGACGCCCTCCGAGGCCCCGGAGACCGCGGGGACGGTACGCACACCCCGCTCCCGCGCGGACGAAGGCCCCGGCGCTCCTGCTCGAGCACCGGGGCCTTCGTCGCGCAGCCATCACCGCCATCACCGCGCCGACCCGTCCGCGTAAGGGTGCCGCTGCCGTCGCGCCGTGCTTCAACCCTTCCAGCAGCGGACGACTTCGCCGTCCTTGACGGCGAAGTTGATGCGCCCGACCAGGTACTCCATGGTGATGATCGCGTCCGGCGGGAGGCTGCGGACCGTGGTCCAGCCGAGGTCGCGGGCCCGCGCCTCGGCGGCCTCGGCCGTGAGTCCGACATAAGCCTCGAAGTCGTCGTCCACCGGCTCCGGATGCTGCGAAGTGTCGTCCATGAAGCCCACCGTAGGCCGCGGCCGGCGGGGGACGGAAGCCACACCCGGGAGCACCGTGCGATCCAGGTCTCGTCACGGCTCTGTCACAAGCGGGCCCGTCCGGCGTCACCTGTCGGCCGTCACTCGTACGGGCATTCCTGGACCCTGGAGAACACCCGGAGAATTTCCGCGCATTATCGGTCGCGCGGCACGGCTCATTCATTCGGAAATACTGAACACGCGGACCGGCCAAGCAAATTCGGCAGCTGCCGGCGACGGCGTTTTCGACCGGTTCGGGAACACCGCGCCGGGAAGCGCGGCACGCCCTCGCCGGCAAAGACAAATCAGAAATCCCCGGCACGGCCTCCCCCTCTCCGCGGACCCGTGCGTCACGCCTCCGCACCCGGGTACCCGCCGGGCCGCACGCTCCGCGCATGCTGCGGCGCGCTGCCCACCGATGCCGACATACGCGGCATAACGTGCGATGGAGAACCAGCCCGGCAATCCGTACGGCGAAGCCTACGGCGAGAGCACGAGGGGGCGTTGATGAGCAGCCGGACCGCCGAGGCGAGCGCCGGACCCGCACCGGTGAGGAAGCCGGGGCACGTCGTCGTCGACTGGCTGACCACCACCGACCACAAGAAGATCGGCCACCTCTACCTGATCACATCGTTCCTCTTCTTCCTGGCCGCGGGCGTGATGGCGATGATGATGCGGGCCGAACTCGCCCACCCCGGCCTCCAGGTGATGTCCAGCGAGCAGTTCAACCAGGCATTCACCCTGCACGGCACCATCATGCTGCTGCTCTTCGCGACGCCGACCTTCGCGGGCTTCGCCAACGAGATCATGCCGCTCCAGATCGGCTCGCCCGATGTGGCCTTTCCCCGGCTGAACATGTTCTCGTACTGGCTGTTCCTCTTCGGCGGGCTCATGGTGCTGGGCGCACTGGTGGTGCCGGACGGCGCCCCGGACTTCGGGTGGACGGCCTACGCGCCGCTCAACAGCCTGGAGCGGACCCCGGGTATCGGTGCCGACCTGTGGATCATGGGGCTCGCGCTGGCCGGATTCGGAACGATCCTCGGCGCGGTGAACTTCCTGACCACCATCATCGCGATGCGCGCACCCGGGATGACGATGTTCCGGATGCCCATCTTCACCTGGAACACCCTGTTCACCTCGATCATGGTGCTCATGGCGTTCCCGGTGCTGGCGGCCGCGCTGCTGTGCCTGGAGGCCGACCGGCGCTTCGGCGCCCTCGTCTTCCAGCCGCAGAACGGCGGCGCGCTGCTGTGGCAACACCTCTTCTGGTTCTTCGGGCACCCCGAGGTCTACATCATCGCCCTGCCCTTCTTCGGGATCATCACCGAGATCCTGCCGGTGTTCTCCCGTAAGCCGATCTTCGGCTACCTCACACTGATCGGCGCGACCATGGCCATCACGGCGTTGTCGATGGTCGTCTGGGCCCACCACATGTTCGCGACCGGCGCCGTGCTGCTGCCGTTCTTCTCCCTGCTGTCGTTCCTGATCGCCGTGCCGACGGGCGTGAAGTTCTTCAACTGGACGGGCACGATGCTGCGCGGCTCGCTGTCCTTCGAGACACCGATGCTGTGGGCGACGGGCTTCCTGGTGACCTTCCTCTTCGGCGGGCTCACCGGAGTGCTCCTGGCCTCACCGCCGCTGGACTTCCATGTCACCGACACCTACTTCGTCGTCGGCCACTTCCACTACACCGTCTTCGGCACGGTGGTCTTCGCGACCTTCGCCGGCTTCTACTTCTGGTGGCCGAAGTTCACGGGCAAGCGACTCGACGAACGGCTCGGGAAGATCCACTTCTGGACACTGTTCCTCGGCTTCCAGACCACTTTTCTCGTCCAGCACTGGCTCGGCGCCGAGGGTATGCCGCGTCGGTACGCCGACTACCTCGCGGCCGACGGCTTCACCGCGCTCAACACCGTTTCGACGATCGGGTCGTTCGTCCTCGGCCTGTCGACGCTGCCCTTCCTCTACAACGTCTGGAGGACCGCCGCGCACGGCGCCAGAGTCGAGGTCGACGACCCGTGGGGCTACGGCCGTTCGCTGGAGTGGGCGACCGCCTGTCCCCCGCCGCGGCACAACTTCGTGACCCTGCCCCGCATCCGGTCCGAATCACCGGCGTTCGATCTGCACCACCCGGAGGTGTCGGCTCTCGAACCGGAGATGCCGCTGCGGGAGCGCAAGGCGAGCGAACTGGAGGAATGACGCGGCCGCGGGGCGGCGGCGTGACCGACTCGGGGAGGCACGAGCGGACCGTGGAGGATGCCGGTCAGCGGGACGGAGTCCCTGCGTCCAGGGCACGCCCCAGGCGCTCGGCGATCGCCCAGATGTGGTCGCCCAGCTCGGCCGGTTCGCGGACCTCGAAGTCGAACCCCATGAGCACGATGTGGATCACCAGGACCTCGAGCGAGTGAGCTCCGGTGCGCAGCAGACAGGTGTGCTCGTCGACCGGCTCCAGTACCCCGTCCGCCGGGCTGATCCGCTGCGCCGCCACCTCGGCCGATGCGTGCAGCAGGACGACGGCCCGGGCCGCGTACGCCGCGGTGGACACCCCGCTCGAGACGTACCGCGCAAGATCCTCGGCAGGCGGTCGGCGCGGCTCGAAGCGGGGCCCGTGCGGGGGCTTCGGGACGATGCGGTCGGCCCGGAACGTACGCCAGTCCTCCCGCTCCACGTCCCAGGCGACGAGATACCAGCGGCGTTCGCTGAAGACCAGCCGGTGCGGCTCGACGATCCTCCGACTCGGCGTACCCGCGTGGTCGCGGTACTCGAAGCGCACCCGCTCGCGGTCCCGGCAGGCGTGCACCAGCTCGGTCAGCGTCCCGGCGTCGACCCTCGGGCCGCGGTGGCCGCCGAGCATCGGCACGGTGTACGAGTTCAGAGCCTCGACGCGGCGGCGGAGGCGGGACGGCAGCACCTGCTCCAGCTTGGCCAGGGCTTGCAGGGACGTCTCCTCGATGCCCTCGATCCCGCCGCCCGCCACGGTCCGCAGGCCGACCGCCACCGCCACGGCCTCCTCGTCGTCCAGGAGGAGCGGCGGCAGTTCGGCACCCGCACCGAGCTGGTAGCCGCCGCCCGTTCCGGGACTGGCATGCACGGGGTAACCCAGCTCGCGCAGCCGGTCCACATCGCGGCGGACGGTTCTGGTCGTGACCGACAGCCGGTCCGCCAGGTCCGCGCCGGACCATTCGCGGTGCGTCTGCAGCAAGGAGAGCAGACGGAGCAGTCGTGCCGAGGTCTCCAACATGCTTCTCAGTGTCCACATGATCGAGGACAGAGACCGTCCGCGGTCCCCCTCCACGTGAACAGCGCGATGGCGCCGCGGCATCCAGGCCCGTCTTCAAAGTCCCGCGTCGTCCGCCCTTCGGGACGACGACGCCATTTGAACACGGCCCCTAGTCCGCCTCGGCGACCTCGCTCTCGCCCGCGGGAGCGACCCGGACGGCAAGGTCGTTGTCCGCCGTGTAGTACGGGCCCGCCTCGGCAGGTCCATGCTCGGAGCAGGTCAGCGGCTGCGCGGGGTAGGTGAAGATGTGCTTCTTGTCCGGCACGTCGTCGAGGATGCGGGCGATCCGCACCGGCTTCGCGTCCGGCGAGGGACGCAGCCACAGGTCCCATGGCTCGCGGCCGCCCCGCCATTCCTCGGCCAGCTCCTTGAAGGCGAGCGCGAAGGCGAAGACACGGCCGGTGGCGCCGTCGCGGACCGTGTCCTCGACGGACGCGGGGACGGTGCGGACCAGGGAAGGATCGCGGCGGGAGCACGCCTCGGCCGTGGCACCGGCCCCGGCCGGCACTCCGTACAGCCGACCCTGGACCGTCATCACCCCGTCGGCAAGCCGGATCTCGCCAGCCTCGGCGTGCGGCGTCCGCAGCCAGCTCCGGATGGAGAGGTTGCCGTGCTTGGTGGCGTAGGGGATGCGGACGGCGACCGAGGGGCGGTCGGTGTCGGGCCGCCGGTCGACGAGGGAGCGGAGGTCGAGGATGCCGGGGAGCAGCCGGTCCGCCTCGCCCACCGTCGCCGCGGAGGCGCGTGCGCCCACCGCGGCGAAGGCGTCCCAGCGCCCTTCGGGCAGCGCCACCGTGCTCGGCAGCACCGCGCGCAGCCGGCCGTCGCCGGCCGGGACGAGCGGGAGGCGGACCTCGTCCGCCGTGGAGTTCGCGCCCCGCCCGCGCAGCACGAGCGCCGCGTCCCAACTGCCGTCGGCGCCACCGGAGGTGCCGCAGTCCACGAGGTCGAAGGTGAGCCCTCCGGCGGAGTCCGCAATGCAGTCGGAGCGTCGCGGCGGGGCGGACACGTCAGGGGTCTCCTCGGCTGTTCCGGTCTCGAACGTCACGGGGGTCTGGAGCATCTCTGTGGTCCGGAGCATCTCTGTGGTCGGGGACGTCCGGGTGTCCGGTGCCGTCTCGGTGATGGGCTCCGCCCCGGACGCGCACCCGTTCCCGGAAGTACGCCCGTTCCCGGAAGCGCGCCCCGTCCCGGCGCCGCATCCGGTCCCTGTCGGGAGGCCGGCGGAAGTGGTCATGCGGGCCGCCCCTTGCGCAGCACGGTGCGTCCGGCGTCCCGGAACGCGTAGGCACCGCCGAGCAGCGCACCGCGCGTACGGTGCAGCGAACTGCGCAGCCGGGCACGGGCGCTGCCGCGGCCCGCCTGCTCGACGAGGTCGGAGAACAGGGATTCGTAGCGGCCTGCGACCCGGGAGGGGTCGTAGCGGGCGGACCTCTCGAGGGCCGCCCGCCCCATGCGGCGCCGCAGGGCATCGTCGTTGATGAGGTCGAGGAGGGCGCCGGCGACGGCGTCCGGCTTGCGCGGGGGCACCAGCAGCCCGTCCACCCCGTTCTCGATGATCTCGCCGGGGCCGTGGGGGCAGTCGGTGGAGACCACGGGCAGGCCGCAGCGCATGGCCTCGACGATCGTCATGCCGAACGACTCCAGGCTGGAGGTGACCGCGGCGATGGAGCCCTTGGCCCACTCCGCCTCGATGGGGTTGGCGGGGCCCATCAGGAACACGTGGTTGTAGAGGCCGAGTTGGTCGATCAGCCGGCGCAGCTTGTCCTTCTCGGCGCCGCCGCCGTAGATCCGCAGCCGCCAGTCGGGCCGCTGCTCCACGACGGCGGCGAAAGCCTTGATGAGGACGTCGTAGCGCTTCACCTTGGCCAGGCGCCCCGCGGCCACGACCCACTTGCCGGTGCCGTCGGTGGGCTCGACCACTGGCTTGGGGACGCTGTTGGGGACGGCCTCGACGCGTACGCCGGGCAGCCGGAGCTTGCCGCGGTACGCGCCGGCGTCCGCCTCGGTGACGGTGGTGACGGCGTCGAGCCGCGGGTAGAGACCGCGCAGCTCCCTGCGCAGCTCGGCCGAGTGGCTGTCGAGCGTCAGATGCTCCTGTCCCACCCGCACGGGGCCGCTGCGCGCCTGCCGGGCGATGTGCACATTGAGCCCGGGGCGGGTTCCGACGAGGACATCGGCGTCGAGGGTTCTCAGGTGCTGGGCGATCCGCTGGTCGGTGAGCTCGCTGTACTGCTCGTAGCGGCCTTCGGCCTTGGGGAAGACCCGGGCGGGACGCTGGTGTTGGGGAGCGTCCCCTTCGTACCCTGGGCTGTCCTTGCGGATGTCGACGAGGTGGCTGAGCCGCACCTTCGGGCCGGTGTCGAACACCGGCTCGTCGCGGTGACGGAAGACCGAGACGATCTCCACGTCGTGCTGCTCGGCAAGGGTGCGGGCAAGGTTGTACGTCGTACGGATCGTTCCACCGATCCCGTACGCGTTGTGGATGAGGAATGAGATGTGCATCCGTCCCCGTATCTCATGTTTCCTGCGGACAGCCCGGCTCGTCCGCCTACCGAAGGGTTAGACCGGTCCGCAATGGACAGGGTTGGTCTCTATCACCGTCTTGTTCCATAAGAGATACGGATTCGAGAGCCGTTTTGTGGAACCCCAGCCGAGTTTTCATCGTCTCCACTGCTACATCACGGGCTGTACGGGAGCTGCGGAACCGTGAAGCAGTTCCGGGTCATGTCACCGCCTTGGGTGACCCAGCCGCCTTTCCCTTCCTGCGCTCCATCACTCCAACGAGCTACGGAGAGGCAGTTGCGCCGCGTCCTGGGCGGCGTGTCCGTCGGCGTGAAGCTCGCGGGGAGCAACAGGCCGTCCGCGGTGTAGGGCTTGCCGCGTCCCATGAACCGTTCGACGCATGCGCGCGTGAGCCGGTCGCCGCAGGACTTCGCGGCATCCGTGAACCACATCGCGGCGGCCCACCCCTCCAACTCCCACTGGGACAACCGGTCCCCGCCCGCGTGCCCTCGCATACCCTGCCGAAACGCCCGGACGGCAGGGTTGCCGGTGTCGTCGTAGTTGCGGCTGGAGCCGGTCACCCACAGGGCATTGCGGCAGGCCGGCGAGTCCTTGTAGTCCTCGGCGACCGAATCGGACCAGTTCTGAACGTTCGTCACCTTCGCCGTGACTTTGGCGCCGACGGCATCCATGGCCTGGCAGAGTCGGGCGTTGCCGTGGGTGTCCATGGCATCGAAGACCAGGTCGGCGCCCTGCGACCGGAGGTCGGCGGCGACGGCCTGGAAGTTGGGCAGCGCGAAGTCGACCTCCTCGTTCACGACCTTGTAGCCCTCGGCCCTCAGCCCGCGGGTGATGAGCCGGGCGTACGCCGCGGAGGACGCCTGGTTGTACGAGACGACGGCCGCGGTCCCGGCGCCCTGCTCACGCTTGAACCAGCGGTAGACCTGGGTGCCGCCGTAGAGCCGGCCGTCCCAGCCGGGCTTGCCCCCACGCCGCGGGGCCTGGCTGCCGTAGATGCTGTAGAGGTGCGGATAAGTGTCGTAGGCGGGGCCGATGGGCTGGCCGCCGATGTCGGGGACACCCTCCGCGCTGACCCGGGGCGCCCCCGCGTAGTCCAGGGCTGTGGTGGCGACCAGGGCGAACACCTTCTCCTCGTCGACGAGTCGGTGCACGCACTCGTTGTTGCCGATGCCGCTTCCGCCGTCGTCACAGGTGAGCACCTGGACGGGGCGGCCGTTGATCCCGCCCGAGGCGTTGAGCACGTCGAAGTAGGCGCGGGCTCCGTCGCGGGGACCGGTGAACACGGCGCCGCCGACGGCGCTGGTGGCGCTGGTGATGATGCCGACCTTGACGGGCGGCCCGTGGGCGGTGCCCGTACCGGGCGAGGACGTACCGCTCCCGCCCGGCGGCCGGTGCCCGAACTCGCTCTCCGGCAGGCGGCTGCCGCAGGCCGCCGTCGCCATGAGCAGCGCTGCCAGGAATCCCGCAGTACAGACCGCCGCCCGGGCTCGCGCGTGCGAGCGTGCCCCTCCCCGGGCCGCCGACGTGTTCCGCCGATGCGCCGCCGACCGATCCTCCTCAGCAACCCGGCGCCTGGACGTCACTGCCGCTCATCTGCACCAGACCGCAGAGGGTCTTCACGGAGACCTTCCACACGCTGTCCTGCTCGACGGCCGAACCGCGGGCATCGGGCAGTGCGGTCGCGCCCTGGAGCGTGAGGGTGTACGTGACATCGGCTCCGGTCGGGGAGGTGAAGGTCACCTTCTCGACCTCCGCCCCGACCTGCCGGGCGCGGGCGTCACCGCTGAAGGCCTGGAGGAGCGGCTGCAGCTGGCCGCCGTTCTCGAGGAACTTGGTCTTCTCGTCGAGTGGCGTGTCCGCGCTGAAGAAGGTCTGCCAGTTCTGGCGGATCTCCTTCTCCGCTGCCGCCGGATCGGCGGGCCGGTTGCCCGTCGGGCTCTGCTCACGCGTCTCGCTCTGGGTCTGTGTCGGGGACGGCTCCTCGTTTCCCCCGCCGCCGTCACCGCAGCCCGTGGCGGCCACCCCGGCGAACAGGATCCCGGCCGCAGCCCACGCCGCCATCCGCGCATGTCCGCCAATGACCATCTGGACCACCACCAGATGTAGTCGGGCCCGTACTGATCGATGCTTTCAGGGTGTGACTCCGAGGGGCATAGCGCAACCTATCGGGTGATAAATAGACACATCCGGCATGGCGAATGTCGCGGTACGGCGCCTCCGCAGACCGATTGAGGGAGCCCCGATCGATGGAACCCCGAGGGGGCCGCATGCGGACGGCACGACAGCGCTCGTGGGCGAGGGCGACGCACTGGCGCTTCTGGGCGAGGGCCCCGCACTGGGCGGGCTGGCCTGTGCTCGCGGCCGGAGCCGTCCTCTGCCTCGTCGGCTGGTACGGCGTTTCGGGCGAGCGTTTCGCCGAGCGGCAGATCCCCTACCTGGCCTCCTGCACCGTGCCCGGCGCCGCGCTGATCGTCGCGGGAGCGGTGCTGCTCGCCCGCGGCGAGCGGGACATCGCCGCGGAACGCGTGGAGGAACTGCACCGGCTGCTGGTGACCTACGAGGGCGGCTCCGGGGACGTGGCCGGAGAAAGGGCGGAGGGCGCGGCGGGCGGAGAGGAAGGGCCCCACACACCGCGGCCGGATGAGCCGGGCCGGGGGCCTGGGGGCCTCGTCACGGAAACCGGGGGCGGGCCGGGGGACCGGGAACCTCCGCTCGTGGCGCTCCCGGGCGGAACGCTGCTGCACCGGCCCGACTGCCCGCTGGTCGCGGGTAAGGCGGAGGCCACCCCCGTAAGCGATCGGGACCGGACGCGACGTGGCCTGGGCCCGTGCCCGGTCTGCGAGCCGGACCTCGGCGAGACGTCCCCCGGCGACGCCGACGGGGAAGGCACCGAAGCCCCCGGACACGACACCGCAGCCGCACACGACACCGAAGCCCCCGGACACGACACCGCAGCCGCACACGACACCGAAGCCCCCGGACACGACACCGCAGCCGCACACGACACCGAAGCCGGACACGGCAATGGCGACGGGGCCGATGAGGCGACGGAGCAGGGCCCGGACGAGCGCGGCGGCGCCCCGCGGCCCGGCGGCCGGCCCCCACCGGAGACCTGACCGTGGGCTCGCTCACCTACGAACTCACCCTCGCCGGCGTCGCCGTGGGCAGCGCCGCCGCGCTCACCGGCATCGGGCTGATCGTCACGTACCGGGCCACCGGCGTGCTCAACCTCGCCCAGGGCGCGGTCGCGATGGTCACGGCCTACGTGATGTGGCAGTTCGCCGTCGCCTGGGGCTGGCCGCTCGCGGCGGCCGCCGCCGTCAGCCTGCTGATCGTCGCGCCCGGCATCGGCCTCCTGCTCGACGCCGTCGTCTTCCGCCCGCTCTCCCGTTCCCGCGATCTGAGCGGTGCCGGACCGGCCCGGACACTCGTCGCCTCCCTCGGCGTCTTCGTGCTCCTCATCGGCGGCGCCACGCTCGTGTGGGGTCCGGGCGCACAGGCGGACGCCCCCGCCCTGCTGCCGGAGGACCCGTGGGTGCAGCTCGGCACAGCCGTCGTCCTCGCGGCCGGGGTGGGCGCGGTGACGCGCTGGACGCCGTTCGGCCGCGAGCTGAGGGCCGTGGTAGACAACCGGCGGCTCGCCGTACTCGGCGGCGTCGACGCCGACCGGGTGGCGGCGGCGGGCTGGGCCTTCGGCGCGTTCACGGCCGGGCTCACCGGCGTGCTGCTGGCCCCGTACGTCCGCCTCGACCCGTACGGTCTGCCGCTGCTGGTGATGGAGGCCATGGCCGTCGCGGTCGCCGCCGCTATGCGCAGCCTGCCCGTGGCGGTGCTGGTGGCGCTGGCGATCGGCGTGGCGCAGAGCCAGATGACCCGGCTCCATCCCCGCGGCTGGGCGGAGCCGCTGGTGCAGGCGATGGGCGCGAACCTCTTCGTCATCGCCCTGCTGATCGCGGCCCTCGCGCTGCCGGCGGTCGGCGCCGTACGCGGGCTGACCGCCGGTACGGAGTCGGCCCTTCCACTGGGACGGCGCAGGCGCGGGCGCCACCCGGGGACCGCCTGGCTCGTCTGCGGTGTACTGTTCCTCCTCCCCCTCGGCCTGGCGGGCCGGGACCTGTACGCCGCGGCGGAGGTGCCCGCCCTGGCCGTCGTCCTGCTGTCGCTGGTCGTGGTGACCGGCATGGGCGGGCAGATCTCCCTGGGCCAGGCCGCGTACGCCGGGCTGGGCGCGCTCTTCACCGCCCTGCTCGCGGCCGGCCGCTTCCCCGGCTTGCCCGCGCTGCCCGAACTCCTCGCCCTGGGCGTGGCCGTTGTGCTCGTCGCCCCGCTCGGTCTGCTCACGGGCGGGCCCGCGATCCGCAGACACGGGCTGGCGCTGGCGCTGGTGACGCTGGCCGTCGGGGTGGCGGTCAGCCGCTTCGTCTTCGTCCAGCCGTACGCGACATCCGGTCTGACTCTCGGCAGACCCGCGGGCTTCGACGGCGACCGGGCGTTCTATCTCCTCGAAGTCGTCGTGCTCGCAGGGGCGTTGGCGGCCGTGGCCGTTCTGCGGCGCGGCCGGGCGGGCCGTGCGCTGGCCGCGATGCGGGACCACGAGCCGGGTGCCGCGGCCGCCGGGGTGCAGGTGCCGCAGCTGAAGATCGCGGCCTTCGCGGCCGGTGCGGCGCTGGCGGCACTCGGCGGCGGCCTGCTGGGCATGGGCGCACGGGCCTTCGACCCTGGTGCGTTCGACCCGGTGCGCAGCCTGCTCTGGTTCGCGGCGGTGGTGGTGCTCGGCGCGGACAGCCTGCTCGGCGCGATGCTCGCGGCCGCGCTGCTGGTGGGGCTCGACGCGGGGGCGCGGGGCGGGGTCGCCGCGGCGCTGATCGGTCTCCTCGCCGTGCTGGTGGGCCACTTCCCCGACGGCGTGACCGGCGCGCTCCGCTCGGCGGCGGCCCGCCTCTTCCCGCTCCGCGGAACGCCCGCCCTGACGCCACTGGGCGTACGGGTCGCCACACGCCTGGCCGCGGCCGGGGCGCCGACCGCTGCGCCTGCCCCTTCTCGGGCGGCTGCCGCCGATTCCGGCCGCGCAGTCTCCCCTCCGGGCGCGGACAACCGCGGCTCGGATACGGGAAGTGCCGGTCGGGGTGCGGGAGATCCGGGGTCGGGCCGGGGAGATCCGGGATCCTGTACGGGAGGGCCCGGCTCGGGCAGCCCCGGGCCACCGGGCCCCGGCGAACCCGGTTCAGGCCCGGGCGATCCCGGTTCAGGCCCGGGCGATCCCGGTTCAGGCCCGGGCGATCCCGGTTCAGGCCCGGGCGATCCCGGTTCAGGCCCGGACAGTCCCGGTTCAGGCCCGGACAGTCCCGGTTCGGACCCGGCAGGCCCCGGTTCGGACCCGGCAGGCCCCGGTTCGGACCCGGCAGGTCCGGGCTCGGACCCGGGTCCCGAACCCCCGTGGCGACCACGCCTCCCCCGCAGGCCCGCCGCCCGGCGCAGCGAGAGCGGCGACCGTTCCGCCGGTGACGGGACTCGTTCCGGTACTCGTGGCGGAACTCGTGGTGACGAAACTCGTGGTGATGAAACTCGTGGTGCCAGGTCTCGTGGTCCCGGCACCGGCGGTCCGGCCACCGCCGGTCACGGCACGGGAGCCCGTCCCGTCCCCGGACTTCACGGGCAGGCTCCGCGTCCCCGCGGGCGGCTGACGGCGCGCGGAATCCGGGTGACGTACGGTGGATTCGCCGTGCTCGACGGCGTGGACATCGCCGTCTCCCCGGGCACGGTCACCGCGCTCATCGGCCCCAACGGGGCGGGAAAGAGCACCCTGTTCCACTGTCTGGCCGGCACACTCCGGCCCAGGTCCGGACGGGTCGTCCTGGACGGCCGGGACATCACCAGGCGCCCCGCCCACGCCCGTACCCGCCTCGGCATCGCCCGTACGTTCCAGCAGCTCGCCGTGTTCCCCTCGCTCACGGTTGCGGAGAACGTCCGCATCGGCGCCGAGCAGGGCCGGGTTCGCGACCCCGCCGCCGTCGGGCGGATCCTGCGTCTGCTCGGCCTCGACGGGCCGGTGCGCGACGCCCCCGCCGCCGGGCTGTCCACAGGTACGCTGCGCCGCGTGGAGCTGGCACGCGCCCTCGCGGGCGGCCCCACGACCCTGCTGCTCGACGAGCCGGCTGCCGGGCTCGACGCGACCGAGGTCGCCGCGCTGGCCCGCGCGCTGCGGGCGCTCGCGGCCGACGGCATGGCTCTGCTGATCGTCGAGCACGACCTCGATCTGGTGGGTGGTCTCGCCGACACCGTCTACGCGATGGCGGCCGGACGGATCGTGGCCACCGGGCCCGCCGGGCGGGTGCTCGCGGAGACCGCGCCATGAGCGTGGAGATCGCACTGCGCGGCGCCCGCGTCCGATACGCACCGCTGGAGGCCCTTCACGGCGTGGATCTCGCGGTGCCCGCCGCCCGTCTCACCGTGCTCGCCGGCCGCAACGGCGCGGGCCGTACGACCGTTCTGCGTGCGCTGGCCGGTACGGTCCCGCTGGCGGAAGGCCGGGTGGACTGGGGCGGCGCGGACGTGACCCGGCTGCCGGCGTACGCGCGGGCGCGCCGCGGCCTCGCGTTCGTACCGGATCAGCGAGCCGTGTTCGCGTCCCTCACCGTCACCGAGAACCTGGCACTGGCGATCCGTCAGGGCAGGGACCCCGGACCGGCCGTGGCGGGCGTCTACCCCGCGCTGAGCCCCCTCCTCGATCGCCGGGCAGCCACGCTCTCCGGCGGCGAGCAGCGCATGCTCGCCGTGGCGAGGGCGCTGCTGTCGCCCGCCCGCCTGCTGCTGCTCGACGAGCCGTCCCAGGGCATGTCGCCGGAGACTGCGGCCCGTACCTACGCCCTGCTGGGCGAGGCTGCCGCGGGCGGGCGGACGGTCCTGGTGGCGGAACAGGCCCTGCCACCGGCCCTTCGCGCCGAGGCGAGCGTGGTGTACGTCCTGCGGCGCGGTGCCGTGGTGCTCAGCGGCGAGCCCTGGGAGATCCCGGAGGAGTCATCGGCCCCTGCGGTCCCGGACCCGCGGGACGATCGGCCGGACGAACAGCGGGGCTGACGGCGAAACCTCCGGACCCGGCAGCACGCCCGGCGCCGGGGGCGGCCCGGAACGACGGCATCGCTCCGGGCCCGGAGGACGCCTCATGACCGGGCCCGGGACGCCGACCCGGCCGGCGCGACGGCCGCCGCGAGCTGTGCTGCCGGGCGAACCGCGGGCCGGGCGGCGGTTCGCGACATGACCGCGGGCCGGGTTGTGCGGCGCGCGGCTTGCCGCGCCGGGGGCACGCGCAGCCTTGTGCCCGGGACGAGCCGGTTCGGGTCGGGGCCGATCGCCCCGGCGTTGGCCCGGTGGAGTACCCGCCAGCCTCCGGGGACGCTGTAGCGCTCGGCGATCGACGAGAGCGTCTCGCCGGACCGTACGACGTGGATCCGCCCCGATGCCGCCCGAGCGGAATCCGCCTGCGCGGCAGGGCGGGCGGCGGAGGCGGCCCCGGCGCGCCTGGCGCAGACCGGCCAGGCGTTCCAGCCCTGCTTGGCCTGGACGGACCGGGCGACCGCGATCTGTTCCCGTTTGGTGGCGAGGTCGGCCCGTGCGGCGAAGGCGAGGCCGCCGTGCTCCACCCAGGTGCGATGCATGATCTGCAGTCCGCCGAAGTAGCCGTTGCCGCTGTTGATGTGCCAACGCCCGCTGCTCTCGCACTGGGCGAGCCGGTCCCAGACCGCCGTACCGCCCGAGCCGCCGGTTTTCCGGTCGTTGTCCTTGCCGCTCCTGCGGATCTCGGCGCTCTTGCCGCTGCCGACGGCGAGAAAGCCCGTGACGCTCTTGGTCCGGCCTGCGTCGCCGGCGTACTTCCCGCCGGGGGCGAACGTGCCGCCCGTACCGTTCTTGCCGTTCCTGCCCGCCCCGCCGGGTGACTTGTCCGCGGCGGGGGCCGCGGGCGCGGCCTCCGACGCTCCCGGCGCCATGGCCATCAGCGCTGCGAGGGCGAGAACCATTGACCTGCCGATCAGAACATGGGACATGCCGCCAGACGCTAAGCAGACCCTTGGGCGTCTTCCCGGGAGCCGCGCCCTCGTGTGCGCCGAGCCCCACCCGGTCGGACGATCGGACAAGCCGACGATGAGACAGTCCGCTGTACGGCTCGGTCGTCCCGGGACGCGTCCGTCGGGACCGGGTGGGGCGTGGTGTGGCGGGATGCAGCGACCGGGATCAGAGGTCGAGCCGCTGTCCGGGCAGGATGAGGTCCGGGTCGTCACCGATCACGTCGCGGTTGGCCGCGTAGACGGCCCGCCAGGTGGTGCCGTTCGCCTCCGCGATGGAGCCCAGGGTGTCGCCGCGCGCGACGGTGCAGTCGGCGCGGCCCTGGCTGCGGTCCGTGTGCCCGTCCGTACGGGCAGGGGCCTGGCTCGGCAGCGACCGCTTGGTGGGCTTCACGGCCGCGATCTCGGACCGGGGCGCGGAGGCCGCGGGCGTGGCGGGTGCGTCGCCGGATGCTCCGGCGCGGGCGCCGCATACGGGCCAGGCGCCCCAGCCCTGGGCGGCCTGGACCTTGGTGGCGACGGCGATCTGCTGGGAGCGGCCGGCCTTGTCGGCCGTCGGGGCGTAGGACGTGCCGCCGTACGCGCGCCAGGTGGTCGCGGCGAACTGGAGGCCGCCGTAGTAGCCGTTGCCGGTGTTGATGTGCCAGTCACCGCCGCTCTCGCACTTGGCGATGCGGTCCCAGACTCCGGTGTCCGCCGCGCCGGCCGGGCCGGCGGCGGCGAGCAGTGCCAGCGGGGCGGCGATCAGAACGGCCCCGGCGAGCGCTGCTGTCTCACGACGACGTTTGGACATGTATTCCCTCTCCACGGACCCGGGGGCCCCTGGGCGGAGCAGCCGCCGTACGCGTCCGGCGTCGGCGTGCCGTTCCGTCCCGCCCGCCGAGGGGGAGGTGTTGCGGTGGTGCTGTCGCGCCGGTGGCGCGGGGCGCGGGTGGCGGGCGTTCCCGGGCGGTGCTCGGTGCACACGGCGGGAGAATCTAGGCAGCGGCCTCGTCGGGAATCAAACAACTCCTCGTCGCTCCAGGCCAGTTGCGCGTTACCCCGGGTATCCGTGATTCTTGGACACCCACCACGTCGTGTGAAATCCCGCCATTTCCACCACATCACATCACGTCGTGTGGTTCACCTCACTTGAGCCAACCGTCAACCCGCCCCCAGGAATTGACGGGGAGTGACGCATTCCGGCCGCACCCTCACGCTCCGCGCCCGATGCGCCGATTCCGCGGGCGTGCGCGCGTGACTCCGCCCACAGATCACCCGTTGTCCTCTTATGAGCCGGGTTCTCTTGACCGGCGCCCATCCCCGAGTTCGAGGAGCCCTCCAGTGCCGCGCATGCTCGACGTCAGCGATGACGTACGTGCCGAGATCGGTGACGACGAAGCCGACCGGCTGATCGCGGGCGAGAACGCCCCGGGCAGCTACGACTGCACCTCCTGCCGCACCCCCGGCGACACCGCACAGGAGCGCACCAGCACCGTGCTGTTCGTCGGGGAGGAGACGGCGGTCCTCGCCTTCGCCCACGCGAGCTGCATTCCGTCCCAGGTCGTCTCGGTCTCCGAGGAACAGCTCCAGGGCGCCGTCCGCAGCATCACCGGCGACAACGGCACCGCCCCCGAGCCGCAGCCGGTGCATACGCCGCAGGGCCCGGACGGCCTGGCGCCGGGCCCGCACGGGGCGGACGACTACGGTCCGGCGCCGCTCCACGACGAGGACTTCCACCTGGAGCCGCACCAGGACGTGGACTTCCACCTCGAACCGCGGCAGGCAGTCATCGGCGTGACCAGCGGGCTCGTTCTGGTGAGCGGCCAGCTCTTCCCGGCGCTGGTGGTCGAGCCGACGGGGCCGATCGCACGGCCGGGCACGGACGGCCCCGGCGACGAGTTCCTGCCGCTCCTCCTCGAACAGGGCTTCATGCCGGTGCACGACGTGGAGAACGTGCCCGCCCAACTCCCCGGCTGGTCCGTCCTGCTGGCCATGGGTCAGCTCCACGCCATCCTGATGCCGGGCACCGGCGGCGGCCAGCCGGTCTCGTGGTGGCAGGCGCACCAGCCGATGCTGGTGAGCGAGAACTGGCGTACGGCCGTGAACCGGTCCTCCAAGGTCCTGGTGTTCGCCGCCCCCGCGGGGGCCATTGGCCAGCAGCCGCGCGAGGACCTGCTGCGCGACGCTCTGGACAAGGCCGCGGCCCGCGGAGAGCTGGTGGCCGCCATCATGCCCCTGGCGGGCACATGAACCGGCCCCCCGCCGACGGACAGGCGAACGGCCGGCACCGTTCCATCCGGTCAGCCGTTCCCTTCACTCCGCGCCGATCAGGGGGTTTCGGGACGCGGCCGCATCCGAGCGGCCCGGAGGTCGTTGGCACCTATGTGCACGCATATGACCCCCCTGCCCGAATTCCCTACCAGAGCCACATCCCCGGGATGCGTCATCCTCTGGACGCGCGCCCGGCGAGCGGCCCCCAGTCGGCCACGCCCATCTACGACTCGCTGTACGCCGAGTACCGCCGCTCCTTCAAGGCGCTGCCCGGTGACCGGTCGGGCGAGGAGGACCTCGGGTTCAAGCCCTTCGGCAACCGCGAGCCCCGCGGCTCGTGGGAACGTGCCGAAGGCTGGGACTCGGGCGCGCGGGGGCAGCACCGCGCGGGTCCGCCCGCGCTGCCTCCCGCGCAGCGCGACAACCGTAAGCACGGGCACTGACGTCGCCCGGCGACCCGCGCGTTGTGACACCGGCGACCCGCGTGTGGTGAAAGCCGCCGCGGGTGGTGACGCGGCAGGGGCGAGGCACGCGCCGTGAGGCCGCGCCGGGGACGTACGGCCGTAGCGGGCGACCGGTGCCGCCCGCCCGGCGCTACTTCTTGCGTCCCCGCTTCTCGCGCACCCGCACGGAGATCTGGATCGGGGTGCCCTCGAAGCCGAACTCCTCGCGCAGCCGCCGCTCGATGAAGCGCCGGTAGCCCGCCTCCAGGAAACCGGAGGCGAACAGCACGAACCGCGGCGGCTTGGTACCGGCCTGCGTCCCGAAGAGGATACGGGGCTGCTTGCCGCCGCGGATCGGGTGCGGGTGGGCTGCGACCAGCTCGCCGAGGAAGGAATTCAGCCGGCCTGTCGGGATGCGGGTCTCCCATCCCGACAGGGCGGTCTCGATCGCCGGTACGAGCTTCTCCATGTGCCGCCCGGTGCGCGCGGAGACATTGACGCGCGGCGCCCACTGGACCTGCACCAGCTCGGTCTCGATCTCGCGCTCGAGGTAGTAGCGACGCTCCTCGTCCAGGGTGTCCCACTTGTTGTACGCGATGACCAGCGCGCGTCCCGCCTCGACGGCCATGGTGATGATGCGCTGGTCCTGAACGCTGATGGTCTCACTCGCGTCGATGAGGACGACCGCGAGCTCCGCCTTCTCGACGGCCGCGGCGGTGCGCAGCGAGGCGTAGTAGTCCGCACCCTCCTGGAGGTGCACACGGCGGCGGATGCCGGCCGTGTCGACGAACTTCCAGGCCCTCCCGCCCAGTTCGATCATCTCGTCGACCGGGTCGCGGGTGGTGCCGGCCAGTTCGTCGACGACCACGCGGGTCTCGCCGGCGACCTTGTTGAGCAGCGACGACTTGCCTACGTTGGGGCGGCCGATGAGCGCGATCCTGCGGGGACCGCCCACCGCCTGCCCGAAGCTCTGGGCCGGGGCGTCGGGGAGCGCCTCGAGGACCTCGTCGAGCATGTCGCCCGTGCCCCGGCCGTGCAGGGCCGAGACCGGGTGGGGCTCGCCGAGGCCGAGGGACCACAGCATCGCGGCGTCGGCCTCACCGGAGGGTCCGTCGACCTTGTTGGCGCACAGCACGACGGGCTTGCCCGCCCGGCGCAGCAGCTTGACCACGGCCTCGTCGGTGTCGGTGGCGCCGACCTGGGCGTCCACCACGAAGACGACGGCGTCCGCGGCCTCGATCGCGAACTCGGCCTGGGCCGCGACGGACGCATCGATGCCGAGGACGTCCTGCTCCCAGCCGCCGGTGTCGACGAGCTTGAAGCGGCGGCCGGCCCACTCGGCCTCGTACGTCACGCGGTCGCGGGTGACGCCCGGCCGGTCCTCGACGACCGCCTCGCGGCGGCCGATGATGCGGTTCACCAGGGTCGACTTGCCGACATTGGGGCGGCCGACGACGGCGAGGACGGGCAGCGGGCCGTGGCCGGCCGCGGCGAGGTCGCCCTCGACCTCCTCCAGGTCGAAGCCCTCTTGTGCGGCGAGCTCCATGAACTCCGCGTACTCGGCGTCGCCCAGTTCACCGTGCTCGTCGCCGGAGTGGATCTGGTCGTTCATGAAGTCTGTTTCCTCATCGTCCATCAGCCGTGGCGATCCCGTACGGATCACCGGGTCAAGTCTCGCCCGGGGTCTGTCATCACAGGGGCATCCATACCGGGGCACCTCCCAGTGGTGGCCGGGGAAGCACCGCAAGGCGGTGGGGCCCCTCCCAGCGGTGGCTGGGGGGTTGGCCTCGTACTGGGGTGTACTCGGCCGGCTCCGACAACGCGGCGGAGTGCCGCGCTGGCGTCGCGAGCAGGACGGCCCTGTGACGACAGACCCTAGCGTCCGGTGGAACGCCTGGCGTTTTCCAGGTGGGCGGTCAGCTGCTCCTGTATGCGCACCGTGGCATCGTCGAGGGCCTTGCGGGTGCGCCTGCCGCTGCCGTCCCCCGCCGTGAAGGGTGCGCCGAACACCACGTCGACGCGGCCGCGCAGCGGCGGCAGCCCGTGGACCAGCCTGCCCTTACGGTCCGTGCTGCCGAGCACCGCCACGGGCACGATCTGCGCGCCCGAGCGCACGGCGAAGTACGCGAGTCCGGCGCGCAGCGAGGCGAAGTCGCCCTCACCGCGGGTCCCTTCGGGGAAGATCCCCAGCACACCGCCGCGCTCCAGTACGCCGAGGGCGCGCGTGATCGCGGTCCGGTCGGCGCGCATACGGTCTACCTCCAGCTGCCCGATGCCCCGGAGGAAGGCGCCGAGCGGGCCGGTGAACGCCTCCTTCTTGATGAGGAAGTGCACCGGCCGGGGTGCCGTACCCATCACCATCGGGCCGTCGATGTTGTGGGAGTGGTTGATCGCCAGGATGAGCGGGCCGGTCGCCGGGACCTGCCAGGCTCCGAGCACGCGGGGCTTCCAGAATCCGTGCATCAGGCCGATGCCCAGCCGTCGGCCGACAGCCGCGCCGCCCGCCCCGGGCAGCGTGTCGGATCCGGTCACGCGGTCCGCTTCTCCTCGATGAGCGTGACGACGCACTCGATGACCTGGTCGAGGGTGAGTTCGGTGGTGTCCACCTCGACCGCGTCGTCCGCCTTGGCCAGCGGCGAGGTCTTGCGGCTGGAGTCGGCGGCGTCACGCTTGGCGAGCGCGGCCTGGGTGGCCGCGATGTCCGCGGCGTCCTTGCCCTTGAGCTCTCCGCTGCGGCGGGCGGCCCTGACCTCCGGCGAGGCGGTCAGGAAGATCTTCAGGTCGGCGTCGGGCAGGACGGTGGTGCCGATGTCCCGGCCCTCGACGACGATGCCGGGGGCGGCGGCCGTGGCGATGGCGCGCTGCAGCCCGGTGATCCGGGCACGCACCTCGGGGACCGCACTGACGGCGCTGACCGCGGAGGTCACGTCCTGCTTGCGGATCGGGCCCGAGACGTCCGTTCCGTCGACGGTGATCGTCGGGGTGGCTGGGTTGGTGCCGGACTCTATGACGGGCTTGTCGACCACGGCGGCGACGGCCTGCGGATCGCTCACGTCGATGTCGTTGGCCAGCATCCACCAGGTGATCGCCCGGTACTGGGCGCCGGTGTCCAGGTAGCCGAAGCCGAGCTTGGCCGCCACGGCCTTGGAGGTGCTCGACTTGCCCGTCCCTGCGGGGCCGTCGATGGCGACAATCACCGATGCCGGTGCGGTCCTGGCGGCGGTTTCCACGGTGACGAACACCTTTCCTGTGACACGGGGGGATCTGCTGGGCGACAAAGCCTTCGGACAAGGTTACCGACTGTCCGGACCGCCCTGTGCAGCCCTCCGCGCGGCCTTCTTCCGCGGGCTCCCCGCAAGCGGGATCAGGAACCCGTACCCGCGGTGAGCAACCGGTTTCGCCCCGGAGGCCGGCCCTGGTCGGGACGGCCGCTACTGGCGGACGGACCAGCCGCGCTCCCTCAGCGCGCTGGTGAGGATCGGGGCCGCGGCGGGCTCCACCAAGAGCTGGATCAGACCCGCCTGCTGCCCGGTCGCGTGCTCGATCCGGACGTCCTCGATGTTGACCCCGGCACGCCCGGCGTCGGAGAAGATCCGGCCCAGCTCGCCGGGCTGGTCCCCGATGAGGACAGTGACGAGCTCGTACGTGGCCGGGGCCGCACCGTGCTTGCCCGGCACCCGTTCCCGGCCGGCGTTCCCGCGCCGCAGCACGTCCTCGATGCCGGCGGAGCCGTCCTGCCGCTTGACCTCGTCGGCGGACTGGAGGGCGCGCAGCGCCTGGACCGTCTCGTCGAGGTCGGCGGCGACGGCGGCGAGGACGTCGGCGACGGGCCCCGGGTTGGCGGAGAGGATGTCGATCCACATGGCGGGGTCGGAGGCGGCGATCCGGGTCACATCCCGGATGCCCTGGCCGCACAGCCGTACCGCCGCCTCCTCGGCGCCCTCCAGCCGGGCCGCGACCATGCTGGACAGCAGCTGCGGGGTGTGCGAGACGAGGGCGACGGCCCGGTCGTGGGCGTCGGCGTCCATCACCACCGGCACGGCGCGGCAGAGGGCGACGAGCTCGAGCGCGAGGTTGAGCACCTCGGTGTCGGTGTTCCGGGTGGGGGTGAGCACCCAGGGCCGTCCCTCGAAGAGGTCCGCGGTGGCGGCGAGCGGGCCGGAGCGCTCCCGCCCGGCCATGGGGTGCGTACCGAGGTACAGGGTCAGGTCCCCTCCGAGGGACTCCAGCTCGCGGCGCGGGCCGCCCTTGACGCTTGCCACATCGATGTAGCCGCGGGCCAGACCCCGGCCCTGGGCGTCGGCCACGGCGCGGGCGACGTGCGCGGGCGGTACGGAGATCACGGCCAGGTCGACAGGCCCCTCCGGCTCCTCGTCGGTGCCCGCCCCGAGCGCCGCGGCGGTACGGGCCTGGGCGGGGTCGTGGTCCATGAGGTGGACGCGGACGCCGCGCCCGGCCAGGGCGAGAGCGGCGGAGGTACCGATGAGTCCGGTTCCGATGACGAGAGCGGTTCTCACTGGGCGATGTCCTTGCGGAGAGCGGCTGCGGCGCCGAGGTAGACGTGGGAGATCTCAGACCTGGCGAGACCGGTCTCGACGTGTGCGAGCACGCGGACGACCCGCGGCATGGCGCCGACGACGTCGAGTTCCTGGGCGCAGATGAGCGGCACGTCGGCAATGCCGAGCTTGCGGGCCGCGGCCGCCGGGAAGTCGGCATGCAGATCGGGCGTGGCCGTGAACCACACGCTGATGAGGTCGTCGGCGGTGAGGCCGTTCCGCTCGAGGACGGCGGTCAGCAGTTCACCGACCTGGTCGTGCATATGGGCGGACTCGTCCCGCTCGAGCTGGACGGCCCCTCGGACCGCTCGTACCGCCACGTCGTCTCTCCCTCTCCTGCCCCGCCGTCCACCGGTCTGCCGACCTGCTCCGACCAGCGTAGTCAGCGGGGACGTCCGGCAGCCCGGGCGACCGCCCTGCGAGACGGACCGGCCCTGCTTCGAGGCACCGGTCCCTTCCCTCACCGTCTCTTCACTTCTCAACGGGAGAGAAAAGGCGAGAACGCGTATGAATCCGAACCGGCAACAGAGCAATCGCAGGCGATTGCTTCGAATGAGCGAGACAGGGGCAGGGCGCATTCCGATGACGGGGGAATTTTCCCGCTCACGGCCCGCTGGTCCGCTGATCCGCCCGACGGTCCGCTGGTCCCGCTGGTCCCGCCGGTCCGCTGGTCCCGACGGTCCGCTGGTCCCGCCGGTCCCGACGGTCCGCTGGTCCCGCCGGTCCGCCGGTCCGCTGGTCCCGCCGGTCCGCTGGTCCGCCGGTCCGCCGGTCCGCCGGTCCGCTGGTCCGCCGAACGGTCCGTTTCGCAGCCCGAGTCGGCACGGACGGCCGGCGGCCGGGCCCAAGGGCGTCATGCCCAACTCCCGTGAGTGCACGCCCTCGTGACCCGGTTCACCGGACCCGTCCCTTGACAGAATTTCTTTGCTTCGCCGCTTGGATCCCCCGGATCGTCTCCGGATACGCTCCGCCGGGATCGCTCGCCCATCGAAGAAGCCATGAATTGCCGTACAAGGACGCAGTCAGCGATTCACCATTCGGCAGGCTCGTACTGCTCGGTGGACCACCTGGATCCGGAAAGTCCACCGCTTGCCGAGACGCTGGCCACGGCGGCGCAACGGCCCACCGTCCATATGCACACCGACACCTTCCACGTGTGGATCCGCTCCGGCTTCGTACTGCCCCATCGTCCGGAAGCCGGGCCCCAGAACGAGGTCGTCCGGAACGTCATGATCGACGCCGCGTGCGCGTACGCGAGCGGCGGCTACGACGTCGTCCTGGACGGCCTCCTGAGGCCGTGGCTGCTCGACTCGTTCCGCGCCGCATGCCGACAGCGCCGCATCGGCCTCTCGTACATCGTCCTGCGGCCGAGCCGGGACGTGACGCTCTCGCGCGCCACCGAGCGCGAGGGACGGCAGTTGAAGGACGTCGAGCCGATCACCGGCCTGTACGGAGCATTTGCGGACATGGGCCCGCTCGAAAGCCATGTCGTCGATTCGAGCGATCAGTCCGTGGAGGAGACGACCGCGGAGATTGCCGCCGGCCTGCGGACGGACCGTTTCGTCATGGGGGCGTAGCGCAAGGGGCGCCGGCGCAAGGGGGCCGACGCGCGACGGATACCGACGGTCCAACTCCGTGGACCGGCAAGGCTTTGCAGCGGCTCACCGGTCCCCTCCGGACGGAGGCGAGCTCATCCTTCCCGCGCTCCTGACCAGGACGGGACGACCCCTCGTGGAACCGCTGGACGGACACCGGCACCTCGTAAGGTGTTGCGCATGATCTTCCATGTGGTGCGGCTCGACGACTGGCTGGCGGTTCCCGAGCGCCCGTACGCCCCTCCCACGCTCGCCGACGAGGGCTTCGTCCACTGCTCGCCCGACGAGGCCACCACCCTCGCCGTCGCCGACGCTTTCTACCGCGAGGCGGTCGGACCGCTGATGGTCCTCCTCGTCGACGAGGAGTTGCTCGACGCTCCCGTCCGCTGGGAGCCCGCGGCCTCCCCCGCACCTCCCGGTGTCGCACCCGGGGTGCTCTTCCCGCACGTCTACGGCCACATCAACCGCTCCGCGGTCGTCGGGATGATGGAGGTCCAGCGGGAGTCCGACGGCCACGCGACGGGGCTGGCCCTCTGGTCCTGAGGGTTCGAAGCCCGCCCACCCGACCGCACACGGCCGCAGCCGGCGAGCGCCGGCCAACGGAACCGCCCGACACCCCCTGAGCGCGAGGCGGCCTGGCGGCCGCGCCGGATGCGCTACCGGAAGTCCCAGATCGCGGCCAGTGACAGCAGTTCGCTGCGGTACTCGACGCGGTCCGCCCACCGCGAAGGCCATATGTCCAGGCCGTGGTGGGCGCCCGCGAACGCGCCCGCCAGACAGGCGATCGAGTCCGAGTCGCCGGAGGAGCAGGCGGCTCGGCGAAGCGCGGTGACCGGCTCGTCGGGGAACAGCAGGAAGCACAACAGGGCGGTGGCGAGGGCCTCCTCGGCGATCCAGCCGGCGCCGGTGGCCAGGCAGGGGTCTGCCTCCGGATCGGGTCGGCACAGCGCCGTCTCCAGCCGGTCGAGCACGGTCAGGCAGTCGTCCCAGCCGCGTTCGATGAACGCGGCCGGCGAGGGGTCCTGGGCGTACTTCCACAGGTCGCCGAGCCAGCGCTCGTGATACGTGCCGCGATGCTCCAGGGCGTACTCCCGCAGCAGAGCGGGGAGTTCGGCCGGGGTGCCGCCCTCGGCGAGGACGTGGACGGCGTGTGCCGTGAGGTCGCTCGCCGCGAGCGCGGTCGGGTGGCCGTGGGTGAGCGCAGACTGGAGCTGGGCCGCCCCCGCACGCTGCTCGGCCGAGACACCGGGCAGCAGCCCCACGGGCGCCACCCGCATGTTGGCCCCGCAGCCCTTGGAGCCGACGCGGCAGGCCTCCCGCCACGGCACCTCGTCATGGCTGAGCTGCCGGCAGGCGTCGAGGCATGTCATGCCGGGCGCACGGTTGTTGTCCGGCGAGCGCCACCATTCCACGAACTCCGCGCGCACCGGCGCCTCCATGTGCTCCGGCGTGAGGGGGCCGCGGTCGAGGACCGTACGCAGTCCCTGCCCCAGCGCCAGGGTCATCTGGGTGTCGTCGGTGACGAGGGCGGGGTCGGGCAGTTCCATCTCCCGCCAGGGGCCGTGGGTGGTCAGGATCGTCGGCACGTCGCTGAACTCGGTGTGATGTCCCAGCGCGTCCCCCAGCGCCAGCCCGATCAGGCTTCCCGCGGCAGCCTGCCTCACAGCGCCCGCCCCCCTCATCGCACTTCGCGTTACAGTGACGATAACCCTACAGGTCGACCTCGCGCATCAGCATCCCCACCTCGGTGTTGGTCAGCCGCCGCAGCCAGCCCGACTTCTGGTCGCCGAGGGCGATCGGACCGAAACTCGTCCGCACCAGCTTGTCGACCGGGAAGCCCGCCTCGGCGAGCATGCGGCGCACGATGTGCTTGCGGCCCTCGTGCAGGCTGACCTCGACGAGGTAGTTCTTGCCGGTGTTCTCGACGACCTTGAAGTGGTCGGCCCTGGCGTAGCCGTCCTCGAGCTGGATGCCGCTCTTGAGCCGCTTGCCGAGGTCGCGCGGGATCGGCCCCTGGATGGCGGCCAGATACGTCTTCCGCACGCCGTACCGGGGGTGGGTGAGACGGTGGGCCAGCTCGCCGTGGTTGGTGAGCAGGATGATGCCCTCGGTCTCGGTGTCGAGACGGCCGACGTGGAACAGGCGCGTCTCGCGGTTGGTGACATAGTCACCGAGGCACTGCCGACCATCGGGGTCCTCCATCGTGGAGACCACCCCGGCGGGCTTGTTGAGTGCGAAGAACAGATACGACTGGGTGGCGACGGTCAGCCCGTCGACCCTGATCTCGTCCTTCTCCGGGTCCACGCGCAGACCCTGCTCGGTGACGACCTTGCCGTTGACTTCGACGCGGCGCTGCTCGATCAGCTCCTCGCACGCCCGGCGCGAACCCATGCCGGCGCGGGCGAGCACCTTCTGCAGCCGCTCGCCCTCCTGCTCGCCGAAGGTCTTCGGGAGCTTGGCCTGCGGCTTGTCGTGGCGAGCGCGGTTGCGCTCCTCGATCTGCGCCTCGTACTCGCGCGGGCGGGCGGGAGCGGAACCCCGGCCCCGGCCGCGCCCCTTCACCGGCGGCGCCCCCTTGCGGCCGCCGCCCGGCTTGCCGCCGCTCTGGCCGCTCTGGCTGCCCTGGGCGCCCTGGGCGTCGTAGCGGCGCTCCTCGGGACGGGGCCGGCCCGCGCGCCTCTGCTTGTCGTCGCGGCTGTTGCCCGCCCCCCGGAAGTTCCGGTTGCCGCTGCCGCCCCTGCTGTTCCTGCCGCTGCTTCGCATCAAATTTCCGTCTACGAGTGGCTGCTGTCGTCCGCGCCGGTGTCCGGCGCGTCCGGGTCGAACGACGGCACGCCTTCCTGGGACTCACCCTCGACCGCGTCCACCTCCGGGAGGAAGGGAGCGAGCTCGGGGAGCTCGTCGAGGCCGCGCAGGCCCATCCGCTCCAGGAAGTAGTTCGTCGTCCTGTACAGGATCGCACCTGTTTCCGGTTCCGTGCCCGCCTCCTCGACCAGCCCCCGCTGCAGGAGGGTGCGCATGACGCCGTCGCAGTTGACACCGCGCACGGCCGAGACGCGGGAACGGCTCACCGGCTGGCGGTACGCGACCACGGCCAGGGTCTCCAGTGCGGCCTGGGTGAGCCGGGCCTGCTGGCCGTCGAGCACGAAGCTCTCGACCGCCTCCGCGTATTCGGTCCTGGTGTAGAAGCGCCAGCCTCCGGCGACGAGCCGCAGATCGAATCCGCGGCGCTGCACCGTGTAGTCGTCGGACAGCTCGCGCAGGGCGTCCGCGACGGCCCGGCGTGGGCGCTCCAGCACCTTGGCGAGGTGCTCCTCGGTCGCGGGCTCGTCCACGACCATCAGGACCGCCTCGAGGGCGGGCTTGAGGTCGAGCTCGGCGACGGCGGAGGTACCGGCGGGGGGTTGGGTGGAGCGCGCCGCCGCCTCGGGTTCCTGAGGCTCGTACGCCACGTCTTCCCGAGGCTCGTACGCCACGTCCGCGGGCGCATCATGGGCCACGTCGGTGGTGGGGGGCCCATCGGTGGTGGGGGGCCCATCGGGGGCGGACGTCCCACCGGTGGTGGGGGGCCAATCGGGGGCGGACGTCCCACCGGTGGTGGGGGGCCCATCGGTGATGGAGGCCACGTCGTCGCTGCTCATGCGTTCTCTTTCTCCTTCTCCGCGGCCTGCTCGCCCGGAACCTGGTCGAACTCGTCCGTGACCACCGGCTCCCGTCCGTCCTCGCCGCCGGTCCAGCGGACCATGAGTGTGCCCAGCGCCTCCTCCTGGTCGAGAACGACGGCGCGCTCGCGGTACAGCTCCAGCAGGGCGAGGAAGCGCGCGACGACGGTGAGGGTGTCGGGGGCGTCCTCGATGAGCGCCAGGAAGCTCGCCTCGCCCGCCTCGCGCAGCCGCGCCACCACGACCTCGGCCTGCTCGCGCACGCTGACCAGCGGCGCGTGGATGTGATCGACGTACACCTGCGGCTTGGCCTTGGGTTGCATCGCCTTCACGGCGAGCTTGGCGAAGCCCTCCAGGCCGATGCTGATGACGACCTCGGGGAGAAGTTCGGCGTGGTGCGGTTCCAGGCCCACGGTACGGGGTTGGAGCTGCGCCTCGGCGGCCAGCCGCTCGCTGAAGATGTCCGCGATCTGCTTGTACGCGCGGTACTGCAGCAGGCGCGCGAACAGGAGGTCGCGCGCCTCGAGGAGCGCGAGGTCGGCCTCGTCCTCGACCTCGGCGGCGGGCAGGAGGCGGGCGGCCTTGAGGTCGAGCAGGGTCGCCGCGACGACGAGGAACTCGGTGGTCTGGTCGAGGTCCCAGTCGGCACCCATGGCACGGATGTGCGCCATGAACTCGTCCGTGACCTTGGAGAGGGCGACTTCGGTGACATCGAGCTTGTGCTTGGAGATGAGCTGCAGGAGGAGGTCGAAGGGCCCCTCGAAGTTGGCCAGCCGGACGGTGAAACGCCCCCCTGCTTCCTCACCGCCGCCTGCGGTCGTGCTGCTCTGCGCTGTGTCGCCGCGCTGGACCTCGCCACGTACGGACGCTTCGCGGGTGCCCTCGGCGCCGACAGGGACGAAGTGATCCTGGGGGACGGCCGAGGCGGACGTATCGACGACGGGGGCGGGTGGTTCAGCGGCAGGAGCCGGTGGTTCGGCTGCCGGGGCCGGAGTTTCGCCGGTCGACGCCTCGGTGTCCGCAGTCGGGGTCTCGCTCTTCGCGCCCGCCCCGAAACCGTCCCCGTCGGCGGACGTCTCCTCCGGCACCTCGCCCGTCTCCACCGGCACCTCGCCCGTCTCCACCGGCGCCCCGGTCGTCTCGTCCGGCCTCTCGGCGGACGGCCCCTCCGGCACCTCGGCGCCCGTACCTTCCGGGGCAGGGCCGTCTGCATCGTCGCCGTTCGGGCCCGGCGCTTTCGCTCCCGCCGTCTCGGCGGGCGGCGGCGCGGCACGGTCCGGATCGGGGCCTACGCTCCCGTCGCGGCCGGGCCCGTAGGCCTCGGGACCGCCTTCGGCGGACCGGTACCCCGGCTCGGACCCCGGTGCGTGATCCCGCTCATGGCCCATGTCGACCGCCTCGTGGCCGGGCCCGGGGACGGCCTGTGCGGGCCCCTGGGACGGCTGGGCCGTCCCTGGGCCGCGGCCCAGGCTGCGGCGGGCGGGTCGGGGCGCGGAGGCGTCGTTCGTCGGCATTGCGGTCCAGGGGTCTGGGGTTCCCGGCGGACGCCGGGGCGGGTCACCGGGCCGGACGCCGGAGACCGGCCCACGGAATCGGCAGGTTACCTCCCGCGGGCCACGGCCGGCGTCAGGCCGCCCTCCACGTCGACCGCGGCGGCAGGCAACGCGGCCGACCGGCGCCGCAACGGAGTCGTCGGCAAGCGCGCAGGCCGGCGGCGCGGTGCGCTTCAGCGCCCGCGGAGCCGACGGACCAGAATGCTTGCGTCGCCACGCGACTCGAGGTCGGCCAGGACGACCGCTACGGCCTCGCGGACGATGCGGCCGCGGTCGACGGCGAGCCCGTGCTCGCCGCGCAGCACGAGCCGCGCGTGTTCGAGGTCCATGAGCTCCTCGGCGGAGACATAGACGGTGATCTTCTCGTCGTGGCGCTCCCGGCCGCTCGGGCGGCGGGGCGCCGAACGGGACCGGCGCCGTCCCTGAGCACCCACGGTCTGCTGGGCCGGGTTCGCGCCCGCCGCGGCGCGCGGTGCGGCGGTCCCCTCTTGGGCCGGGCGGCTCTGGGGCCGGGCGGCGGACTGCGCCGGGGTACGGACCTCCCCCTGCTTCTCGTCGCCACTCCCCCGCCCGCTGTGCTCGGCCGAGGACCCGTCCGCCGTCGTACGGGCCGGGGTCTCCTTGCCGGACACCGAAGTTGACATACCGGAGGGCGCGGAGGCCCCCGAGGGCGTCGCGGGGGCCTTCGGGGCGGACCCCGCCTTTGCGGCCGGGTCCTGCTCGCCCGCCGGAGCCGGCACGCGCGGTGCGGTCGACGGTGCTTCCCCGTTGGCGTGCTGCCGGGGGGACGACGGCTGGAGAGCGGTCCCCCCGGTGGTGCGGAACAGTTCGTCGGCCCCCGGGAGACTCACTCGGCGTGGCACCGGGCGAGCACCTCCCTGGCAAGCTGGCGATAAGCGGCGGCACCCACGGAGTTGGAGGCGTACGTGGTGATCGGCTCGCCCGCGACCGTCGTCTCCGGGAAGCGGACGGTCCGGCCGATCACGGTGTGGTAGACGTGATTGTCGAAGGCCTCGACGACCCGGGCGAGGACCTCGCGGCTGTGCACGGTGCGGGAGTCGTACATCGTGGCGAGGATGCCGTCGAGTTCGAGCTCCGGGTTCAGCCGCTCCTGGACCTTCTCGATCGTCTCGGTGAGCAGCGCGACACCGCGCAGCGCGAAGAACTCGCACTCCAGCGGCACGATCACCTTGTGGGCGGCGGTGAGCGCGTTGACGGTCAGCAGGCCGAGCGAGGGCTGGCAGTCGATGACGATGTAGTCGTAGTCGGCCATCAGCGGCTTCAACGCCCGCTGGAGCGTGGACTCCCGGGCGACCTCGCTGACCAACTGCACTTCAGCGGCTGACAAATCGATATTGCTGGGAAGCAAGTCCATGTTGGGGACAGCCGTCTTGAGGAGGACCTCGTCGGCCGACATGCCCCGCTCCATCAGCAGGTTGTAGACCGTGAGGTCGAGCTCCATCGGGTTGACGCCGAGGCCCACGGACAGCGCGCCCTGCGGGTCGAAGTCGACGAGAAGCACCCGGCGGCCGTACTCCGCAAGTGCCGCGCCCAGATTGATGGTCGAGGTGGTCTTGCCGACCCCGCCCTTCTGGTTGCACATCGCGATGATCTTCGCGGGCCCGTGGTCGGTCAGCGGACCCGGGATCGGGAAGTACGGCAGGGGCCGTCCGGTCGGACCGATGCGCTCCCGGCGCTGGCGTGCAGCGTCCGGGGCGAGCGTCGCCGCGTATTCGGGGTCCGGCTCGTATTCGGCGTCGGGGTCGTAGAAGTGCCCCTCGGGCAGGTCGTCGTAGTCGGCGAACCGGGTGGCGGGATCCGACCCGCGCTGGTCGCCGGCCATGGCGTTCACGTGATGGCCGTCCATGCTCTGGTGGGCTGTCGTGCTCTGCTGGCGGGTTGCGAGGGTGTTGACAGCGACGGAGCCGACAGCCTCGAGCCCGGAGGGTCCCTGGCCCCGCGCTGGGGGCACCCCCACGCCCTCGGGTCGTAGGGGGCCCATCCCTGGTTGTCCACCTCCGGGAGTAAATGTCGACTCATTCACAAGTCGTCTTACCTCCTCGGATGCGGCCGGGAAACTTATCGATAGGTCAGCGTGACACCATGCCGACGGTTGGCGACTCTATGGCGTGTCGATGGTTCACAGCAACACAATCCACCGGACCCGGCATGATGTGTCGGCATCCGAACGCCCTTCTGTCAAGGGTGTAACGACCTCGGCAGGACTCGTTTCCCGTCTGTGCGAACCGGTTAATGGGTTGCAATTGCGGCGAGTTGAAAGGACGTACGGGAAACACCGGCACGCATGCGGCCGGGCCCTGGTCGACAAGGCCCGGCCGGATGCGCGGTGTTGACGATGTTGACGGCGGGTGTTGACACCCTCTCGGGTGACTCCCCGAATACTCAGCCGAGGAGCGTGCTCAGCTCCACGGACTCCAGACCGTGCGCCTCGGCGACCGGGCCGTAGACGACCTGTCCTTCATGGGTGTTGAGGCCCTTGGCGAGCGCGGCATCGCGGCGCAGGGCCTCCACCCAGCCACGATTGGCCAGCTCGACGATGTACGGCAGCGTGGCGTTGGTCAGCGCGTACGTCGAGGTGTTGGGCACCGCGCCCGGCATGTTGGCGACGCAGTAGAAGACCGAGTTGTGGACCTGGAAGGTCGGCTCGGCGTGCGTGGTGGGACGCGAGTCCTCGAAGCAGCCGCCCTGGTCGATCGCAATGTCGACAAGCACACTTCCCGGCTTCATCCGGGACACGAGCTCGTTGGTGACCAGCTTCGGGGCCTTTGCACCCGGGATCAGCACCGCGCCGATGACGAGGTCGGCGTCGAGAACGGCCTTCTCCAGCTCCAGGGCGTTGGAGACGATCGTCTGCACCTTGGGGCCGAAGATCTTGTCGGCCTCGCGCAGCTTGTTGATGTTCTTGTCGAGCAGCGTGACGCGGAAGCCCATCCCGATGGCGATCTGCGCTGCCTCCCAGCCGGAGACACCACCGCCGATGACGACGGCCTTGGCCGGTGCGACACCGGGGACGCCACCGGGCAGCACGCCACGGCCGCCGGCCGAGCGCATCAGGTGGTACGCGCCGACCTGCGGGGCGATACGGCCCGCGACCTCGGACATCGGGGCGAGCAGCGGCAGTGCGCGGTTCGCGGTCTCCACCGTCTCGTAGGCGATGGACGTGGTGCCGGACTCCAGCAGCGCGTCCGTGCACTCGCGCGAGGCGGCCAGGTGCAGATACGTGAAGAGCGTCTGGTCCTTGCGAAGGCGGTGGTACTCCTCCGCGATGGGCTCCTTCACCTTGAGGAGCAGGTCGGCGGTGGCCCAGACCTCGTCGGCGGTGGGGAGGATGTTCGCTCCGGCGGAGATGTACTCCTCGTCGGGGATGGATGAGCCCAGGCCGGCGCCCTGCTCAACGAAGACCTGGTGGCCACTTCGGACGAGTTCGAGCGCGCCGGCGGGGGTGATGGCCACCCGGAACTCGTTGTTCTTGACCTCGCGGGGGATGCCGACCTTCACGTCGATCACGGTCCTTGAATGTGGGATTGGGTACAAACCCCAGCATGCGGTTGCATACGGGATGTCACCGCCACTCGGTGCGGCGCAACCAGTCTATTGAAGGATGTCGCGCTGTCTAGCCTTTCAAAGCATTAATCTTTAGGCAGACTGCTACGGATTTCGTAGGCGACTCCCGGCGTGTCGCTGAGCAGCCTGTCTGCGGCACCTCGCCGTATCCGGGCGGCCGCCGGGTCGCCGAGGCGGTCCAAGGTGTCCGCCATGCGCATCTGCAGTGCCGCCTGGAGCCGGCGGTCCCCGGCGCGCATCGCGCAGGACAGGGCCTCCTCGCACGTGCGCAGGGACTCCTCGGGCCGGCCCGCGTACTCCTGCACCCGGGCCATCTCACCCAGGGCCCGCGCATGGCCCCGGTCGTCGCGCATTCGGCGGTAGCCGGCCGCCGCGGCGCGCCAGTTCCGCATCGCCTCGCCCCAACTCCCGGCGTAGCAGTGCACGGCGCCCAGCCGTCCGTAGAGACGCGCCTGCTCGGCCGGTTCGTTGCGTGCGAGCCGTACGGACAGGGCCCGGCCGTACCAGTCCGCGGCCCGCTCCCAGTCCTCCAGCTCCTGGTACGTGCCGCCGAGGGACTCCAGAGCGCGCACGGTGAGCAGCGGGTCCCCGGCGGACCGTGCCGCATCCAGGGCGCGCCGGTAGCGGGCCAGGGCGGTACGGGGGCGGCCCGCTCGGGTGTCCAGATCGGCCAGGTTGAGCAGCGCGGCGGCCTGCTCCAGCTTCAGATCCCGCCGCACAACGACGCCCAGCACCAGCTCGTGCAGGGGATACAGCTCGGGGGCCGCGGCCTCCTCGCCCCGGTGCGCGATCAGAGCCCGTACGAGCGCGGAGACCAGCCGCCGTGCCTGGGTGTCCAGTTCACCGTCCTCGACCGCGAGCACGGCGGCGGCCAGCAGCATCGGCAGCCGCGAGTCGAGCCACTCAGCGGCCGCCTCCCGGGTGGGGAAGCGCAGGGCCTTGGGCAGCCCGGCCAGCCGCTTGCGGGCGGGAGAGTCCACGGGTTCGGCGGTCGCCCGGCAGGCCTGGAGTTGTCGTACGGTCCGCTCCAGCATCCGGGCGCGGGCCAGCAGCACTTCGGAGGGTTTGTCCCGGTCCTGGAGCAGCGCGACGAGGAAGGGGGCGAGGCAGCCCGGCACGGCGTACTCCGGCAGACCGTGCCGTGGCCCCTCGGCGCTCCGCAGCAGCCCCTGCGCGGCGAAGAGGTCGAGGGTGCCCTGCGCGGCCGTGACCGAGCACCCGGCCAGCGCGGAAGCGATGTGCGCGTCGACACAGCCCGCGGGAGCCAGTACCAGCAGGCGCAGCATCCGGTGGGCGGGCGGGGGCAGTTCCTCGTGGACCAGACGGAAGGCGCGGGCCAGGGCGCGCAGCCCCTGGGCGTGCTCCTCCCCCGGCGGCAGCGCATGGAGCCGCCGGGCCAGATCGGCGACCGAGGCCTTGGGCCGCGAGGCGAGCCAGCCACCGGCGAGGACGAGGGCGGCGGGCCGGCCCGCGCACTCCTCCACGAGCGAGCGTGCGGCGACGGGGTCGACGGTGAATCGGGTGCGGCCGCCGGCATGGTGGGCGAGGACTTCCACGGCTGCGGCGGTGTCGAGACCGCCCAGCGCGCAGGGCCGTACGTCGGGCACCCCCGTCAGGGGCCCCTCGGAGGTGGCGAGGACCAGGCAGTCGTGCTCGTCGGGGATCAGCGCATGCACCTGCTCGGGGTCCGCCGCGTCGTCGAGGAGCAGCACGAACCGCCGCCCGGACAGGGCCTTTCGCAGCGCCGCCGTCAGCTCCTCCTCGTCCGAACCGGGAGCGCCGGAGGTGCCGAGTGCCGCGAGGAGGTCGCGGGCCGTACGCGCTGTGGGCACGGTACGGCCGCCGGGCCGGGTGAGCCGGGCACGCAGCACACCGTCGGGGTAGTCGTCCGCCACCTGCCGGGCGAACTCCTCGGCGAGCGCGGTCCGTCCCGAGCCCGGACCGCCCGCGATGAGCAGAACGCGCGCGCGGGCGGACTTGCGTCCGGAGAGGGTGTCGAGCCCGGCCCGGGCGATGTCCTCGCGCAGCGCCTTGAGCTCGCGGGCACGGCCGTGGAAGGCGGGGTCACCGGCCGGCCGCGCCGCGCCGCCGGGGGCCCGGCCCGGGGGGCTCTGCGCGCGGCCGCCCGGATCCAGTACCTGATCCGACACGGGCCACGCTCCCTTCCCCTGCCTACGGGGCGGGGTATCCCCGGCGCGGCCGGGGGCTCAAGAGCCGCCCCGTGCCCGCGCACCGGCCCGCCGCGGCTGCGGACGGGAAGGATCCGAGCGTAGTTCAGATGACACGACGGGCCGTGCGGAGCAGGGCGGTTGGGGCGCCCGAAGATCACCGCATCGGATCATCGCGGCCGCGGCGGGCCGGTTCGTACCGCTGCCGACCTGACGGCAACCTGCCGGTGCCGGTACGGGCAGCGGGTCGGCTACGCCTCGAACGGGCGGGCCGGCCAGGGCGCGTCCGCCGGGCGCAGCGCGTCGAGACCGTCGCCCGCGAGGGCCGCAGTCAGCGAGAGGACGCCCACGACAAGGCAGTTGTTGTGCAAATCGCCCGCCAGCACGCCGCGTACGAGGTCCTGGAGCGGCACCCGGGCGTGCTCCATGACCGCTTCCTCCTCTTCGGGCTCGAAGCGCGCGCCCCGGGCCTCGGAGAGACTCCGGGCGAGGAAGACCCGCACGGACTCGTCGCAACCGCCGGGCGAGGTGTAGACGTCGGTGAGGACCCGCCAGTCCTCCGCCTTGACGTGGGCTTCCTCGTACAGCTCGCGCTGCGCCGCGTGGAGCGGGTTCTCGCCGGGGACGTCGAGCAGCCCCGCGGGGATCTCCCAGAGCTTCTGGCGCACCGGGTGGCGGTACTGGCGCAGGACGAGTACGCGGCCGGTGTCGTCGAGGGCGAGGACCGCCACCGAGCCCGGGTGGACCTGGTAGTCGCGCGCCACGACCGTGCCGTCCGGCATGACGACGCGGTCCGTGCGGACGCTGGTCTTGTTGCCGGTGAACGGGGTGGCGGTGTCGACGACCGTCCACTCCTCCGCCGTGTCGCGCAGGCGCTCGCTGTGCTGGCCCATGAGCTGGGAGACCTCCGGGGAAACGATGGTGCGGGGTACGGATGCTGCGTGGCCGTACCCCTGCCCACCGTATCGGTCAGACCTGCGTGCTCTGCTTCCGCGTCGACTTCTGCCGCTCGACCGCCGCTTTCACCAGGCCCGCGAAGAGGGGGTGCGGGCGGGTGGGGCGGGAGCGCAGCTCGGGGTGCGCCTGGGTGCCGACGAGGTAGGGGTGGACGTCGCGCGGGTACTCCACGTACTCCACCAGCTTGTTGTCGGGCGAGGTGCCGGAGAAGACCAGGCCGTTCTTCTCGAGTTCGACGCGGTAGATGTTGTTGACCTCGTAGCGGTGGCGGTGGCGCTCCTCGACGTAGGGCTGGTCGCCGTAGACCTCGCGAACGATGGAGCCTTCGGCGAGCTTGGCCGGGTACATGCCCAGGCGCATCGTGCCGCCCATGTCGCCCTCGCCCGCGACGATGTCGAGTTGCTCGGCCATGGTGGAGATCACGGGGTGGGCGGTGGAGGCGTCGAATTCGGTGGAGTTGGCATCGGTGATGCCGGCCAGGTTCCGCGCGGCCTCGACGACGATGCACTGCAGGCCCAGGCAGAGGCCGAGCAGCGGGATCCTGTTCTCGCGGGCGTAGGTGATGGCCGAAACCTTGCCGTCGACTCCGCGCTCGCCGAAGCCTCCGGGGATGCAGATCGCGTCGACGTCGGCCAGTTGCCGCTTGGCACCGGCGGGCGTCCGGCAGTCGTCGGAGGTCACCCACTTGATCTTGACGCGGGCGTTGTTGGCGAAGCCGCCCGCGCGCAGCGCCTCGGTCACCGACAGATAGGCGTCGGGCAGGTCGATGTACTTGCCGACCAGCGCGAGGGTGATGTCGTGCTCGGGCTCGTGGACGCGGCGGAGCAGGTCGTCCCACTGCGTCCAGTCGACGTCGCGGAACGGCAGGTCGAGACGGCGCACGACGTACGCGTCCAGGCCCTCCCCGTGGAGCACCTTGGGGATGTCGTAGATCGACTTTGCGTCGATCGCGGCAACCACGGCGGCCTCGTCGACGTCGCACATAAGAGAGATCTTGCGCTTGATGGACTGGGGAACTTCCCGATCCGCCCGCAGGACAATGGCATCCGGCTGGATACCGATGTTGCGGAGCGCCGCGACGGAGTGCTGGGTCGGCTTGGTCTTGAGCTCGCCCGACGGACCGATGTACGGGAGGAGGGAGACGTGGACGAAGAAGACGTTGTCCCGCCCCACCTCGTGGCGGACCTGCCGCACGGCCTCGAGGAAGGGCAGCGACTCGATGTCGCCGACCGTGCCGCCGACCTCGGTGATGACGACGTCCACGTCCTCGGTCGCCATCCGGCGGATGCGGTGCTTGATCTCGTTGGTGATGTGCGGGATGACCTGCACGGTGTCGCCCAGGTACTCACCGCGCCGCTCCTTGGCGATCACCGTCGAGTAGACCTGCCCGGTGGTCACGTTCGCCGAGCCGTCGAGATCGACGTCGAGGAAGCGCTCGTAGTGCCCGATGTCAAGATCCGTCTCGGCGCCGTCGTTGGTGACGAAGACCTCACCGTGCTGGAACGGGTTCATCGTGCCAGGATCGACGTTGAGGTACGGATCGAGCTTCTGCATGGTGACCCGCAGGCCCCGCGCCTTGAGCAGCGCACCCAGGCTGGAGGCGGTGAGCCCCTTGCCGAGCGATGAGGCGACACCCCCGGTGACGAAGAGGTGCCTGGTCGTCATGGATTTCGGCGGCAGTGCCAAGAGGGGGCTCCCGTGGTCGCGTCGTGAAGTGCGGGCCGGCCGTACCCTGGTCCTGAGTGGTGCCGAGGGGATGCCGTCGCTGCGGTTCGGGGGTGCCTTCACCAGGGGTGGGCCCCACCGGTCCACGGGCTACCAGGGTATCAGCGACAACGGGAGACCGCTTCAGGCCAGTCCGCTCCGGTTTCCGGTTCCGGGCGCGTGGCGCGGCCACCGGAAGGGTTCCTGCCCGGCGTCCTCCGGTACGGGACCGGCCCGCGGTTCCCTGACCCGGCGGCGGTGCGGTTGCGGTACGGGGCGGGCCTGCGATCGCGGCGCGGGGCGGGCCTGCGGTTGCGGTGCCGGGCGGGCCTGCGGTTACGCGACCCGACGGTGCTGCGGTTACGGTACGGGACGGGCCTCCGGCCGGGCCCCGGATGCGGCTCACTCGACAGGCTCAGGCAGCTTGCCGGGACGGTCGCACAGATCACTACCGGGCGTCGTATCCTGCTCGGACACATCAGCGAGCGAGCCGGTACGGCACCACCCCCGCCCACCCCCCGGAGCATGAGCTCGTCACAGTTCCCCTGACCGCAAGACGCCCTGAGGGGCGCCCAGCCGTTCGACTGGAGATGCACGTGGCCGGGCGTATCGAGGATTACGCTCTCATCGGAGACATGCAGACCGCCGCCCTCGTCTGCAGGGACGGCACGGCCGACTGGCTGTGCCTCCCGCGCTTCGACTCGCATTCGATCTTTGCGGGTCTGCTCGGCACGGACGAGCACGGCTTCTGGAGACTCGGCCCGGCGCACAAGGAGGGCACCGAGCCCCCCGCCGCGGACCGCCGCCGCTACCAGGGCGACTCCCTCGTGCTGGAGTCGGAGTGGGACACCCCGCGCGGCACGGTGCGGGTGATCGACTTCATGCCGCCGCGTGACGGCGCACCTCAGCTCATCCGGATCGTCGAGGGCGTCAGCGGGCGCGTGCCGATGCGGTCGGCCCTGCGGATGCGCTTCTCCTACGGCTGGGTCGTGCCGTGGGTGCACAGGATCGACGGGCGGACCGTCGCGGTCGCCGGCCCCGACTCGGTGTGGCTGGACACCCCGGTCGAGACGCACGGCGAGAACCTGACCACGTACTCGGACTTCACGATCTCCCCGGGTGAGCGGATCGCCTTCACCATCAGCTGGCAGCCCTCGCACAAGGAGCCGCCCCCGCTGCCCGAGCCCGAGGCGTCGCTGGAGGCGACCGAGGAGTTCTGGCGGGAGTGGGTCGAGCAGTGCACCTACCACGGCCCGTACCGGGACGCGGTCGTGCGCTCGCTGATCACGCTCAAGGCACTGACGTACGGGCCGACCGGAGGCATTGTCGCGGCGCCGACGACCTCGCTGCCCGAGGACCTCGGCGGCTGCCGCAACTGGGACTACCGCTTCACCTGGCTCCGCGACGCGGCGATCACCCTGTCGTCGCTGCTGCGCACCGGTTACCGCGAGGAGGCCCGCGCCTGGCGCGAGTGGCTGCTCCGCGCGGTCGCGGGCGACCCCGAGAACCTGCAGATCATGTACGGGATCGCGGGCGAGCGGGAGCTGGGCGAGACCGAGCTGCACTGGCTGCCCGGCTACGAGAACTCGCGGCCGGTCCGGGTCGGCAACGGTGCGGCGGGCCAGCTCCAGCTCGATGTCTACGGAGAGGTCACCGAGGCGTTGCACCTGGCCCACATGACGGGCCTGGCGCGCAACGACTACGCCTCGCTCCTCCAGCTCAAGCTCATCCAGTACCTGGAGGACCACTGGAATGAGCCGGACGAGGGCATCTGGGAGGTCCGCGGACCGCGCCGCCACTTCGTCCACTCCAAGGTCATGGCCTGGGTCGCGGTGGACCGCACGGTGAAACTGATCGAGTCCGGCGACGTGGACGGGCCCCTGGAGCGGTGGCGCGAGCTGCGCGACGAGATCCACCGCACGGTGTGCGAGAAGGGGTACGACAAGGAGCGCAACACCTTCACGCAGTACTACGGCTCCAAGGAGCTGGACGCCTCGCTGCTGCTCATCCCGCAGATGGGCTTCCTGCCGCCGGACGACAAGCGCGTCATCGGCACCATCGAGGCGATCCAGCGCGAGCTCGGCACCGAGGACGGCTTCCTGCTGCGCTACCCGACCCAGGGCGACGAGAAAGGCGTGGATGGCCTGGAAGGTGACGAAGGCGCCTTCCTCGCCTGCTCGTTCTGGCTCGCCGACGACCTGGCCATGATCGGCCGGGTGGACGAGGCCCGGAAGCTCTTCGAGAAGCTGCTGTCACTGCGGAACGACCTGGGGCTGCTCGCGGAGGAGTGGGACCCGCGGCTGCAGCGCCAGGTCGGGAACTTCCCGCAGGCGTTCAGCCACGTGCCATTGATCGACACCGCGCTGCGGCTGACGGCCTCGGGCGCGTACGGGGGCTGAGCCCGGACCGCGCACGGTCGCATCCCGCCGTCGTGGCGCCGTCGTTCCGCTGTCGTTCCGCTGTCGTTCCGCTGTCGTGGCGGGAGGAGTTCCGCGGCTCCCGCCACGACGGCGAGATGGGCGACCACTCGGCGAGCGCCGCCGAAACGGTTCGGACGGGACGGACCGCCGGACGGATCGGGCGGACGGATCGGGCGGAACCGATCGGAGTTCAGAACGGCGTCAGCGTGAGCGTCATGCTCACGGGTGCGCCGTCCTCGATGTACGAGGCGAAGCCCCCCACGTCGTCGAATGCGAAGCCGTACGCCTTGCCGTCCTCCGATGCCGCGTGCATCGCCTTCGCGTAGTGGTGGGCCGAGTCCGTCCCGTAGAAGCGGGCGGGGTCGGTGGTCGGCTGGGCGGCCTGATCGTGCAGCGTGGTGCGGTTGAACGAGGCACCGAGGATCGCGGCGACGGGCCCCACGACCGGGTCGTTGGGGGCCGCCAGCGCGCCGTCGCAGAAGAGCACGTCACGTGTCGACGGCTTGGCGAAGGAGACGGAGCCCGGTCCCGCGAAGGCCAGCTTCCCGCCGCTGACCCGGCCGGTGAAGGTCCCCGCGTTGGTGGTGACGGTGAGGTCCTTGGACTCGTACATGCTCCACACCTTGTCGATGTACGACGCGAAGTGGTCCTCCGCGAAGAGCCCGGCGTCCAGTCCGTGGCCGGGGGCGATGACGCGCCGGTCGTCGATGACGAGCCGGGAGAAGGCCTCCTGGGCGCCGACGTCGGAGAAGATCCGGGCGCGCCCGCCGCTCTTGAGGGTGCCGGTCGTCCGGTCCTCGGCCCCGGTGAGCCGGATGGCCATGGGGACGCTGAACATGTCGACCATGGTGGTGTTGCAGAACATGCCGCGGTCGTTGAACGTGAACTCCGCGCAGTCGTGCAGCACGGGGTGGTTGGGGTCGGACTCCACCCAGCCCGCGGGGTAGGCGAGTGCCGGTTCGCCGTCCCCGTCCTCGACGGCCTTGAGCTTCAGCTTGTCGCCGAGCGCGGCGTAGATCCGGCCGGACATGGGCGGCAGCGTGAGTGTGGTGTCGCCGCTGCCGGAGAGAGGGACGGCGTAGTCGGTGAAGCCGTCGGAGCCGTTGTCGGAGAGCGCGACGGGCTTCAGCTCGCCGTCGGGCGTGACCCGGACCTGCTGATGTCCGTCGTTGCCGACGATGTAGAGCCATATCGATGTATTCGCGAACTCCCCCGTCCTGTTGGCGACGGTGAGCGGCAGGCCCTCGGCGACGCGCGCGTCCGTCCGCCCGGCTGGGCGTGCCGTGCGCGCGGGGCCTTCCGAGGCGCGGTCCGAGCCGGCGACCGCCCCGGCTCCGATCCCGGCGGCGGCTCCCGCGGCGAGCCCGAGGATCCTGCGACGGGTCATAGGGGGCGCGCCGACGCGGTGCTTGCTGGTAGGCATGATTTCTCGCTCCTCTTCGTGGTGGGGGGCGGGAGGAGACAGGCATGGGAGAGTGAGAGCATGGTGTCGTAGAGAGCGCTCTCAGATCCCTGTCCAGCACATTGCCGACAACAGGCGGTAGCGTCAAGCCTCCGCGAAGAACAAGGAGTTGACCGTGCCCGAACCTCGCCCCACGCTGGAAGCCGTCGCCGCGCACGCCGGGGTTTCCCGCGCCACTGTGTCGCGTGTGGTCAACGGCAGCGCGGGCGTACGTGACGCGGTGCGCGAAAAGGTGCAGCGCGCCGTGGCCGATCTCGGCTACGTCCCCAACAGCGCGGCGCGCAGTCTGGTCACCCGGCGTACGGGGGCGGTGGCGGTCGTCATCGCCGAACCCGAGCGGCGTGTGTTCTCCGACCCGTTCTTCGCCCAGCAGCTCCGCGGCATCAGCCGCGAACTGTCGGCGCACGACATCCAGCTCCTGCTGCTGCTCGTCGAGCACCCGCGGGACTACCCGCGGATCGGCCGCTATCTCTCGGGCGGCCATGTCGACGGCGCCCTGATGTTTTCCCTGCACAACGACGACTCACTGCCGTCGATGGCCGCCGCCTCCGGGCTGCCCACGGTCTTCGGCGGCCGCCCGGGCTGGGCAGAGGCGGACCACGATCCCGACCTGCTCTATGTCGACAACGACAACCGCGGCGGGGCCCGCCAGGCCGTCGAATACCTCCTCGGACACGGCAGAAAGCGCATCGCCGTCATCACCGGCCCCCTCGACCAGACCTCGGCGACCGACCGTCTCGACGGCTACTGCGACGCGCTCGGCGTCACTCAGCCCGACCCCGCACTGCTGGCTCGCGGTGATTTCACGGCGGAGGGGGGCGAGCGCGCCATGACCGAACTCCTGGAGAGCACCCCCGATCTGGACGCGGTGTTCGCGGGCTCCGACCTCATGGCCACGGGGGCGCTGCGCGCCCTGCGGGCAGCGGGACGGCAGGTGCCCGAGGACGTGGCGGTGGTCGGCTACGACGACATGGAGCCCGCGGCATGGGCCGAACCGCCGCTCACCACCGTGCATCAGGACGTCGAGGAGATGGGGCGGATGATGGCCGCCCTGCTGCTGCGCCGCCTGGGCGTGGGGTCCGCCGGCGCCCCGGGGGCGACCACAGCAGGTGTGGCTGCGGCGGGGACGGCCGGTGTGACGACGGACTCGTCGACGGGTACGACGGCCGAGTCGCCGGAGGAGACGCCGCTCGCGCCGGTGATCACCCCAGCGCGCCTGGTGATCCGCGCCTCGGCGTAGGACCACGGGGACGCGGTCGCCGCGGACCGCGGTGCGCGGAATGCGGGATGCGGGCGCGGGATCGCGCGCCGCGGAACGCGGGCGACCGCCGGGCGCGGGCGGGCGCCAGGCGCGGGCCGGCCGCCGGGCGCGGACAGCGCGGGCGGGCGCCAGGCGCGGGCCGGCCGCCGGGCGCGGACAGCGCGTGCGGGCGCCGGCGCAGGCGGCACCGGGTGTGGTTTCCGCGTGCGGCCGTGCGTCGTCGGGCGCGGTCGCCCGGACCGCCGGGGTGAGGCGGCAAGCGCGTGACACCGCGGACCCCGGGATGCGGTCGCGCGTGCGGGCGCCGCGTGGGGCTGTGCGTCGCCGCGGGGCGCGGCCGCCGGGCGCGTGCGGCCGCCGGGCGCGTGCGGCCGCCGGGCGCGTGCGGGCACCGGATGCGGGCGCCTGGGTGCGGGCACGTCGTGGGGCCGTGCGGGCGCCGCGGAGCGCGAGCAGCGCGGGCCCCGGGTTTCGGGCGGCTCGGGGTGCGGCGGCGCGGATCGCCGACTGGCCCCGGGCCCTCGGCCGCAAGGGGATTGTGCGCGGCACATGCGCGCGGGGTAGCGTCCGCGTCATGGATGCTCAGGCCGGGATCACGGTGCGGCGGGCGCTCGAACTGCCCGCACTCCGTCGCGGCCTCCCCGAGGTCGTGGCGTCGGAGGACCGGCTCGACCGGCCGGTCCGCTGGGTCCACGCGGGCGAGGTACCCGACATCGCCTCCCTCCTCAAGGGCGGCGAACTGCTCCTGACCACCGGCCTCGGCCTCGGTGCCCGCCCGGCCGACCAGCGCACGTTCATCCGCAAGCTGGCCGAGCGCGGCATCGCGGCGCTCGTCGTCGAGCTGGGCGGCCGCTTCACGGAACTCCCCGCCGCCCTCGTGGACACGGCACGCTCCTGCGGACTGCCCCTCGTGCAACTGCACCGCCAAGTCCCGTTCGTGACCGTCACCGAGGAGATCCACACCGAGATCGTCAACGGGCACTACGCGATGCTGCGCAGCGCCGAGGAGGTGCACCGGCGCTGTACGGAGCTGCTGCTGCGCGGCGGTGGCGCTCCGGATGTGCTGCGGCTGCTCGCGGAGTTCGCGGGCAATCCCGTGTTCCTGGAGACCCCGGACGGGCAGTTGCTCTACGCGGCCGGTGCCGCCGGTGGTCCGTCGTCCGACAGCGCCGCCGCCGATCCGGTGCAGGTGTGGGACGGCCTGCGGCGGCAGCGCTCCGGGCGCTCGGCCGAACTCCCCGCGGGCGGTGTCACGGTCGACATCCCCGGCGGAGGCCCGGGCCCCGGTGCCGTACGCGCCCGGCTGGTGATCATCCCCGTCGACCGCCCGCTCGCCGAGGTTCACCGGATCGCGGCGGAGCGTACGGCCGGACTGCTCGCGGTCGTACTGATGCAGGCACGGCAGGAGGACGAACTCGCCGCCCGTGGCCGCGGCGACTTCCTCACCGACCTCGCGGAAGGCCGTACGGCGGCGGAGGACGCGCCCGACCAGGCGCGCGTCCTCGGATTCCGCCCGTCCGGCGGGCTGTTGCTGCCGGTCGTCATGCGACTGCCCGCCGAACTCATCCCACCCGGCGACTGGTCGGTGCTCGTCCGCGCGGTGCAGGAGGAGCTGACCACGGTGGGGCTGCCGGTGCTCATGGGCGTACGGCCGGTGGAGGGCCGGGTTCCGTTGCTGCTCGGTCTGCGCTCGGAGTCCGAGCGGTCCGCAGCGGCCGACCGTGTCGCCGCCGCCCTGCGCGCCGGTGTCGAACGGGCCGGGCTCGAACGCGCCGGGGTGCTGCCGCCCGCGGTCGTCGTAGGGGTCGCGGGCGACTGGGCGCAAGCCGGCCCGGGCCTGCGGCACGCGGCGGAGGCGGCGACCGCCGCGCAGGGGCTGCCGCCGAGGCCGTGGTACGACGCGCGCCGCCTCGACATCGATCTGCTGCTGTGGCGTCTGCGCGACCACCCGGACCTGGCAGCTTTCGTGGACCGGGCGCTCGGCCCGCTCATCGCACACGACCGTACGGCCCGCCCGCCGCTCCTCCCCACGCTGGAGGCCTATCTCGCCCATGCCGGCAACAAGGCGGAGACCGCGCGCGAGCTGCACCTCAACCGCCAGACGCTGTACGACCGTCTGGCCCGTATCTCGCACCTGCTGGTGACCGATCTCGACGACCCGCAGGCGGTCCTCACCCTCAACCTCGCACTCCAGGCCCGCCGCCACGCCCCCTGACCCGACCTGGACGGTGCGGAGATGGCGCCGGGGGGGCTCAGGCGGGGGTCGCGACGACGGTGGCTCGCCTCGCCGCGCGAAAGACGCTGACGGCAGGTGTTCCACCGTCGTCAGCGCCCCGAGGCTGACCCGCGGCGGGCGACCAGCTCGTCGTAGACGCTCAGTACCTGCGCCACCGTGTCGTCCTCCGTCGCCCAGGTGGCCGCCTGTTCCGGGCCCGCCAGGGCGAGTTCGGCACGCCGTCGCGGGTCGGCGAGCAGCCGCACGACGGCGTGCCCGAGCACCGCGGGGTCACCGTAGGGGACGAGTTCGGCTGCCGCCCCCACCAGTTCCGGGACACCGCCGACCGCTGTGGCCACCAGCGGCACGCCGGCGCGCAGCGCCTCCTGTGCGAAGAGGGACCGGGCCTCCCACCGGCTCGGCAGCACGGCGAGATGGGCCGCGTCCAGCAGCGCGGTCACATCCTCGTGGCGGCCCAGGAGCCGTACCGGCAGGTCCTCCATGTCGATGCGCCGCTGCAGCCCGACGCGTTCGGGGCCCTCACCCGCGAGGACGAGCAGCGGTTGCGGCTCCAGGCGGCGCCACGCGCGGGCGGCGTCGAGAAGCAGGTCGTACCCCTGCCAGGCTTCGAGCCGGCCGACGGTGAGCAGCAACGGCCGTCCCATCGCGCCCAGTTCGGCGTGAGCCTTGGTGTTCCGCCGGTCGTCGTCGCCGGTCTCGGCCGTGCCGTCGGTCGGCCGTTTCCTTCGTGGTGCGGGAACCGCGACCGGTGCGAGTCTGGCGTCGCGCGCCCCACGCTCCCTTGCGCGCTCCACCAGTTCCGAGCACGCTCCGAGCACGACGGTCGCGGCCCGTGCCGCCCGGCGCTCGGTCAGGCGTACGAGATGAGCCCGCGCGCCCTCCGCGTGGATCGAGGTGTGCCAGGTGACGACCAGGGGCGTACGGGCGCCTCCGAGGGCCAGGGAGGACCGTACGGCGGGACGCAGCCCGTGGGCGTGTACGAGGTCGGCGTCCGCGCAGACCGCCCGCAGCACAGCGAGCGCGGCCGGGTCCGTGCGCGCCTCGACGGCCACGAACCGGGCACCCGCACTCGTGAAGTCGTAGGCGCACTGGGTCGCGTATGGGGCGCACACGGTGACCTGTACGCCCCTGGCGACGAGCCCCGCGGCCAGCGAACACACATGCGCCCCGCTGCCCGAACTCCCCCGCCCCAGCACCTGGACCACGTGCAGGGACGGCTTCCCCAGCGGCGGGACCGGTGTGCTGCTCACGCGGTGGAGCTCCTGATTCGGGTCGTACGCGAGGCGGTTCGGACGGTGTTGCGGGCGGGACGGCGGGCGCACGCGCGCCCCCAGCATGCCAGCAGCGGCGCCGTGGCGGGCAGGGATGCCCCGCGGTTTCTGTGCCCTGAGGCCCGGCGCGCGCCGGGGCGGTCACTCGACCGGGGTACGACCGGGGGCCAACTATGCCCGGACGACGACTCGGCGTACGAACAACCGGGGGCTATGTCCGTTTTCGGGACGCGCCCCTGAGGTGGTCCCACCCGGGGCCGAGCGCGGAGACCGGCGACGGGGAGAAGCACGCCTCGGAAGAAGACTCAGGCCCCCGAAGGGTAGGCCGGAAGCCGGACCGCAGGACGACAGGACGACAGGACGGCAGGACGACAGGACGGCAGGACGCCTGAACGCCAGGACGCCACGCCAGGACGGCAGGACGCCTGAACGCCAGGACGGCAGGGCGCCAGGACGGCAGGGCGCCAGGATGGCAGGGCGCCTGAACGCCAGGACGCCAGGACGGCAGGGCGGCAGGGCGGCAGGGCGCCTGAACGCCAGGACGCCGGGGCGGCAGGGCGGCAGGGCGGCAGGGCGGCAGGGCGGCAGGGCGGCAGGGAAACCAACGCGGCGCGCCGATCAGCGGCCGGGCCCGCCCATGGGCCGTACGGGCGTGACACCGCGCGAGAAGACGGAGGCGGGTTCGGGGCGGCGGCCCAGCGCGTCCCATACGCGGAGGGGAGGGAACTTCCGCCATGCCGTGCCGGTTCCGACCGCGTCCCCCACGATCGCGGCTGCGACCACAGCGGCGGCGTGCAGGACCAGCCCCGTACGGCCATTACCGGCCACGACCGCCAACCCGAGCCCGGCGCCCAGCGCGTGGGCTCCCGTGTCGCCGAGCATGGTGCGCTCGCCGAGGTCGTCGCAGAGCACGGCGGCCACGGCGCCGACCGGCGCGGCGGACAGGACCCCGGCCGCGCCGCCGAGCAGCAGTCCGGGAGCCGCGGCAGCGAGCACGGCCTTGGCGGCCCGGCCCGGACGTACGTCGAGGAGGTTGGCCAGATGCGCGCTGCCCGCGATGACGACTCCGGCGAGGATCCGGTCGGCGGCCCGCCGCTTCAGCAGAGCCCCCGCCAGAAGCCCCGTCGCACCGATCCCGAAGAGCTTGACGGCACCCGAGGTGATCTCGCCCTCCCGAAGAGCCCCGAGATGGGCGCGGAAACCGCGGCGGTGGTCACCTCTGCCCGCCACGTCGTCGTACGCGCCGCACGCACCGGCGGCGAGCACGGCAAGCGCCGCGGCGGCCCGGGCCCGTACGGGGAGGGTGGGCGCAGTGGTGACGGCGAGGGCGGTTCCGAAGGTGACGGCGGGCCCGGCATGAAGGTCGACCACACGGCCGGAGTGGTTGCGGCGCTCCCATATCTCCGTGCCGCCGGGGGCTTTGCGCCGCAGCCCGGCGTAGGCCGCACGGGCCGCCCCCGCCGCGGCGAGCAGGGCCGCGGCCCGCCCCCGCATTCCGCCGTCCGGCTCCGCCACCATCGCCTTGCTCCCCTCACCTGGTGAACCGCCCGTCACCCTAGTTCCTCATCACCCCTTCCAGCAGAGCGGGTTGAGGAATTCCCGCAGGCGGGAGGAGCCCACGGAGGCCCAGCGCACGGTGGCAATACGACGACCCGACCCGCGCGCGACGGCCGCTCGCACCCCCGTAAGCCGCCGGTCGCGCGCGTCACGGCCCAAGTCCCGGTCCCGGTCCATGACGGCTCTCCCACGCGCAACGGCGACCCGGCCACGCCAAGACGACGCCCGACGCCGCACGCAACGGCGACCGGCCCGCATGCAATGGCAACCCCCGCCCGCACGCAACTTCCGCCCGCCCCGCGCGCACCTCACCCGACCGCGCGCAACAGATCCTGCCCGGCTCGCGCGTCTCGGAGCTGGACCTGCGCGACCGCGTCCAAGCCGTGGTGCTGGCCTACGAGACGGGGCTGGTCCGGGCGGATAGTCCGCCCGCGCGTAAGCGGCCGCCCCTACCGTCGCGCCGCCTCGCCCGCCAGGCGGTCCGCAGCCATGCGGTCGGCCGCGGCGCGGGCCGCTTCCAGCAGCTCCTCCGCATGTGCGCGGGCCAGTTCCGAGTCCTCCTGGCCCGCCAGCATCCGCGACAGTTCGCGGACCCGGTCCTCGCCCTCCATCGCCTTGACGCCGCTGCGCGTCACCGACCCGTCGTTGGTCTTCTCGACCACGAGGTGCCGGTCCGCGAACGCCGCGACCTGCGGCAGGTGCGTCACCACCACCACCTGGGCGGACTTGGCCAGCCGCGCCAGGCGCCGTCCCACCTCGACCGCCGCCTTGCCGCCCACGCCCGAGTCCACCTCGTCGAAGAGATACGTCGGCACAGGGTCGGAACCGGCGAAGACGACCTCCACCGCGAGCATCACCCGCGACAGCTCACCGCCCGAGGCCCCCTTGGCGATCGGCCGCGGCTGCGCGCCGGGATGCGGGACGAGGAGCAGTTCGACCTCGTCGACGCCCGTCGGGCCGAACGCGACGGTCCGCCCGTCGACCTCGATCCCGTCCGCATCCTCGGTCTGCCGGATGTCGATGCTCACGCGCGCGTGAGGCATGGCCAGTTCGGCGAGTTCGGCGGTGACGGCGTCGGCGAACCGCTGTGCCGCCTCCCTCCGGGCGTCCGTCAACGCCTGGGCAAGGCCGGAGAGTTCGGACCTCAGCCCGTCGTGCTCCGCCGTGAGTTCGCCGATCCGGTCGTCGTCGCCGTCCAACTCGGCGAGGCGGGCCGCGCTCCGCTCGGACCAGACGAGGACCCTCGCGATGTCCTCGCCGTACTTGCGGGTCAGCTGGGCGAGCGCCGCCCGGCGTTCCTCCACGGCGGCGAGGCGCAGCGGGTCGGCGTCGAGGTCGTCGGCGTAGCCCGCCAGCTCACCGGCCACGTCCGAGAGCAGGATGCCGATCTCGCCGAGTCGGTCGGCCAGCGCGGCGAGCGCGGGATCGTGGCCGCGTACGGCCTCCAGGGCGCGGTGCGCGCCGCCGACCAGGGTGGACGCGTCCACACTCTCCGGGTCCTCGGGGTTCCCCGCGAGCCCTTGGTGCGCGGCGGTGGCGGCCGAGGCGAGGGCCTCGGCATGGCCGAGCCGCTCCGCCTCGGCGGCGAGTTCGATGTCCTCGTCGGGCCGGGGCTCGGCGGCCGCGATCTCCTCGAGGCCGAACCGCAGCAGGTCGGCTTCCTGCGCCCGCTCGCGGGCGCGCGCCGTCAGCTCGTCGAGTTCGGCGGCGACGGCCCGCAAGCGCCGGTAAGCCGCCCCGTACTTCTCCAGGGGCGCCGCCACGGCCTCACCCGCGTAGCGGTCCAGGGCCTGCCGCTGCCGTGCCGCCTTCAACAGCCCCTGCTGGTCGGTCTGGCCATGAACGGCGACGAGATCGTCGGCCAGCTCGGCGAGGAGCCCCACCGGTACGGTCCGCCCGCCCAGATGCGCCCGGGACCGCCCCTCGGCGGAAACCGTACGGCTGATGAGCAGCGCGCCGTCGTCGAGTTCGGCGCCCGCTTCCTCGGCGCGCACGATGGCCGCGGCGTCCCCGGGGACGGTGATCCGGCCCTCGACGACCGCCGCCTTCGACCCGATCCGTACCAGGCCGGGGTCGGCGCGCCCGCCGAGGAGCAGCCCGAGGCTGGTCACGACCATGGTCTTGCCGGCGCCGGTCTCACCGGTCACCGCGGTGAAGCCGGGCGACAGCTCCACGACGGCGTCGTCGATGACCCCGAGCGACCGTATCCGCATCTCCTCCAACACGGACACGACCTTACGAGGTTCCGAGGGCAGCGCGCGACGCCCTCCCCAAGAGCCCCCCGTAGGGCGCGCGTGCGGTCCGTACACCTCCCGGTGGGACTCCGGCGACGCCGTCCGCCCTGGGGACACCCCCACCCCGGTCGGGCGGCACCCCCACGGCGGGCCGGTTGATCACTCCATGGCCCCGGACGAACCCCGGCCACGGCGCTTGAGCCATCGGCCGGCGCCACCTGCCTGACGTGCCGGCCGAACCCCCGGTAAGTACGCGACCGGCGGAAGGTGCGGCAGCGGCGGCGTTACCCGAACACCCGTAAGCATCAAGGAGGTTGCGGAGCATGGGCGCTTCACTCGCACGGGCGTGGATGCCCGCGCACCGGCCGGCGTTCACCGGGGCGGCGTTCGTTGGGGCGGCGTTCACCGGGGCGGCGTTCGTGGGGGCGGCGTTCACCGGGGCGGCGTTCGTGGGGGCGTCATCCGCGGACCCGCACCATCGACCACCCCTGACCTGCCACTCACGCGCATCCCCCCTGGAGGCACCCGTGTCCACCGGCGACCGACGCCACCGCCGTACGACCACCGCGGCTCTGGTACTCGCCGCCGTGGCCGTTCTCACCACGACCGCCACGGCCACCGCTGCCGCGGGGAATCCGGCACGGCGCCTTCGCCCGCGCCCACGCACCGCTCGCCGGCCGGGGTTGACCCCCCGGTCGGGTCCGGTCCGTCGGCTACTGCGGCGCTCCGCGCCAACCCGCCACCGGCAGCGCGAACTTGGCGACGAGCCGGTCGGTGAACGACGCATGGTGCAGACGTGCGAGCCGTACAGGGACGGCTCCGCGCCGCACCTCCACCCGCGCGCCCGCCGGCAGTTCGACGGTGCGACGGCCGTCGCACCACAGCACACCGTGCGGTGTCTGTGGCTGCACCTCGACCGCGAGCACCGAATCCGGCGCGGTGACCAGGGGCTTGGCGAAGAGGGCGTGGGCGCTGATCGGCACCATCAGCAGTGCCTCGACCTCCGGCCAGACGACGGGACCTCCGGCCGAGAACGCATACGCGGTGGAGCCCGTCGGCGTCGCACAGACCACGCCGTCCCCGCCGAAGCGAGAGACCGGCCGACCGTCGACCTCGGTCACGATCTCCAGCAGCCGCTCACGCGCGGCCTTCTCCACCGACGCCTCATTGAGCGCCCAGTCGCGGTGCACGATCTGCCCGTTGGTGCGCACCAGCACGTCGATGGTCATGCGCTCCTCGACCTCGTACGAGCGGGTGACCACCCGGTCGACGACCTTGTCCAGATCGTCGCGCTCGGCCTCGGCGAGGAAGCCGACCCGGCCGAGGTTGACGCCGAGCATCGGCACGCCCGAGCTGCGCGCCAGCTCCGCGCCGCGCAGCAGGGTCCCGTCACCGCCCAGCACCACCAGCAGTTCACTGCCGTCGAGCGCGTCCTCGGACGGGTCGACCTGCTCGACCTGGGAGGGCAGCGGCAGGTCCGCGGCCTCGGCGGCCAGCACGCGTACACCGATGCCGCAGCGCAGCAGGCCCTGCACCACCAGCTCTGCGCTGCGGATCGCGGACGGCCTGCCGGTGTGGGCGAGCAGAAAAACGGTGCGTGCTGATGTGGTCTTCGTCAACGCGGCCCCTCCGCCACTGCTCGTTCGACAGCTGCCGGGTCCAGGGCGGGCGCCCCGGCGCGCAGCCAGAGAAAGTATTCGACATTACCGGACGGGCCGGGCAGAGGACTCGCGGTGACGCCCAGCACCCCGAGGCCGAGCCCGGACGCCTCTCCTGCGACGCCGCGTACGGCCTCGGCACGCAGTTCGGGGCTGCGCACGACACCGCCACTGCCGAGCCGGTCCTTACCGACCTCGAACTGCGGCTTGACCATGAGCACGAAGTCGGCGTCCGGCTCGGCGCAGCGCACCAGCGCGGGCAGCACGAGGCCGAGCGGGATGAACGAAAGATCCCCCACGATCAGCCCCACCGGCTTTCCGTCGATCTGCTCGAGCGTCAACTCGCGTACGTTCGTACGGTCCTTGACGGTGACGCGTTCATCGCCCTGCAAAGTCCAGGCGAGCTGGCCGTAGCCGACGTCCACGGCGACGACGTGCTCGACGCCCGCCCGCAGCAGCACATCGGTGAACCCGCCGGTCGACGCGCCCGCGTCGAGCGCGCGCCGGCCCTCCGTCTTCAGGCCGAGGGGGACGAACGCGGCGAGCGCGCCCGCCAGCTTGTGGCCTCCGCGCGAGACGTAGTCGGGGTCGCCGGCGTCCTCCAGGACCACGACGGCCGCGCTGGTCTCCACCTGGGTCGCGGACTTGGTCGCGGTGGTGCCGCCGATGGTCACCCTTCCCGCGGCGATGAGCTGACTCGCGTGCTCCCGCGAGCGGGCCAGCTTCCTGCGCACCAGCTCGGCATCGAGTCGGCGTCGTGCCACGGGCGGTTCAGCTCCTGGGGTCGTACGGCCCGGGTACGGGCGAAGGGCGGGACGGCTCGGGCCCTGAAGGCCCTGGGGGGCGGGGGCCGGACGGAGGAGGCGGGCCCGGGCGGGAGTCGAGTGCGGTGAGCGTGTCGCGCAGGCCGCGGTGCACCTCCTCGTACACCTCGATGTGGCCGTCCGCGGGGAGATGGTCGGCGTCGGCCAGCCGCTCGAGCTGAGCGTCCACCTCGGCGTTCCCGGTGGGGGTGCGCGGGACGCCCAGGGGCGCGGGACCGGTGCCGGACTCCACTCCGGCGCCGTCGGCCCCCGCATCCGCGGCGGCCTGCGCATCGCGGCTGTCCTCGGGCCCCGGTGGGGGAGGCGCCTGCCCTGCCCCGGCAACGGGTACGGGTACGGGTACGGGTACGGATAGGGATACGGGTACGGCCGGTGCGGGCTCGGTGCCGACCACGTGCTCCGGCCCCGCGGCGGGTGTGAGCTCCGGTTCCGCCGCCGGCTCCGGTTCGGCCGTACGCTCCTGCTCCGTCGCCGTCTCCGGCTCCGGCTTACGCTCTTGCTCCGCGGCCGGCTCCCGTCCCGCCGCCGGATCGTCCTGCGACAGCCATTCCCGGTTCCGGGCCTGCTCCCCGCCGGGCATCGACTCGTTCATGGCCCCGACGCTACCCCGAACCGAGCCGTCATCGGGGAGCGAGGCTCTGAGGTACCGTCGATCACGATGAAGACGATCGAGGAGTGCCGGCTGGCACTCGACCGGCTCTCGGAGAATCTCGCCCGGGCGAACGGGGACCTGCGCAGCGCCGCCGCGCTCGACCGTTCGCTGAGCTGCCGTATCACCGACCTGGACATCACCTTCATGGGCCGTCTCGCGGAGGGCCGGATCAGGGACGTGACGACGGTGCCCGGGCCTCCGCCGGAGCGTGCGCAGATCCGGCTGACGATGGCCGGCGACGACCTGGTGGCCATGGTCGACGGGGAGCTGAACTTCGCCAAGGCATGGGGTACGGGCAGGGTCAAACTCGAAGCTGGGCTGCTTGACCTGATGCGGCTGCGCACACTGCTGTAGTGCGGCTCACGGCTGTCGCACTGCCCGCTACTGTCGTCCCGCTCGCTGCTGGTGTGTGCTCGTTGCCGGTGTCCACTGCCGCGCCAGGCCCCTGGTGCGGGTAGCGGCCGCGTGCCACGAGGTCGGCGCTGCCGGTGACCGTCCGGAGCGATGAGCGACTGCGGCAGCAGCCCAATTCCGGCACGGCGCTCGGGGCAGGGCGTCCGGCACGGCGTCGGACGTCCGTCGTATCCGGTGGCGGGAAGGCAGACTGTGCTTCCCCGCCCCTGCGGGTCCGGCCCTGCTTCCGGCCCCTGCTGGTCCGGCGCCCGATCAGGCCCGCGTCGGTCCTGCCGCGTCATATCCGCAACGCCCTTCATATCCGCCCGCCATGCGCTCCGTCACCAGCAGCCACAGCAGATATCCGCGCACAGGCCCCCGGCCACGAGGCCAACCGCCGGTCCGCCCCGAAGACCCGCTGCGACGCCCGGACCGCGGGGACCAGTAGCGCCCCGACCGTACGGGCGGCGGGCAGCAGGTGGGGGCCCGACGGAGCGCGTGGGTCGCCTGCCGAGCTGCCGTGCGGTGAGCGCGACGAACGCCGGCTGCCCGGCCACCGCCCGTCGCCACAGCGGTGAGCGGCACGATGCACGACCCGGCCACCGCCCGTCGCCACAGCGGTGAGCGGCACGATGCACGACCCGGCCACCGCCCGTCGCCACAGCGGTGAGCGGCACGATGCACGACCCCG
>NZ_JBFAYQ010000005.1:0-5260 GCF_040681345.1 Streptomyces sp. NPDC051776 | reverse complement strand
CGGCCACCGCCCGTCGCCACAGCGGTGAGCGGCACGATGCACGGCCACGAGCACCAGCAGCAGCCGGGTGCGTTCGCCCCCGCACGCCCCGCGCGTACGCCGAGTCGTCGCCCATCTCCAGCGCGGCACCGATTCCGGTTCGGCGATGTCCCGCACCGCGTACGAGCCTTGTTCGTCCCGACCCGGGCCCCACCGCGCCCGGGACGCCTGGAGCCTATGCGTCGGGCCGCCCGCGCCCCTCCGCGGCCTCAATACCCCAGCCGCGCCCGCGCCCCTCCGGAGCCTCAGTACCCCAGCCGCGCCCGGGCCTTGTCGGTCTCCACGCCCCCCGGACCGTCCCCCGCCCACGTCCACACCGCCGCGCACAGCGCCCGTAGCCCGTCGAGCGCGTCGCCCCCGCCGTCGAGCAACGCCTCCCCGTCCCGTACGGACGCCTTCCAGCCGCCGCACATGAAGTCCCCGGTCTCCTCCCGCACCTCCGGCTGCCCGGTCAGCAGCCCGCGCAGATCGGCGGCCACGTACGTCGGGCGGTGCCGGGGCGGGGCGGCGAGCAGTTGCGCCGCGTCCGTCACACCGGTCAGCACGAGCAGGGAGTCGACCCCGCCCACATGCGCGCCCTCGATGTCGGTGTCCAGCCGGTCCCCCACGACCAGCGGCCGCTCGGCGCCCGTCCGCAGAATCGTCTCCCGGTGCATCGGCGGCCGCGGCTTGCCCGCGACCTGCGGCTCGCCACCGGTGACCAGCCGTACGATCTCGACCGCGGCGCCGTTGCCCGGGGCGATGCCGCGCTCGCTCGGAATCGTCAGATCGGTGTTGGAGGCGAACCAGGGCGCGCCGCGCGACACCGCGTAGCACGCCTCCGCGAAGCGTCCCCACGGCAGCTCGGGCCCCCCGTAGCCCTGCACAACTGCGGCCGGATCGTCGTCCGCCGACTCCACCGGCTCCAGACCGCGCTCCCGCAGCGCAACCCGCAGCCCCTCCCCGCCGACCACCAACACCCGAGCACCGGCGGGGACTTGGTCCGCGATGAGACGGGCCACCGCCTGGGCCGAGGTGATGACGTCCGCCGGCTCCGCCGGGACGCCGAGGCTCGTCAGATGCTCGGCGACCGCCTGCGGCGTACGGGATGCGTTGTTCGTCACATACGCGAGGTGCATGCCGCCGTCCCGCGCCGACGCCAGCGACTCGGACGCGTGCGGAATGGCACGACCACCGGCATAGACCACGCCGTCCAGGTCGAGCAGCGCCGTGTCGTACGCCTCGCTCAGGGGCCGGACGCTCGCGTCCGTACGGGTCCGGATCCTGGCCTCTCGGGTCATCGTCTCTCGCTCCTCGCTCGTGGCTCTCCCCCGATCATCGCGCATCGCCGCAGGCCGCATAGCATGCCCTAATGACCACATCTGGGCCCGCCCGCGACGGTCGCGACGGTCTGCGCCTGTCGCCCTTCCGAGGTCTGCGCTACGTCCCGGACCGTGTCGGGAGCCTCGCCGCCGTGACCTCCCCGCCGTACGACGTCGTCGTACGGCCCGACGGACTGCGCCACCTCGAAACCGCCGACCCGCACAACATCGTCCGGCTCATCCTCCCCCAGGCGGCCGGATTCGCCGACCGCAACCGGCAGGCCGCGGAGACGCTGCGCAGTTGGCGGGCCGAGGGCGTGCTCGCCGCCGACCCGGAACCGGCCCTCTACGTCTACGAGCAGTGCAGCGGCGAATTCCTGCAGCGCGGGGTGATCGGCGCACTGCGCCTCAGCCCTCCCGAGGACGGCATCGTTCTTCCGCACGAAGGCGTCATGCAGGAGATCGTCGAGGACCGTGCGGGGCTCATGCGCGAGACGGCGGCCAACCTGGAGCCGCTGCTGCTCACGTACCGGGGCAACGGCGGCGGCGTGGGCGCGAGCGCCGTCATCGAGCGGACCGTGCACCGCCCGCCGCTGCTGTCGACGACGACGGAGGACGGCGTCAGCCACCGCCTCTGGGCGGTGACCGACCCGGCCGAACTCGCCGAGGCCGCAGCGGATCTCGCGGACCACCAGGCTCTCATCGCGGACGGCCACCACCGCTGGGCCACGTATCTGCGGCTGCGCGCCGAGCACGATGTGCCCGGCCCCTGGGACTCGGGGCTGGTCCTCCTCGTCGACACCGCGCGCTATCCGCTGCGTGTCCGCGCGATCCACCGGGTGCTGCACCGGCTTCCGGTCGGGGACGCGGTGGCGGCGCTCCAAGGTGCCTTTCGCGTGCGGAAGGTGGACGGTCCGCTGCCGCGGGCGTTGGAGGCACTGGCGGCTGCGGTGGAGGGGGCGGAGCCGGTGGAGGGGGCGGAGCCGGTGGAGGGGGCGGAGCCGGTGGAGGGGGCGGAGGGCACCGAGGCCCGCGAGGCCACGGCGGCTCCGGCGGCGTTCACTGCCGGGGCACGCAACGCCTATCTGCTCGCGGGCGACGGCGGCTTCCACCTGGTCGACCGCCCGGATCCCGGACTCCTGGCCCGTACGGTCCGGGCGGACCGGCCTGAGGCGTGGCGCACTCTCGACGCCACCGTGCTCCACTCCACACTGCTGGAACACGTATGGCAGGTCCCGGACAGCCCCGACCACATCGGCTACATCCACGACGTCGCCGCCGCCGTCGACAAGGCCGAACGGCACGGCGGGACTGCCGTGCTGATGCACCCGGTGCGTGAGGAAGTCGTCCGCGAACTGGCGCAGCAGGGGGTGACGATGCCACGCAAGTCGACGTCGTTCGGGCCCAAGCCGGCAACGGGGCTGGTGCTGCGCAGTCTCGAACTGGGCTGATGGGCGGGGGAAGTGCAGAGGGCGGAACCCCTGGGACGTCACTGGGAGTTCCGCCCTCTCACGCACCTGCGTGGTTCAGCGCCCGGGCTCCTCGTCGTCCGCGGCCCTGGACTCGGACTCGGGCTCGGACTCGGGCTCGGGCTCGGACCCGTGGTCGGGCTCGGACTCGGGCTCGGACCCGTGGTCGGGCTCGGACTCGGGCTCGGGCTCGTACCCGGGGTCGGGCTCGGACTCGTACCCGGGGTCGGACCGGGTCTCGTCGTCGAGGGCCGGCACCTCGGCTCGAACGTCCTCGACGACCGGCTCCACGAAGCCCCCCGGCACGCCCTCGCCCGACTCCAGCAATGCGGCCGATTCCCGTGACGGCTCTGATTTCAGTGACGGGTCTGATTCCCGTGACGGGTCCGACGCCTCCCCCGCCCCCGCATCGTGTGACGCGCCCGGCTCCTGCGACGCGCCCGAGTCCTGTGACCCGCCCGACCCCTCCAACTCGCTCGGCTCCTCAGTCTCGACAACGTCCGGGTCGAGTGCGTCGATGAACTCCACACCGTCCAGTTCGGCCAAGCGGTCCGAGGCGTCCGTCGTCCCGCCCTGATCGGCCTCCAGAGCCTTGGCGAACCACTCGCGCGCCTCGTCCTTGCGGCCCACGGCGAGCAGCGCATCGGCGTACGCGTAGCGCAGCCGGGCGGTCCACGGCTGCACGGCGGTCGACGCCAGCTCGGAGCTCTGCAGCGTCACGACCGCGGCCTCGGCCTGGCCCAAGTCGCGCCGCGCACCGGCCGCGACGAGCCGCATCTCGACCTGTCCGGCCCGATCGAGCTTCTGCACCTCCGGCTCACCGGCCATGGCCAAAGCCCGCTCGGGCCGGCCCATGCCGCGCTCGCAGTCAGCCATCATGGGCCACAGCTCCGCGGACCCGGTCATCCGGCGTGCGGCACGGAACTCGGCCAGGGCCTCCGCGTACTTGCCTGTCGCATACGACGCGAAGCCGGCGGCCTCGCGCACCGCCGCGACACGCGACGCGAGCCGAAGCGCGACACGCGAATACGCGTAGGCCTGCTCCGGATCGTCATCGAGCAGCCGGGCCACCATGACCAGATTCCTGGCGACATCGTCGGCGAGCGTCTTCGGCAGACTCATCAAGTCCTGTCGTACGGCCTTGTCGACCTCGTTCCCCGTCACGTCCTCGGGGATCGGCAGCCGCTTGATCGGCTCTCGGTCGCGATCGCCGCGCGAGCGCTCGTCGCGGTTGGGGTAGCCGCCGCCGCGCCCATCACGTCCGTCGCGCCGCCCGAAACCGCGGCCCCGGTCGGAACGCTGATCGGGCCGTCCGCGGCCACCCTGACCGTACGGCCTCCGCGGCCCGCGGTCATCGGGGCGGCGCTCGTCCCGGCCGCGGAAGCCATGACCCCGCTCGTCATCCCGGCGCGGCCCACGCGACGGCCGATCATCCCGGTCGCGCCGGAATCCACCCCGGTCGCGGTCATCCTCGCCCCGCGGTCCACGCCCGCGGTCGCGGTCCCGATCGTCACGACGATACGAAGAACCCCGGTCCTCCCGACCACGGAACCCACCACGCTCATCATCACGACGCGGCCCACGCAACGGCCGATCATCCCGGTCGCGGCGGAATCCACCCCGGTCGCGGTCATCCCGATCACGACGGAACCCGCGGTCGCCATCACGGTCATCCCGATCACGACGGAAACCACGGTCGCCATCACGGTCATCCCGGTCGCGGCGGAATCCACCCCGGTCGCGGTCATCCCGATCACGACGGAAACCACGGTCCCTATCGTCCCGGTCCCGGCGGAACCCGCCGCGGTCACGGTCGTCATCACCCCGCGGCCCGCGCGGGCGCTCGTCACCCCCGCGACCGCGGAAACCTCCATGGTCGCCGCCCCTGTCACGGTCGCGGCGCGGGCCCGATCCCCGGAACTCCCGCCGCTCACCGTCGTCTTGACGCCTCGGTCGGCGCTCGGATCGGTCCGGCCCGTCCTCGGGCGAATTGGTGGACATCGACGTGACTCCTGTCTTGCAGTACCGCAGTAATCATTCTCGCGCACCTGGCACAGCGATGCGCTTCGGGGAAAAACAAAAGGACCCTTGGTCCCGGCATGTACGCCGGGACCAAGAGTCCTTAAATGATTGTTCGGCGGCGTCCTACTCTCCCACAGGGTCCCCCCTGCAGTACCATCGGCGCTGTAAGGCTTAGCTTCCGGGTTCGGAATGTGACCGGGCGTTTCCCTCACGCAATGACCACCGAAACTCTATCCCCGCCCCGATAGGGCGGAAGTCTGATAGAGACAGCGAACAAACACACTCTTCAATTGAGATACCGGCTCCACCGGAAGCTGTTCGCAGTCCGGGAACCACACAGTGAACGCGAGCATCTGAGGACAAGCCCTCGGCCTATTAGTACCGGTCAACTCCACACCTCACGATGCTTCCATATCCGGCCTATCAACC
>NZ_JBFAYQ010000004.1:240740-307073 GCF_040681345.1 Streptomyces sp. NPDC051776 | reverse complement strand
GCCGCGCTGATCGTTTTCCTCGGCGACAAGCTCGGAGTCGGCGCGCAGCTCTCGCGCCCCGCGGTCGGCGGCGGGGCGGCGGTGCGACGCTGCGGGGCGCGGCGGGACGACCGGTTTCGGACCGGCACTAGCTGCGCAGGAAGCTGTCCCCGTGGGTGGTGGCGTAGCTCTCCACGGCCTCCATGGCACGCTGCGTCTCGTCGGGGGAGCCCTTGCCGTGCTGCTGCGCGTAGTACGCGGAGCCCAGCTTCTTCAGCAGATCGCCTCCGGCCCGCTGGGCCTGCACCTCGTCGAGCTTCTGCCGGCCTTGCTCGAGCCCGCGCTGCGCCTGCTCCTTGGCGCGGTCCAGGAACCCTGCCATGACTGCCTCCTGCTGATCGGTGCGGCCGGGACGGGTGCCCGGCTCTCGTCCCTCGATCCGGACAACGGCTGCGTCCCGGTCCGGGTTCCCAGGGGCGGGCCCGGTATGCAGGGATTAGTCGGCTTTGGTGTCGTTGCCGGCGCGGCGAGAGCAGGAGTTGCGCCACCCGTGTCCGAGCGGCGGGGCCCGGCGGGCCGGTGCGGGCGCGTCCGCGGCCGAGCGGAGGCACGGGGCGGGCCCAAGCGGAACCAAAGGGCGAGGGGAAGCAGAAGCGGGAACCGAAGGATCACGGCTCTCCCCGGACCGGGGTCATCTATTCCCACTCATTTGTGTAATGGCCGCCGAGGAGCCCGCCTGCCACGATGAACCGGCAGGTGAGAGACCTGCGTTGGCAATGGGGGAGGGCGGGGACATGAACACCTTCACACGGCGCCGCGAGCGCTCCGAGGCCGCGGATCTGCTCGCGCGGTCGCGCAAGGATGTCGATCCGGAACTCCGGGCGGCGGTGGACTCACTGCCGGCCGCAATGCGGCGCGTGGCCGCCTACCACCTGGGCTGGGAGGACCCGGACGGCATGCCGGGCAGGGGCCATGCGGGCAAGGCGATCCGGCCGGCCCTGGTCCTGGCGGCCACGGAGGCGCTGGGCGGGCGGCCCGAAGACGCCGCGCGGCCCGCGGCCGCCGTCGAACTGGCCCACAACTTCACGCTCCTCCACGACGACGTGATCGACCGCGATGACACGCGTCGTCACCGGCCCACTGCCTGGACGGTGTTCGGGGTGGCAGACGCGATCGTGGCAGGGGACGCGCTGCAGTCCCTGGCGCTGCGCGTTCTCGCCGAGGACCGGCACCCCGCGGGCGCGGGCGCGGCCGCCCGGCTCGCGGCATGCGTCATCGAGCTCTGCGAAGGCCAGCACGCCGATTGCGCCTTCGAGCAGCGCGCCGACGTGACACTCGATGAGTGCCTGGCCATGGCGGAGGCCAAGACCGGTGCCCTGCTCGGCTGCGCCTGCGCTCTCGGTGCCCTGTACGCAGGAGCGGACGGACCCGTCGTCGACGCGATGGACCGGTTCGGCAGGCAGGCGGGGCTCGCATTCCAGCTCATCGACGATCTCATCGGGATCTGGGGGGATCCGGCGACCACGGGCAAACCGGCCGGTGCCGACCTCTCGGCCCGTAAGAAATCCTTGCCCGTGGTCGCGGCGCTGACCTCCGGCAGGCCAGGCGCAGCCGAGCTGGCCCGCATATACGAGGGGGAGGGCCCCATGGACCGCGTCGAGCTGCGGCGTGCGGCGGAGGCCGTCGAGCGCGCGGGGGGCCGGGACTGGGCGCAGAGCGAGGCGTGCGTACGGATGGCGGGGGCCATGGACGACCTGACGCTTGCGGTGCCGGATCTCGCACGGGCCGAGGATCTGCTGACGCTCGCCGAGTTCGTCACGCGCCGGAGCTGCTGAGCGCCGGCGGATCCGGAGCGTGCCCGCTCCGAGAGGGGGACCCCGAATGCGTCCGTCAGGAGTTGATCTCGGCGCGTGCACGGGGAGATGGCGGATCCTCGCGGGCGCGCGGGGCGGGGCGCGCGAGGGGGATGCGGTCGGCGGAGCCGGGAGCAAGGACCGCGAGGGCGTCGTACCCGAGGCGTCGTACCCGAGGGCGCCGTACCCGAGGCGTCGTACCCGAGGGCGTCGAACCCGAGGCTGAAGGGGCCCAAGGGCCGGAGGCGGGGCCTGAGTTGTCCCGAATAGGTGATGTCAGTCGCCCCCGCCTCCACCACCTCCTCCGCCGTCACCGCCACCGTCACTGCCTCCTACGCCGTCACTGCCGCCTCCGCCGCCGCCGTCGAAGCCACCGCTGCCGCCACCGTCCCATTCCCCGCCGCCTCCCGGGCCGTTGTCGCACGCGCCGGAGCCCAGGTTGGTGTACCAGGGGTCCGACCAGACCGATTCACCGCGGGAAGGGAGGGGGCGGGTGCGGAAGCGCACCGTGCCCGTGCCGTCGCCGAGGCCGAAGGCCGCCGCGACGGCGTGCGCCATGACCGCATCCAGGGGGTCGGTGCCCTGATGCATTGCGTCGGCGAGCGGTTGCAGCAGCATGCCCCGGCCCGCGCCGGGCCGGGGCCGGGCGAGGAGGGCGACTTGGTGGCCGTTGCACATGAGGCGTGACGCGCGGGAGTTCTCGCGTCTCAACTCCCAGCGCCGGTACGGGATGTCCACGGTGACGGCACACCTCGGCCTCCTCCGGTCCGCCGTCACCACGAGCGCGGCCCGAACCTCGCCGACCGTGAGCACCAGTCCCCGGTCCGGGATCCGGCGGTCGGGCGAGACGCCGTACGGGGCCCGGAGCCGTACGGCGGGGGCCGAGGCGGACCAGACGTCGACGCGGGCCGAACGGCGGTCGACGGCCACGGCGATCGTGCCCGCCGGTCCCGGCGCGATGCGGCGGGCGATCCACAGGGGCACGCCCTCGGCCAGTGCCACCTCGGACAGGGCCGCGACAGCTCCCGGTCCGCCGACCCGGCGTACCGCCGACTCGCCCAGGACATGGGCGAATTCGGCGGCCCGGCGCACCGTGACCGGGTGTGTCGACCCGGTGATGCGTGTGACCGGCACGATGCCCTTGCCCGGTGCGAGGGCGGCGAGCGGGCGCACCGCGCCCCCGCCGCCCAGCCACTGCCCGCTCAGATACGCCTCGGCCATGGCTGCCATGTTCAGCTCGGACACCGGGGTGTCCCGGGCGCCCACCCGCAGCCGCTCCTCGGTCAGTTCCACCGTCCTGGCCAGCGGATTCCAGGCTTGCTCGGTATACAGGACCCCACTCATGCGACCAGCCCCCGATGACGTCGTGCTCCGGCCTGCTGCCTCCGAGCCGGATCGGCCGTCGCTCGTGCGGCGCAGAACCGTCACCGGCGGCGCGGCTGCCGCTCTTCTGCGGTGCGTTCAGAATGTCACGTCCGGGCCCGGACGTCCCGTCTGCGTGACCCGCCACAACCTCCGTGGCAGTGTGCCCTCCTCGAAGGGGTGCACCTCCCGCAGCTCCCACCCTTCCGCGAGGGTGTCGACCAGCTCGCGGTCGAAGAAGTGGACGGCGTAACCGCCGTGTTCGTAGATGGAGTCGCCGTGCGCCGCGCCTTTCCCGTAGTGCTCGTCGCCGGTGTGCCGCACGGTGTAGACGAAGACGCCTCCGGGCCGCAGGACACGCGCGACCTCGTCGACGAGGGCCCGGATCTCCTCGGTCGACAGCGCCATGGACAGCAGCATGTGTGCGTAGACCGCGTCCACGGCGGAGTCGGGCAGCGGCAGTGGCGCCCGTACGTCGTGCTCGATGGTCTCCACACGGTCTGCCAGGCCCTCCGCCTGTGCGCGTTCCCGCAGCCGTTCGAGCCCGGTGGGGCTGAAGTCGGACGCGATGACGCCGAATCCGGCGCGCGCCAGGTACAGCGCGTCGCGCCCGTGCCCGGCGCCCAGCTCCAGGACCGTACGCGCCCCCGCCTTGCGGAAGGTGATGGCGGCGTGGACGGCGGGCTCGGAGGGCTGCTGCCCGTACATGTCCGGCTGGTTCCGGTAGGTCTCCTGCCAGTGCCGCTGCTGTTCCGGCGCGAGTCCGGTCCCGGGGCCCTGCAGGCGGAAGGCGAGAGAGGGGTAGGTCACCACCTGCCCGTCCGTGGCGAGCTCCAGATCGGCGGTGAAGTCCTCCGAGGTGAACCTCACCCGCGCACCGTGGTCCGTGGTCCCCAGGTGCGCATAGGTCTGGGGCGACGGCGTCACGGTCAGGTCGGGGACCGAGACCCAGGCCATCAGGAAGTCGTGCTCGCCGGGGCCGGTGTGCAGCCCGTGCCGCAGTACGGGCATGGCGTTGGTCAGCGGCGACAGGCCGAGGTCGCAGTCGTCGGCGCCCGTCACCTCGGGCAGCGGCCGCCCGTTCGCCGTCCACCGGCCGTCCTCGTCGCGCCGCAGGTCCAGGCTGCGGGACTCACCGGACGCGGTGTCGGCGGAGACGAACAGCCGGCGCGTCACGTAGTCGTCGCCGGTCTCCAGTTCGTACGTCAGCCAGTAGGGCTCGGGGACGGTGCCGACGACGCGGCCGCGGGCCCGCAGGGCCGTGCCCGAGAGCTCCGTCCACGCCGTCTCGAACCCTCCGCTCCCGGTGACCCGCCAGGTCACTCCCTGGGGCAGACCGGCCATCGATGCCCTCCCTATCCGTCCCTGTGCGCGCGAGTGCCTGTGCGTGGGAGTCACTGTCGTGCGAGTCCCGGTGCGTGCGAGCGGAGCCGGCGCGCCGCGCCTGCGGTCCACAGGTCCGATGCTCTCACCGGGAGCGGCCGGTGCGCGTGTGGCTGCGGCGACGGAAAGTAGTGGTTGGGTACGTTCTGCGCGAGCAGGGAGCGCGTTCCGGAACTTTCCGGCCGTGGGGATGTCGAGGACGCATCCCGGGCTCCGACGTCTCCTGCGAAAGATGCCCCCGGCGGGGGCCGCCACGGACGAGGTTTGAGGAGAGAGCCATGAAGTACCTGGTGATGGTGCTCGGCAAGCAGTCCGACTACGACGCCATCAGCGGCAAGTCGCAGGACGGGCCGAGTTGGACGCAGTCGGAGCTCAAGGCGATGTTCGAGCACATGGGGGCGATCAGCGACGACCTGGCCGAGGCGGGCGAGCTGGTCGACGCCCAGGGGCTGACCGAGCCGGCGCAGGCCAGGTTGGTCACCGCGTCGAAGGACGGTCGCCCCGTGGTGACCGACGGGCCGTACGGGGAGAGCAAGGAGGTGCTGGCCGGGTACTGGGTCATCGACGTCGAGAACGTCGACCGTGCCACCGAGGTCGCGGCTCGGGCGTACGCCTGCCCCCAGCCCGAGGGCGTACCGCGCTACCCGGTGGTCGTGCACCCGCTCGACGAGAGCGGCGGCACCGAGATGTGAGCCGGTGCGTGCGTGGGGACGTACGCCCCGGGGCACGGACACGCCACCGCTCGTCACTGCCGCTCCCTGACGCTGACGAACGGTCAGCGGCAAGCGGCAGCGACGAGGTCGAACACGTGCGGGCCGACGACGCATGGAGCGAGAACGAATGAAGCGACAACGGGCGGCGGGCCGGGGCCGCATGGGTTGGGACAGTGCAACGGACAGCGGCAGCCGGGGCGTAGCGTGACCGGGCCGGAGGACAGGGGAACCGAGGAGCTGATGCGCACCCTCGCGCCGCAGGTCCTCGGCGCTCTCGTACGGCGGTACGGCCATTTCGACACCGCCGAGGACGCCGTGCAGGAGGCCCTGCTCGCCGCGTCCGTGCAGTGGCCGGAGGAGGGCATTCCGGCCAACCCCCGCGGCTGGCTGATCCGTGTGGCCTCCCGCCGCCTGACCGACCTGCTGCGCAGTGAACAGGCGCGCCGCCGACGCGAGGAAAGCGCCGCGGCGCTCACGCCGCCGGACGCGTTCGTGGCCCCGCCCCCCGGCGAGGCCCGCGCGCCGAACGAGGAGGACACCCTCACCCTGCTGTTCCTGTGCTGCCATCCCGCGCTCACCCAGTCCTCGCGGATCGCGCTCACGCTGCGGGCCGTAGGCGGTCTGACCACGGCGGAGATCGCCCGCGCCTTTCTCGTGCCCGAGGCGACGATGGCTCAGCGCATCAGCCGCGCGAAGCAGCGCATCAAGGCGTCGGGCGCCCGCTTCCGGCAGCCGGAAGCGGGCGAGCGCGCCGAACGGCTCGCCGCCGTCCTGCACGTCCTCTACCTGATATTCAACGAGGGCTACACGGCCAGCTCCGGCAGCAGCCTTCAGCGTACCGATCTGGCCGTGGAGGCGATCCGCCTCACCCGCTCCGTACGCGCCCTGCTGCCGCACGACGGCGAAGTGGCCGGGCTCCTGGCGCTGATGCTGCTCACCGACGCCCGACGCCCGGCCCGTACGGACCCCGACGGTTCCCTGGTCCCGCTGGCCGAGCAGGACCGGACCCTGTGGAACCGTGCATCGGTCGACGAGGGCCTCGCACTGTTCACCGATGCGGCGTCGCTCCGCGGCGAGCCCGTCGGCCCGTACCAGCTTCAGGCGGCCATCGCCGCGGTCCACGACGAGGCCGTCCGCGCCGAGGACACCGACTGGCAGGAGATCCTGGCCCTGTACGAGTTGCTGGCGCGCCTCTCACCCGGGCCCATGGTCACGCTCAACCATGCCGTCGCTGTCGCGATGGTGGACGGCCCGCGCACCGGTCTCGCGATGATCCGGTCCCTCGAAACCGACGAGCGGTTGGCGGGACACCACCGGCTGGAGGCGGTCCGCGCCCATCTGTTGGAGATGGCCGGGGACACGGAGGCGGCGCGCGCCGCGTACGGGAACGCCGCCCGCCTGACGCTCAGCGCTCCCGAACGCCGCTACCTCCGGGCCCGGGCGGCCCGCCTGGCCTGAAGAGGTCCGTGCCCGCTCGGCCGCAAGGCCCCTCCGTGCCTGCCTGGCCTCAAGGCTTCGGCGGCCACGTGCCTCACCGCGTTGCGGGGCTGGGCCCCGTGCCCGCCGGGCACGCCGCCCCGGGGTACGGATCCACGCGTCTCCCCGCACGCGCACGGCCCTCCGCACAAGACCGCACCCGCACAAGACCGCACCCGCACAAGACCGCACCCGCACAAGACCGCACCCGGACCACGCGGACTGAAGGGGTGGAAGTCCGGCGGACCGGGTGCGGACCGTCTTGGTCCTGCGGTACGGACGACCGCAGGTCTGATCGTGGGACCAGGCCGGGATCAGGCGTTCTTGGTCTCCCAGAAGATCTTGTCGATCTCGGCGATCAGGTCCAGCAGCTTCTGGCCGGTGGCCGGGTCGGAGGAGCCCTTGGCTGCGCTGGCGGCCTTCAGGGCGTCGTTGACGAGCTGGTGAAGCTGCGGGTACTTCTCGAAGTGCGGCGGCTTGAAGTAGTCGCTCCACAGCACGGAGATGTGGTGCTTCGCGAGCTCCGCGCGCTGCTCCTTGATGACAATGGCGCGGGCCCGGAACTGCTGGTCCTCGTTGGCCTGGTACTTCTCCTGGATGGCCTTGACGGACTCGGCCTCGATCCGGGCCTGTGCCGGGTCGTAAACGCCACAGGGCAGATCGCAGTGGGCACTGACCTGCACCTTCGGGGCGAACAGGCGGGAGAGCATAGAGCTGTCCTTCCTCGTGATCGTCTTCTCATGGGGGAGATTACTCCCTGGGAGAGGTGATTTTGCGAGTGCCCCAGGGGGCTTAGGACAAAAGTCCGGTGCCAGGCTGGGTACTGGTGGAGGAACGGACGGAGCCGGGAGGTGCCGGATGCCGGAAGGTGGCCGGTGGCAGGGCTATGAGGACGGGCGCGAGCCGGAGCAGGGCCGCGACCGGCGGTCGGCGACACCCTTCGGGCTGGCCGACGTGGTCGGCCCCTCGATGGTGCCGACCCTGCGGCCGGGCGACCGGCTCGTGGTGCAGTACGGTGCGCCGGTCCGCCCCGGCGACGTCATCATGCTGCGCCACCCGATGCAACAGGATCTGCTGATCGTCAAACGCGCCGCCGAGCGGCGCGACGGCGGCTGGTGGGTGCTGGGCGACAACCCGTACGCCGAGAGCGACAGCAGGGAATTCGGCACCGTGCCCGAGGAGTTCGTGCTCGCCCGCGCGCGGATGCGGCTGCGCCCGCCGAGCGTACGGAACGGTCAGCGGTCCCCGGTGGCGCTGCTCGCCTGGGTCTTCTCGGCCGTACGCTTCGTGCGGTCCGCCCGGCCGGGACGTTCCGGGGCGCCCTCGTCCCCGCGGCGCGAGGCCAGGTCCTCCGTCTCCAGGCGCTTGCGGGCGCGGTAGGCCGCAACGTTGGCGCGGGTCGCGCAGCGGTCGGAGCAGTAGCGCCGGGACCGGTTGGTGGAGGTGTCGAGGTAGGCGTTGCGGCAGGGCGCGGCCCGGCAGATGCCCAGCCGGTCGACGCCGAGGTCGGTGAGCTGGAAGGCGAGACCCATGGCGGCGGTCGCGGCGTAGCCGGCGGTGGCGTTCGCCGCGTGGTCCGCGATGTGCATGTGCCACTTGGGGCGGCCGTCCTCGTCGCGGAACTCGTGCCCGGAGATCTGCGGGCTCACCGGGAACTCCATCAGCAGGGCGTTGAGCAGATCCACCGCCCGTACCTCGTCGCCCTCGTCGGCCGCCTCGAAGACTGCCCGGAGCCGGCTGCGTACGGCACGCAGCCGGGTCACATCGGACTCGGTCGCGCGGCGGGCCGCCTGGGAGGCGCCGAAGAGGGCGCGTACCGCGTCGACCGAGGTCAGCTCGTCCTTGCCGCGGGTGAGGTCCTCGCTGTTGACGAGACGCACCGCGTAGTCCGAGTAATAGGCCAGTTCCACTTGTATTCCTTACGGGTGCTGTCCAGTTTCGAACGCGACCGGCGTAACGGCCGATTGTGCTTCGAGGGTATTACTTCTGCGCGCGAGGTGGATGGGGGTACCGCGCTGCACGACTGCGCACCGATCAGCTCCGGGCGCTGTACGGGCAGATCGCCGGAGTCCTCAGGGACGGTGGGAATTCCCGGAAATGCGTGCGGTGGGCTTCGCCGAGGCCCCGCCGGTGTGGTGCTCGCAGTCGGTCGGAACCGTCCTCGTCGGGCTGAAGTAGGCGCCACGCTCCTGGGCTGAAGAAAGAAGAGAGTGGGAGGGCGGAGACGGAAGAGCCCTCCGCGGCGCCTGCCGCGGAGGGCTGTGCATGTCCCGGCCTGTCGGAGGGCTGTGCATGTCCCGGCCTGTGGCCGGGGCGCGTTGAACTACAGCACCTTCGAGAGGAACGACTTGGTGCGTTCGTGCTGGGGGTCGGTGAGGACGTCCCGCGGGTGGCCCGACTCGACCACGACGCCGTCGTCCATGAACACCAGCGCGTCGCCGACCTCGCGCGCGAAGCCCATCTCGTGGGTCACCACGATCATGGTCATGCCGTCCTCGGCCAGGCCGCGCATGACGTCCAGCACGTCACCCACGAGCTCCGGGTCCAGCGCCGAGGTCGGCTCGTCGAAGAGCATCAGCTTCGGCTCCATGGCCAGGGCACGGGCGATGGCCACCCGCTGCTGCTGGCCGCCGGAGAGCTGGGAGGGGTAGCTCCCGGCCTTGTCGCGCAGGCCCACCCGGTCCAGCAGCCGCTCCGCCCGCTCCCGGGCCACGGCCCTGGTCTCGCCCTTCACCTGGACCGGTGCCTCCATGACGTTGGCCAGGGCGGTCATGTGCGGGAAGAGGTTGAAGCGCTGGAAGACCATGCCGATGTCGCGCCGCTTGAGGGCGACTTCGCTGTCCTTCAGCTCGTAGAGCTTGTCGCCCTTCTGCCGGTAGCCGACCAGGTCGCCGTCGACGTAGAGCCGACCGGCGTTGATCTTCTCCAGGTGGTTGATGCACCGCAGGAAGGTCGACTTGCCGGAGCCGGAGGGCCCGATCAGGCAGAACACCTCACGGGGCGCGACCTCGAGGTCGATGCCCTTCAGGATGTGGGCCGGGCCGAACGACTTGTGCACGCCCTCGGCCTTGACCATCGTGCTCATGCGCCACCTCCGCTCGGACGGTTGCTGAAGGCGGCCAGGTTCACCTTGATCCGCTGGAACGGGGTGAGGGGCAGGCTGCGCACGCTTCCTCGAGCGTAGTACCGCTCCAGGTAGTACTGGCCGACGCTGAAGACGCTGGTCAGGATCAGGTACCAGACCACGGCGAGGAAGAGCATCTCCACCACCGCGCCGGAGGTCTGGCCGATGTTCTGCGTGGACCTCAGCAACTCGTCGTACTGACAGGCGCTCGCCGCCAGCGACGAGGTCTTGAGCATGTTCAGGAACTCGTTGCCGGTGGGCGGCACGATGACGCGCATCGCCTGTGGCAGAACGACCCGGCGCAGCGTCTTGCTGTGCGTCATGCCCAGCGCGTGCGACGCCTCGGTCTGGCCCTCGTCGACCGACTGGATGCCGGCCCGGACGATCTCCGACATGTACGCGGCCTCGTTCAGGCCGAGTCCGAGCAGAGCGGCCATGAACGGGGTCATGAAGTCGCTCATCTCGTCCCGGTAGAACCCCAGGTTGATGTAGGGGAAGACCAGGGCGAGGTTGAACCACAGGATGAGCTGGACGAAGACCGGAGTGCCGCGGAAGAACCAGATGTAGCCCCAGGCCACCGAGGAGGTGACCGGATTCTTGGACAACCGCATCACGGCCAGGACGATGCCCAGCACCAGGCCGACCACCATGGAGAGGACCGTGATCAGCACGGTCCTCCACAGACCCTCCAGCACGCTGGAGTCGAACATGAAGTCCGGGATGGCCGACCAGTTGATCTTGGCGCCGGCGAAGGCGTTGACCAGCAGTGCCAGCAGTCCGAGGACGATGATGCCCGAAGCCCACCGGCCGTAGTGCCGGACGGGGATCGCCTTGATGGTCTCAGGCTGCGGGCCCGGTGGCGGGATGTCCTCCGGGCCCGTCTTGTCGATGGGAACAGTCACGGGTAATGCCTTTCAGCGTTCCTTCGGCCGTACGAATCCTTCAGGAGGTCGTACGTACGATCAGGAGCCGCCGTTGATCTTGATCTCCTTGACTGCGCCGTCCTGGACCAGCCACTTCTTCATGATCTTGTCGTACTCACCGTTCTTGACGGTCGCCTCCAGCGCGGCCTTCAGGGCGTCGCGGAGCTGGGTGTTCTCCTTGCCGACCGCGATGCCGTACGGGGCGGCCTCGACTTGCTCGCCTACGATCTCGAAGTCCTTACCGCCGCCGGAGGTCTTCACCGCGTACGCCGCGACCGGGAAGTCGCTCGCGCCCGCGTCCGCGCCGCCCGCGCGCAGCCGGGTTTGCGCCTCGACATCGGTGTCGAAGGCCTCGATGGTGATTGCCTTGCCACTGGCCTTGGTGCACTTCTTCGACTGGTCCTTGGCCAGGTCGTGCGACACGGTGCCGCGCTGGACGACGACCGTCTTGCCGCAGAGGTCGTCCCAGGTCTCGATCCCCTTGGTCTGGCCCTTCTTGGTATAGATCGAAACACCCGCGGAGAAGTAGTCGACGAAGTCGACGCCCTCGAAGATCTTCTTTCCGGTCTCCGGGTCGATTCCGTTCTGCCGGTCCTTGGTGTCCGTCATCGCGGACATGGCGACCTGGTACCGGCCGGAACGCATACCGGTGAGCAAAGTGTCGAAGGTGCCGTTCTGGAACTCGAACTTCACACCGAGTTCCTTGCCCATGGCGTCGGCGAGGTCGGGGTCCAGACCGACCGTCTTGCCACCCTCCTTGAACTCCACCGGCGGGTACGCGATGTCCGAGCCGACCTTGATGACCTTGGAATCCTGGATGGCCTTGGGCAGCTTGGAGAACAGGGGCGCCTCGGAGCCCGCAGCGGTCGAGTCGCCGTTGCCGCCCTTTTCCGTCTGGTCGCCGCATGCGGTGAGCAGCAGGGCGCCCGCGACCGCGATCGCGCCGGCGGCGGCCATCCGGGACCTGGCTGCGGCCGCGCGACCAGTGTTGCTTGCGGTCATTGCTGGTTCCTCCTGCGAGTGAGGGAGTAGCCGATCGGTCGGGCACATCATCGAGTGTCGCGACCTCGTGTGATTGAGGCATCTTGCCATCCGGACGGCTCCGAACAGGGGGCCAGCCATGTCAAAATCGGATAACGGGCTTCCCCGCCGCCGGGCCCACGTAAGCGCAATTCGTGCGCGACTCGCGACTGTCCGGAGTGAGCGGCCCTCAGGGCGACTCCATTGCGTGATATGTCTCCCGGCCGGATGGCGGGGCCGAAAGAGTTCATGTCATGCGCCCGCGTGACGAAAGCGACTCGTCCATGTCAGCGCTCGTGCGGTAGAAACGGTGGTTACACCCCTCACCCGGGGCTCAGGGCGCGTGTGCGGCGCGCCCGGCGTCCGTTACCCATTCCGCGCAGCGGCCCATCCGCCGCGCAGGTCTTCCGGACGCGTGCCCGCCCGCTCCTCAACCTGGGGCGGCTACCCTCGACAGAAATCAGACATAAGGGGTCCAAAAAGTGGCAGCGGAGATCGTGAATCCTCGCAGCGATAGCGATACGGCGGACGACGGCGAGCCTTCTGATCCGGCCTTCGCCCTCCACCGCGGCGGCAAGATGGCCGTCCAAGCGACCGTCCCGGTCCGCGACAAGGACGATCTGTCCCTCGCCTACACGCCGGGTGTGGCCAAGGTGTGCAGCGCCATCGCGGAGAAGCCGGAACTGGTACACGACTACACGTGGAAGTCTCAGGTCGTCGCCGTCGTGACGGACGGCAGCGCGGTGCTCGGGCTCGGCGACATCGGGCCGGAGGCGTCGCTTCCGGTGATGGAGGGCAAGGCGATCCTCTTCAAGCAGTTCGGCGGGGTGGACGCCGTTCCGGTCGCCCTGGACTGCCGGGACGCCGACGACATCGTGGAGACCGTCGTCCGTATGGCGCCGTCCTTCGGTGGGGTGAATCTCGAGGACATCTCCGCACCGCGCTGCTTCGAGATCGAGCGCAAGCTCCAGGAGCGCCTGGACATCCCGGTCTTCCACGACGACCAGCACGGCACGGCCGTGGTCACCCTCGCCGCGCTGCGCAACGCGGCCCAGATCACCGGGCGTACGCTCGGGCAGCTCCGGGCCGTGATCTCCGGCGCCGGTGCCGCGGGCGTCGCGATCGCCCGGATCCTCGTCGAGGCGGGCATCGGCGATGTCGTCGTCTGCGACCGCAAGGGCGTCGTCAGCGCGGACCGTGAGGACCTCACGGATGTGAAGCGGGATCTGGCCGCCTTCACCAACAAGGCGGGCACCACCGGCTCTCTGGAATCGGCGCTCGCTGGCGCCGACGTCTTCATCGGGGTCTCCGGCGGGACGGTCGCGGAGTCAGCGGTCGCCACGATGGCCGAGGACGCGCTCATCTTCGCCATGGCCAACCCGAACCCGGAGATCCACCCGGACGTCGCGCACAAGTACGCGGCCGTGGTCGCCACCGGCCGCAGCGACTTCCCGAACCAGATCAACAACGTGCTCGCCTTCCCCGGGATCTTCGCGGGCGCCCTGCAGGTGCGCGCCTCGCGGATCACGGAGGGGATGAAGCTGGCCGCGGCCGAGGCGCTGGCGGCCGTGGTGGCGGAGGAACTGAGCGCGGACAAGGTCATCCCCTCGCCCTTCGACGAGCGTGTGGCACCCGCGGTCACCGCGGCGGTGGCAGCGGCCGCTCGCGCCGAGGGGGTCGCGCGGCGCTAGCTGTATCGATCACGAGCGACGGACGCCTACGGGCCGTGGCCCGCCCCCGCGGCGGGTGGCGGCCCGTAGCCCGTAGGCGCCAGGGGGCGCCCGGTCCCGCCGCTGCCGGACGCCCTGAGTTGGTTCCAGACCGTTTCCATGGGGGGCGAACTCGCCCCGCCTGCGCTGTACTTCCGGCCGGGTGGCCGGGTGGCGGTGCGACGAGCCTGCGGCCCGGGAGCGGACAGGCGAGCGGACACCTTCCGCGAAGCCCGCCTGAGCCCGGCGCCCCCGCACGGCCGGCCCCGGTACGGCGCACGGGCCGTCGGCGGTGCGTCCGCACGCCGTGCGTGTGCCACGCCGAACGGGGGCCATTGGAAGGCGCGGTGCGATTCACACCGGTGTGAGGTTCCGCCGCGTGCCGCGCGCGTCCTAGTCTCGGGATCATGTTCGCTGCCTACGCCGCCCGAATCGATCGTGACCAGCCGCTGAGCGGCCTCGAGCTGGGGGAGCGCCCCGCGCCGGAGGAGCGACCCGGCTGGACCACCGTCAACGTCCGGGCCGCCTCGCTCAACCACCACGACCTGTGGTCGCTGCGCGGGGTCGGCCTCGGCGAGGAGTCACTCCCGATGATCCTCGGCTGCGACGCGGCGGGCACCGACCAGGACGGCAACGAGGTCGTCATCCACTCCGTCATCGGGCAGAGCGGCCACGGCGTCGGCCCGAAGGAGCCCCGCTCCATCCTCACCGAGCGCTACCAGGGCACGTTCGCCGAGCAGGTCGCCGTCCCCACCTGGAACCTCCTTCCCAAGCCCGCGGACCTGTCCTTCGAGGAGGCGGCCTGCCTGCCGACCGCGTGGCTGACGGCGTACCGGATGCTGTTCACCAACGCGGGCGTACGGCCGGGAGACAGCGTCCTCGTCCAGGGCGCGGGCGGCGGGGTGGCGACCGCCGCGATCGTCCTCGCCAAGGCGGCGGGGCTGCGGGTCTACGCCACCAGCCGTGACGAGGCCAAGCGCAAGCGGGCGGTGGACCTCGGTGCCCTCGACGCGTTCGAGCCGGGGGCGCGGCTGCCGGAGCGCGTGGACGCGGTGATCGAGACGGTCGGCGCGGCGACCTGGTCGCACTCGGTCAAGTCGCTGAAGCCGGGCGGCACTCTGGTCATCTCGGGTGCCACCTCCGGCCCCAACCCCAAGGCCGCCGAGCTGAACCGCATCTTCTTTCTGGAGCTGAAGGTCGTCGGTTCGACCATGGGCACCAAGGACGAGCTGGAGGACCTGCTCAACTTCTGCGCGACGACCGGCGTGCGGCCGGTCGTCGACTCCGTGCTGCCGCTGGACCGGGCGCGCGAGGGCTTCGAGAAGATGGCGGGCGGCGACCTCTTCGGCAAGATCGTCCTGACCGTCTGAGCGTTCACCCATAACCTCCCGGTCCATCGGATGACCAGGTGGGCGGCGGCCCGCCCGGGGCACCGCCGACCCGCCGCACCTCGGTGGGGTGGGGCGCGGACGGCCGACCGAGGACGTAGGCGCGTGGACAACGGGCGTACGGGCGCGAGGACTTGGGTCCGGCGGGCGTGCGTTGCCGGGGCGGGACGCGGCCCTGGCGGGCCTTCCTGCCGGAGCTGCCACGCCGACGGGACGCAACGCATCTCGCACAACGGATCCCGCATGGCGCTGGTTTCCACGGGCCGGATCGACGACCCGATGGAGGACGTGCCGGAGCACACCCTTCCGTCCGGCAACGGCTACCGCTGGGACTGATGCCTCGGCCTCAGGGACGCGGAGCGCGCAGGACGGCACCGATGTGGGCCGCGGCCGTCGAGAGATGGCGGCGCGCCTCCTTCAACTGCTCCGCACTGACGCCGTGGTCGCGGGCCGCGTCGCGGATGTCGTCCCGGAAGCGGTCGAGCAGGCGCTCCAGATCGCGGGCCGGGTCGGTGGAGGCGGTTCCCGGTTCCCGGGCCCACTCGGGCTCGGGGCCCTCCGGTGTCCCGGCCCCGGCAGCGTTGCCCCCCGCCGCGGGGCCCTCGCCCGACTGCTGCTTGCCGAGGTCCGTCCGCTCGACCGTCACGTCCGCCGCCTCGGGGCCGGGACCCGTCTGCTGTGCCACCCGGCGCATCTCACGGGTGACTTCGGTGAGCGCGTCGCGTACGGCGCCCTGCCAGTCGCCGCTGCGGATCTGCCCCTGCGTCTGCTCCTGGACCCGCCTGACGATCCTCTGGATCTCCTCGCGCGCGAACGTCTGCGCGTCCCGTGCCTGCTGACGGGCCCGCTGCGCATCCTCCTTGGCGCGACGGCTCTCCTCCTTCGCCCTGCGTGCCTGCTCCTTCCACTCCTCCTTGGCGCGCCGCAGCTCCTCCTTGGCCTGACGCCAGGCCTCGCGGTCGCCCAGAGCGCCCTCCCAGCCCTCGGCCGAGGGCCGCTCGGCACGCGCCTGGCGCGCGGCGGCACGCATCTCGCGGCGGAGGTCACCGGCCATGTCGCGGACGTCCTCGCGGATCTCCGCGGCCAGTTCGGAGACGGATTCGCGGATCTCCAGCTCCAGATCGGCGAGTTCGCCCTGGCGCCCGGCGAGTTCGGCGCGCCCCGCGTCGGTGATCGAGTAGACCTTGCGGCCCCCCTCGGAGGTGTGGGTGACCAGACCCTCGGCCTCGAGCTTGGCCAGCCGCGGGTAGACGGTGCCGGCGGACGGCGCGTAAAGGCCCTGGAAGCGCTCCTCCAGCAGACGGATCACCTCGTAGCCGTGGCGGGGGGCTTCGTCCAGCAGCTTGAGGAGGTACAGGCGGAGCCGGCCGTGGGCGAAGACGGGAGGCATCAGAGGGCCTTTCCGGAGCTGGTGGGGGAGTCGGCGTGCGGTCCTGCGTCTCCGTTGTGCGGCGGTTCCCCCGCACCGTAGGGGGGTTCGTCCTCGGTCTGCGGGCGGCGCAGCAGGGCGATGGCGCCGGAGACGGTGCTCGCCTTGAGTCGCCCGTTGCCCTCGCCGAGGGTGCCGATGAGCTGCTTGGTGCCCCAGTGGCCGGTCACCTTGAGCTCTTCGAAGGCGCTGGAGACGGCGCCGCTCGCCGTGCTGGCCTCGACCCTGGTGTCGGCCGGGTGGGGAATCCTGATCGCGATTTCGCCGGAGACGGTGGCCAGGGTGAGATCGGCGGTCCTGCTGTCCACATCGACGATCATGTTGCCGCTGACCGATTCCGCTTGCACCGCGGAGCCGTACGCCTCGATCACGGTGAGATCGCCGGAGACGGAGGTGAACCGGAGCTGCCCGGTGAGCCCTTGGGCGTCGACGCCGCCGGAGACCGTCTCGGCACGGACGTCGCCGGTGAGCCCGACGAGCGTGGTGTCACCCGTGACCCCGCAGATGTGCGTGGGACCCTCGATGCCGGAGACCACCGCGCCGGCACCCACCACACCCACCTCGACGCGTGTCCCGGCCGGCACGGCGAGCGAGACGGCGGCGCTGCGCCGGCGGCCCTTGGGGTCGAGCCACTTCAGGAACCCCTTCCAGGGCAGGTCCTCGTACGTGACGGTCAGCGCGCCGTCCTCGTGCGTGACCATCAGCGGCGGGCCCTCGAACGCGCTGACCTCCAGCCGCGCCGTGCCGGCGTCGGTGCCGACGACATTGACCGTGCCGCCGACGATGCGGACGCTGACCCGGTCGACCGGGCCTTCCAGGTCGAGTGTGCGCGGGCCGGAGAGCGACCACGCGTTGCCGGCTTTCACTGCTGCGGCCTCCCTGAGGCATGGGCGTTCGACGACATATCGCGTTGCCATACGGAAGACACGATATATCGCGGGCAGGGGAAGTCAAGGGAGACGATTGCACGGGCTTCGCAGGGAAAACGGGGGACGACCGGCCGTGGCGGGGACGAAAGGCGCAGCCGCTCTGACGACGTACAGCGCGAGTCGCGTACTACTCGTCCGCCTCCCGGCCGCTACTCGTCGTCCTCGTCGTCGAGGCGCGCCAGCCATGTCGCGAGCCGCTCGACCGGGACCTCGAAGTCCGGGTTGAGATCGACGAACGTACGGAGCTGCTCGGCCAGCCACTCGAGGGTGACCTCTTCCTGGCCGCGCCGCCGCTCCAGTTCCTCGATGCCGCGGTCGGTGAAGTACACGGGACGCTCCTGATCCTCCGGAGATGTTCGCCTCCCAGGGTATGCGGGCCGTGGCCGGCACCCGCGCCGGCCGCCGCGGTCTCGCCCGCCGTCGGCGCAGGCCAGTACCCTTGTGTGGCTCAAGCACGAGCCGGGGAGGGCGAGTTGCTGTCGGAAGCGGGGGGAGCCGTGGCACGCATCCAGAGGATCCAGCTGCCCGGGGGAGCCGAAGTGCTCGCCCGTGTCCGTACGCCGGGGGGCTACGGGGAGGACGACGAGGACGTCGGCGTCCTCGACGCCGCCGCGGCCAAGGTCGAGCAGCTCCGTGAGGTCATCGGCGGAGTGGGCACGGCGGTTCTCGGCGCGGCGTCCGCGGTGAAGCCCGACGAGGCGAGCATCACCTTCGGCATCGAGCTGGCCGCCAAGTCGGGCAAGGCGCTGGCCGTGCTCGCCGACGGCGAGGCGAAGGCCTCGATCCAGGTGACACTGACCTGGCGGCCCGGCCCGGATTCGGCGGACGACCCGGCACGCACGGATGGGTGAGCCGGGGCATCTCGACGCACTGACCCGCGCCGCGACCGTGCACCTCCTGCCCGACGGCGGCGACGGCGCCGGGCGTTCCGCGATGTGGGGGAGCGGGTTCTTCATCGCCCCGGGCTGGGTCCTGACCTGCGCCCATGTGCTGCGGCCCCATCTGGGGCAGGGGCGGGACCGGGTCCTGTGCGTCCGCAACGATGCGGTGAACGGCGGAACACCCGTCGAGGCGCGCCTCGCGGACTGGCTCCTGACGGATGCCGGCAAGGACAAGGTGCCGGTGGCCGAGGACCTGGCCCTGGTGCGGCTGCTGGACGGGAGCGTCGAGCACGAATGCGTCTGGTTCACCGACCGGGCGGAACAGCCGGGCGGCGATCCCAAGTCGGCCCATGGTTACCGGCCCGGCGGCCCCGGGGACGACGCCGCGGTCTCCTGGAGCGCGGATGTCGAGATCAACCAGCGCGACGGGCCGTACGGGATGCGGTTCGCGCCGCAGGCCGAGTTCCCCAAGGGCACGTCGGGAGGGCCCGTACTCGACCCGTCCACCGGAGCCGTCGTCGGGATCATCAAGTCCCGCAGGGCGGACCGGGACGGCGGCATGGCCATCGCGGCCTCCGCCCTGCGGCGGTTCGGCGATCTGTACGGGGAGGTGCTGACGGCCCATGACCGCTGGCACGGGGACCGCGCCGCGCTCACGCCGTACCACTGGGCCGCCGAACAGGCCAAGCTGCCGGGCAGCAGCCCGGGTACCGGCGGGGACCGCTGGACCCCCCTCGACCGCATCGAGGCGCTCGGGCTGCTCGCCGAACTCCCCGCTCCGGGCAGTGCGTCCGACGTGGCGGCCCTGGTGCAGCAGGCCCGGGGCGAGCCGCCGCCGCCCGGCCGCCCTCCGCTGCTGCACACCTGGCGCGACGGCCACGGCAGGCTCTACGGCAGTGACGGCCCGCTGGAGGCCATCGCCTTCCTCCACTACCTGCGTCTGGTGGCACTCCTCGTCGAGCAACGGGACGGCGACGCCAAGACGCTGTCGGACTGGGTCGACCGGCGGTTGAGGAGCGTACGGCCTCCGGTGCGCGCGGTGGTCACCCTCACGCGCCTGCCGAAGACGTCGGCCGCGCCCGTGGGCCGGGACACCGGACGGCGCGTGATCCCGTACCCGGGCCCGGGCGAAGGCGCCACCGTCATCGTCGAGTTGGAGCCTGTGCACTACGAGGAACCCACGCGCTTCTACTGGCGCATCCGGGTCGACGACGGTGACGACAGCGGCGAGCCCTTCGAAGCCGAGGAGACCGGGCGAGGGGTGCTTCCCGAGGATCTGGTCCGGCGCCTCCGGCAGCCGCTGGCCGAAGTCTTCAAGGGCGTCGACACGCCGGACTGCCCCGCGCCGCTCGAAGTGGTCCTGCCCGTCGACCACTTCGACACCGCGGTGCACCGCTGGCAGCTCAGCGAGATGGCGAAGCTGTACGACACGGCGCAACTGCCCCTGGGTGCGCACCGCCGTGTGGTGCTGCGCGACATCGCTCGCCGTGGAGAACCGGCCAACGTCTGGCTCGCCCGCTGGGAACTCACCGCCGAAGCAGAGGAGTTCAGGGCCGTGCGCACCCCACCGCCGGGCCGCCCGCCGAGGTCTCGTCAGTTCCAGGACATGCCCCCCGCGGCCATCCCCGTGCTGTGCCGCCCCGCGAGCAAAGGCCTCGGGCGCAAGGCCATCGACCTGGCGCTGCAGGCCGGCCACGGCATCGCGCTCTGGCACACCGACGGGCACACCGCCGGCGGTTGCCTGGACGACTGCGACACCTTCCACGCGGGCGCCGCGGAAGCGCTGGGGCGGCTGGGATCAGCCGCTGAACTGCCCGACCGGCTGCGCCGTATCAGGGAGGAGATCCATCGGGACCGGGACGCGAACCACTGGGCGGAGGCGGTGGCCGTTCTGTACGACGACCCCAGGAGGCCGGTGCCCGCCGGCGCGCCCGGGACGCTGGACTCGCCATGAGGTCCACCGGCTCCTTACGGCGCGCGAGCGGCACGCGGCACCTTGGTGACTGTCCGGAAACCGCCGATACCGGCGCGCTGCGTGGGTACATTTTCAGGGGCCCGTTGTGGGCACAGCCTGCCCCCGTCGGCCAAGGCGCGGCGCCCCACCGACCGCCGACGAGGAGCGAGAGTTGAGCGACTGGCTGATCTACCGCGGCACGGGCGACGCCGATCACGACCGGATCCGTACGCTCCCACCACCCCCGCCCTGGCGGACTTTCGAGGGCGGTCCCGCCGTCCCCGCCGCCCCGCCCATCGACGCGGCCTCCAAACGGCGGCTGGGGAAGACGAATGCGCCGCTGCCCACCCAGGACGAAGAGGCACTCCACCTCGTCAATGCCGCCCTGTACCTGAGGCGCCCGCTGCTGGTGACCGGCGAGCCCGGCTCCGGCAAGAGCACACTCGCCCACGCCGTGGCCCATGAGCTGGGACTCGGCCGCGTACTGCAGTGGCCCGTCGTCAGCCGCACCGAACTGAAGGACGGGCTCTACACCTACGACGCCGTCGGACGCCTCCAGGACGTGCAGCTCTCCCGCCAGAACGACGGACCCGAGGACGACATCGGCCGCTACATCAGGCTCGGTCCCCTCGGTACGGCCCTGCTGCCCAGCGAACTGCCCCGCGTCCTGCTCATCGACGAACTGGACAAGAGCGACCTGGATCTGCCGAACGACCTGCTGAACGCCTTGGAGGAGGGCGAGTTCGGCCTCCCGGAGCTGGAGCGCATCGCCGACCGACCCGGCCGCGACGAGGTGCAGGTTCTCGACGACGACGGCCGGCGGGTGCCGGTGCGGAGGGGCCGCGTCCGGTGCTGCGCCTTCCCGTTCGTCGTCATGACCAGCAACGGCGAGCGGGACTTCCCCGCACCGCTGCTCCGCCGCTGCATCCACCTCGAACTCGACCCGCCGCGCGACGAACGCCTGGCCGCCATGGTGCAGGCGCATTTCGGCGCGGGCTCCGACGAGCGGAACCTCGACCTCATCTCGCTCTTCGCACAAGGGACCAGGAGCGGCGAGCTGCGCCCGACCGACCAACTCCTGAACGCCATCTTCCTGACCCAGTACGCGGCGCGCGAGGAGCGCGACAGCCGGGAGGACATCGCGGACCTGCTGATGCGACCGCTCGACCAACGGCAGCGGTAGCCGTGTCCACCGTCGCCGGCGCCGGCTCCGCCGACGCCGTGAGCGCTCTGCTCACGGCGCTGGTGGCACGGCTGCGGGAGGCGGGCATCGAGCCCACGGCCGAGGAACTGGCGGACACACTCTGGCTGGCGCGGTGGGCGGGCCCGGCGCAGCCCCGTACACGTCCCGGCGGCACTCCGCCGCCGGCTTCCTCCGCCCCGTCCTCCCCCTCCGCGCCCGCTCAGGAGCAGGCGCGCGCCGAGGAGTCCCCGGTGGCCCCGCGCCGGGACCAGGAGGGCCGGCCGCACGCGGGGACGGGCGCCCGTGCCGATCTGTTCGCCGCCGCGCCCCACGGAGGCCGGGACCCCGACGGCACACTGCCCGTACGGGTGCCGGCCGCCTCCGTACTGCCCCACCCGGAAGCCCTGCAACGCGCCCTGCGTCCCCTGCAGCGCTTCCGTGCCCCGGTCGTCCCCTCACGGACCCGCGTCGACGAGGAGGCGACCTCCGAACGGGTCGCGGACACCGGCCTCGTCATGCCCGTGTTCACGGGCATCCGGCGGCGCGAGGCACGCATCAGGCTGCTCATGGACGTCTCCACCTCGATGGCCGTGTGGGAGCAGACGCTCGACGAGCTGCGCCAGGTCTGCGAACGGGCGGGAGCCTTCAGAGAAGTCCGCGTGCACTACCTGCACCCGGCCGAGGACGGAACCCCCGGGGTCGGCAGGACCATGACCCCCGGCTCCGTGCTGCGCGCGCCCGCACAGCTCGCCGACCCGACGGGCCGGCAGCTCACTCTGGTGCTGAGCGACTGCGCCGGGCCGATGTGGCGCAGCGGGCGGATGCAGCGACTGGTCCACCGCTGGGCCGCCGCCTCACCGGTGGCCGTCGTGCAGCCGTTGCCGCAACGCATGTGGCAGCGCACCCACTTACCAGCCGTGCCCGGTGTGCTGCACCGGGCGGAAGGCCCCGTGGGGCGGCTGACGTTCACGGCGGCCCGGGGGCCGGGGGGCGGCCCCGGAGCCATGCCCGTACCCGTACTCGCGCCGGCCCCGGCCGCGCTGGGCGCCTGGGCCCGCCTCGTCTCGGGCACGGCGGGCGTCTCGCTCCACGCGGCCGCGGGACTGGTCCGCGCCGGCCACGGCCCGTCCTCGGCGGTGCCCCGCTCGTCCGAGCCGGTCGACGCCGCCGCCCGCGTCCGTGCCTTCCGGCGCGCCGCCTCACCGGAGGCCGCGCAGCTCGTCGTGCATCTCTCCGCCGTGCCCCTGGTCCTGCCGGTGATGCAGCTCGTCCAGCGGGCGATGCTCGCCGGGACCGGGCCGTCGGTGCTCGCGGAGGTCCTGCTCAGCGGCCTGCTGCGGCGGAACGCCGACGCCGGGCGCGCGGCCGGCGGCCGCCCGGGCGGCCCGGAGTACGACTTCCTCGACGGTGTGCGCGAACAGCTGCTGCGGCAGCTTCCGCTCGGCGACGCGCAGCTCGTCCTCAAGCACTGTTCCCAGTACGTGGAACGGCACTTCGGGCGCCGCGCACGCAACTTCCCCGCCATGGCGGCGGCCTATCTGTCGGGCTCCGTGGGGCGCTCGATGGAGGGGCGCGGCGACGGGGACCTTCCCGGACTGCGGACGTTCGCACGGGTCTCCGAGCAGGTCCTGCGCAGGTTCCTCCCACAGAGCACGGTGCCCGCGATGCCGCCCGTGCCGGACGACCCCCGCATCCTGAGCGCGAAGGCGCGCGAACTGCTGGACCGCTTCAGGGCGCAGGGGACGGCACGCGACCTGGACGAGGCGGTACGGCTGCTCCAGGGCGCCGCGACGACGCGGCTGGACGACGACCGCGCGGCGGCCCAGGAGGCCCTGGTGGACGCGCTGCTGCTCCGCTGGCGGACCCGGCATCTGCCCGAGGACCTGGAGACCGCCCGTCAGGCCGCCGAGCATGCGGCACGTCACCGGCCCTCGGCGATGCCGGTGCTGGCAGGGGTCGTGGAGATCATGGCCGACGAGGTGCTGGCCGGCGGGATCACCTCACGCGTCGTGCCGTACGCGCTGCGCCAGGAGGCGGAAGCGCACGACATCCCTGCCGAGTTGCAGGGGGTCTGGGTCGTACGCGAGCTGTTGGTCGAAGCGGACCGGCGCCTCGACGCGTTCGTCCGAGGACCCGGCGCTTCGGGGGACGACAGAACGCTCTTCGCTGCGGTCGGGCAGCGCGTCGGCGTGCTCCGCAAACTCGCCCTGGTCCGGCACGAGCTGGATCCGTGGCCCGATGCCTCCGGGACGCGCACCGACGAGAACTGGTTCGTCACGCTGATGCTGGAGGCGGTCGGCCTCGCCGACGCCGTCCTGGAACGCGCCACCACGGTCGACAGCCGGTGGGGAGCCATGGCGGTCGCCAACGGCCGGATCTGCCTGGACCTCGCGCGGCACTACGCGGGCCGGGGACCGGCGGTACGGCATCCCCGCCCCGGCGATCCCGAGCGGCTGAGGGAGATGGCCGGTCACGCCGTCGACACGCTCCAGGACGGGCTCGCCGTCCTGTCCGAGGTGCAGTGGCCCGGCGAGGACCTCGCTCAGGGGTGGCTGGATCTGGCCGAAGCGGTGGAGACGGCCGCCGGCGGGCTGTCGGACACCGGGGCCTATCGCGCGGTACGAGTAGCGCTCGGCCAGGCCCTGGGGCCGGCCGCCGGCGTCCCGGACCCCGAACTGCGGATCACCTGCCTCCGCCGTACCGCGGAGGTGACATGGGACCACCACCGGCGCACCGGCGACACCAGTGAACTCGGCTTCGCGGCCGTGACACTGGAGACCGCGGTCGGGCTCGCCGGGCGCGACCACGCCCGCCGCGCCGAACTCCTCGCCTTCCGCGGCGAAGTGCTCACCGCCTGCGCGCTGGGCCGCCCTCTCGCGTCGGCCGATGCGGACGAAGCCGTACGGTCCCTGCGCGAGGCACTTGCCGAGACGCCGGACCGTCATCCCCAACTCGCCCGGCGGCGCCTGCTCTTCGGTGAGGCGCTCCGCGTACGCCATACGCACGGGGGATCACTCGCCGATCTGCACGAGGCCGACTGGATACTCGGTGCCGCGGCCCGCGAGTCGGACGACCCGGCAATAGAGGCCCGCGCGTCCCTGGTGCGCGGACAGGTGGGGCTCGACCTCGCCCGCCACACCGGGTCGCGCGAGCGCCGGCAGCGCGCGGCCGACGACTTCCGCCGTGCGGCCGAGGCGGCCGAGGCGCTGGGTCACCTCGAAGCCGCGGGAGACGCACGGGGGCGAAGAGCCGAGGTACTGGAGTCGACGGCCGGTGCGTCACATGCCCTCCAGGAGTACCGCAGGGCTCTGGACCTGCTGGAGAGAGCGTCCGGGCCCGGCTCCGCGCACCTCTCGGCGGAGACGATCCGTACCCGCGTCGCGATGCTCGAGGCGGGCGACGCGTGACCCACCCCGCCGACGAACGCGGCACACCGCTGCCCGAATTCACCGACCTCGACCTCGCGCACCCGCCGGCGCACCCGGTTCTCTCCGCGATCCTCGCGGGACTTGGAGAGCGGGGCCCCGACGACGACGTCGTCGCCTACTACGAAGACGCGCCGTGAGTCCGGCCCCCGTCGACCCCGCGGAGCCCCCGGGCACCGCCGAGCCGCTCTGGCCGCACCGGAGTCTGGAAGTGGCGGCGCTGCGCGCCAGGGGCGTACGCCCTGTCCCCTTCCGGCAGTTCGTCCTCAAGGTCCACAGCCGCTGCAACCTCGCCTGCAGCTACTGCTACATCTACACCGGGCCCGACGAGAGCTGGCGCCACCGCCCGGCCCGCGTCCCCGTCCGCACCATGCGCCGCACGGCCCGCCGGATCGCCGAGCACGTCACCGCGCACCGGCTGCGCAGGATCCGGATCGAACTCCACGGCGGCGAACCGCTCCTGGCCGGCCCCGGACCCGTGGTCGCCTATGCCCGCGCGGTACGGGCCGCGGTACCCGCCCACTGCGAGGTCACCGCCTCCGTGCAGACCAACGGCACGCTCCTGACCGCGCGCACCCTCGACCGGCTGGCCGCCGCCGGCATCCGCGTGGGCCTGAGCCTCGACGGAGGCAGCGCCCGGCTGGCCCGCCGCCGCACCGACCACGCCGGCCGCTCCTCCTGGCCCGCGGCATCGCGCGCGGCCAGGCTACTGGCCGCGCGCCCCGAGCAGTACGCCGGGCTTCTGTGCACGCTCGACCTCGCCACCGACCCCGACGAGGTCTACCACTCGCTCACGGCGTTGGGCCCGCCGCACATCGACTTCCTTCTCCCGCACGCCCATTGGGCCGCGCCGCCGCCCGGACTCGCGGTCCTTCCGGAGCCCGGCCGCCGCCCCCGTCCGACCCCGTACGGCGACTGGCTGGCCCGGGCGTTCGACCTGTGGTGGAACGCCGACCGGATGCGGACCGGCGTACGGCTCTTCAGCGCCGTCGTGGCGCTGCTCCTCGGCGCCCCCAGCACCGCGGAGTCCGTCGGACTGTCCCCGATGGCCGCCGTGGTCGTCGACACCGATGGTGCCGTCGAGCAGGTCGACTCGCTGAAGACCGCCTACGCGGGCGCCCCCGCCACCGGCCTGGACGTCTTCGCCCACAGCTTCGACGAGGCCCTGGAGCACCCCGGGATCGCGGCACGGCAGATCGGCGCGGAAGGGCTCGCCGCCGACTGTTCCGCCTGCCCCGTGCTGCGCGTGTGCGGCGGCGGCAACTACGCCCACCGCTATGTGCCGGTCAGCGGGTTCCTGCACCCCAGCGTGTACTGCGCGGATCTGGAGCGGCTCATCCGGCACATCGCGGGCCGCCTCGACGCCGTGCTCGCCGCTCCGCGTTCCGGTGGCAGCAAGTCGCCTGGGATGACAGGGTTTTGACGGACAATCGACGGGCGTATCGCATGCCGCCCCGCAGGCCCGCGGGGCCGGCGGGGCGGAGCGGACCCGAGGAAGGGGGTTGCATGACCGACAGGCCCGAGCACGTCACGGTCGTCTTCGCCGGTCTCAGCCAGTCCTGGGCCGAGTGGATCACGGCGACGCTCGCATCGGCCGGCTGCTCCACCGGCATGGTCCGCTGGGACCCCGTACGCAGGGCCCCGTCGGCCGCCGCCATCACGGACCTGCTGGCCGAACGCGGGCGGGTCCTGCTCGTGCTCGACGACTGGTACCTCCGGTTCGACTCCGGGCGCAACGAGGAGTGGAGCACCGCACTGCGCCGGGCCGTGACGCAGGGACTGGGCCGGATCGCGGCGGTCAGCGTCACCACGCGGCCGCTCCCGGAGGCGGCCGCGATCGTCGCTCCGGTCGGTCTTCGCGGCCTCGTCCCCGACGACGCGCGGCGCCGTCTTCTGGCCTGCGTGGACCTCCCCGCGCCGGCGTCGGCGCGGGTGGACCTGGCGCGCAGCCCGCGCTTCCCCGACGACCTTCCGGAGATCTGGAACGCCCCGCGGCGCAACCGCCGGTTCACCGGTCGCGAGAAGGTGCTCGAACAGCTTCACGACGCATTCGCCGCGGGCGGCGACGCGACCACGTGCGTGGCCCTGCACGGTCCGAGCGGCGTCGGCAAGACACAGGTGGCCACCGAGTTCGTGCACCGCTTCGCAGGCGAGTACGACATCGTCTGGTACATCAGCGCCGCCGTCCGTGCCACGGCCCGCGAGAGCTATGCGGCGCTGGCGGAGAAGCTCGGCATCAGCACCGGTGACGAGGTCGGGCGGCTCATCGAGGCCGTCAGGGAGAGGCTGGGTTCCACCGGCCGCCGTTGGCTGATCGTCCTGGACGGCGCCGAGGAGCCGGAGGAACTGGAGGCCCTCGTCCCGGACGGCCGTGGCCACGTCCTCATCACCACGCGCCGCGCCACGTGGAGCCAGCAGGGCGCGGAACTGGTGGAGCTGGACCCCTTCCGGCGGGCCGAGAGCATCGCGTTCGTGTGCCGCAGGGCCTCCCGGCTGTCGGAGGACGAGGCGGACAGCCTGGCCGACGCCCTGGAGGACCTGCCGCTGCTGCTCGACCAGATGGCGGCCTGGCTCGACACCAACCCCACTGCCTCCGTGAGCGGCTACGTCGCCAACATCCGGTCCGGCAACCCGAACGATTTCGGCGTCCTGCCGTCCAAGGAGTACCCTCGCGGATTCCAGGTCGCCTGGGCCATCACGCTCAACACCCTCCGCGAACGCTCGCCCGAGGTCGACGAACTCCTCGGGCTCCTCGCGTTCTTCTCCCCGGACGTCGTCCCCGTACGGCTGCTGCAGTCGGCGCGGGCGGCCGATCTGCCGCCCCATCTGGCCGAGCTGGTGGCCGAGCCCAGCAGCTGGAACACCGCGCTGCGCACTCTCTCCGAGGCCACTTCGATGCGTCTGGAGTACGAGACCGGGCCGCGCCTGGACATCCTGACCGTGGGCACGCTGCGCATGCACCGGCTCTTCCACCGCTTCGTCCGCAGCAGCATGGCGCACAAGGAGCGCGTGAAGGCCTCCGCCATCGCCTGCCGCGTCCTGGTCGCCGCCGACCCCCGGTCCCCGGCATCGCCCCGGAACTGGGCGCGCTACGCGGAGCTGATCCCGCACCTGGAGCCGTCGGGTGCCCTGGACTCGGCCGAGGACGACGTACGCGACCTCGTGCTCAACTGCATCGAGTACCTGCGCACGCGCGGCGAGTACCACGACGGGTGGTGGCTCAGCCGGCTGGCCGTGGAGCGCTGGCGCGCGACGTCCGCCCCCACCGACCGCCGGGTGCTCGTCGCCGTCCACCAGCAGGCCAACATGCTCCGTCGGCTGGGCCGTTACGCCGAGGCGGAGACGGTCGGCCGGGAGGTGCTGCGCACCCTGGAGGAGGACCCGTCCGCCCGCACCATCGAGGTGCTGCGCGCCAAGGACGGGCTCGCCGGGACGCTGATGGCGCTCGCCAAGCACGGCGAGGCGACCGCCTTCTTCGAGGAGGCAGCGCAGGACGCCACCGAGGCGCTCGGCGAAAGCGTTCCGCGCACCCTGGCCATCCGCAGCAATCTCGCCGTCTCGCTGGGCCTCCAGGGCCGGTACGAGGACTCCCTCGCCCTCCACCGCACGCTCCTGGAGTCCCGGTCCGCCCTCCTAGGGAACCGCGATCCGCTCACCCTCAACTCCGCCCTGCACACGGCCTGGATGCTGCGGCTGCTCGGCCGCTACGAGGAGGCGCTCGCCATCCAGGACCACAACTGCCGTCTGCACCGGCAGATCCTGGACAAGAACCACACCCAGACCCTGCTCGCCGAGCACAACCTCGCCCTGTGCTCACGGCGCAACGGGAATCTTCAGTTCGCGCAGGCGCTGATGCGCAACGTGCGCGACCGTCTGATCAGCCGCCGCGGACAGCAGCATCCCGAGACGCTGATCGTGTCGGCCGACTTCGCCATGCTGCTGCGGCAGTCCGGAGAGCTCGACACAGCACGTGAACTGGCCGAATCCACAGCCAAGTTGTACGGCGCCCAGCTCGGCCGGGACCACCCGTACGCCATTGGCACCCATGCCAACCTGGCATTCGTTCAGGGCGAGGTCGGCGAGCACCGGGCGGCGCTGCGGACGGCGGAGCAGGCGCTGGACGCCATGGGCGGCGCCGTGGGAGCCGACCATCCCTGGACGGTCGGCTGCGCGCTCAACGCCGCGGCCGCACGTCACCGAAGCGGGGACACACCGGGTGCCATCAGGATGGGGCGCGAAGCTCTGGACCGGGCCCCGAGGGCGGTCGGCGAGCAGCACCCCCTGACCATCAACTGCAGGATGAGCCTGGCCCAGGACCTGCACGCCGCGGGCGAGACCGAAGAGGCGGACACGCTCCGGGCGGAAGCACTCGACACGCTCACCTCGCTGCTGGGCGAGGACCACGCCCATACTCGGGCGCTGCGCGAGGGCGTACGCCCGTACTGGGACTTCGAGCCGCAGCCGATCTAGCGCGGAGTGGAACAGCGGGCCCGGACAAAGCCGGAGGCGCGGCCCGGACAAAGCCGGAGGCCCGGCTCCGCGGTGGGCGGGGCCGGGCCCTTGAGGTTCGAGGCGTGAGCGCCGGTCAGATGTCGAAGACCTCGCCGACCAGGGCCTGCTGCTCCGCCTGGTGGCGCTTGGCCGAACCGACCGCGGGCGAGGAGGAGTGCGGCCGGGAGACCCGGCGCAGCCGCTCCTTGTGCGGGACGTCGGCGCCGACGGCCAGGTCCAGGTAGTCGATCAGGTTGATGGCGATGAACGGCCACGCACCCTGGTTCGCCGGCTCCTCCTGGGCCCAGACGAACTTCTCCGCGCTCCGGAACTTGGCCACCTCCGCCTGGAGTTCCGCACCCGGCAGCGGGTACAGGCGCTCGAGCCGGATGATCGCGGTGTCGCTCGTTCCGCGCTTGTCCCGCTCCGCCAAGAGGTCGTAGTAGACCTTGCCGGAGCAGAAGACGACCTTCCGGACCGCGCTCGCGTCGACCGTCTCGTCGCCGATCACCGGGCGGAAGCCGCCCTCGAGGAACTCCTCCGTCTTCGACGCCGCGGCCTTGAGCCGGAGCATCGACTTCGGGGTGAAGACGACCAGCGGCTTGTGGTGCGGGTTGTGGACCTGCCAGCGCAGCAGGTGGAAGTAGTTCGAGGGGAGGGTCGGCATCGCGACCGTCATGTTGTTCTGCGCGCAGACCTGGAGGAAGCGCTCGATCCGGGCCGAGGAGTGGTCCGGGCCCTGGCCCTCGTAGCCGTGCGGCAGGAGCAGCGTGACGCCGGAGGTCTGGCCCCACTTCTGCTCGGCGGAGGAGATGAACTCGTCGACGACGGTCTGGGCGCCGTTGACGAAGTCACCGAACTGGGCCTCCCACATGACCAGCGCGTCCGGCCGGGCCAGGGAGTAGCCGTACTCGAAGCCCATCGCCGCGTACTCGCTGAGGAGCGAGTCGTAGATGTTGTACCGGGCCTGGTCCTCGGAGAGGTAGAGCAGCGGTGTGTAGTCCTGGCCGGTCTCGCGGTCCACCAGCACCGCGTGGCGCTGGCCGAAGGTGCCGCGGCGGGAGTCCTGGCCGGCGAGCCGCACCGGCGTGCCCTCCACCAGCAGCGAACCGATCGCGAGGGTCTCGCCCATGCCCCAGTCGATCACGCCGTCCTCGACCATCGAGACGCGCCGCTGGAGCTGCGGCAGCAGGCGCGGGTGCACGGTGATCCGGTCGGGGATGTTGACCTGCGACTCGGCGATCCGCTTGACGACCTCGCGGGAGATGCCGGTGTCGACCGAGACCGGGAACTCGGCCTGCGGCTCCGGCACATGGGCCGGAGCCGGGTTCGACACGGCGTCGCGGACCTCGGTGAAGACCTTCTCCAACTGGCCCTGGAAGTCCTGCAGCGCCTGCTCGGCCTCCTCCAGCGTGATGTCGCCGCGACCGATCAGGGACTCGGTGTAGAGCTTGCGCACCGAGCGCTTCTTGTCGATCAGGTCGTACATCAGCGGCTGGGTGAAGCCGGGGTTGTCGGTCTCGTTGTGACCGCGGCGGCGGTAGCAGATGAGGTCGATGACCACGTCCTTGTTGAACGCCTGGCGGAACTCGAACGCCAGCCGTGCCACGCGGACGACGGCCTCCGGGTCGTCGCCGTTGACGTGGAAGATCGGGGCCTCGATCATGCGCGCCACGTCGGTGCAGTACATCGACGAACGGGACGCGGCCGGGGCGGCGGTGAAGCCGACCTGGTTGTTGATCACGATGTGCACGGTGCCGCCGGTGCGGTAGCCGCGCAGCTGTGACATGTTGAGCGTCTCGGCCACCACGCCCTGGCCCGCGAAGGCGGCGTCGCCGTGGAGCTGGATCGGCAGGACCGTGAAGTCCGTGCCCGCCTTGCCGATGATGTCCTGCTTGGCGCGGGCGACACCCTCGACGACCGGGTCGACGGCCTCCAGGTGGGAGGGGTTGGCGGTGAGCGAGACCTTGATCTGCTCGCCGTCCAGGCCGGTGAAGGTGCCCTCGGCGCCCAAGTGGTACTTCACGTCGCCGGAGCCGTGCATGGACTTCGGGTCGAGGTTGCCCTCGAACTCGCGGAAGATCTGGGCGTACGACTTGCCGACGATGTTCGCCAGGACGTTGAGACGGCCGCGGTGGGCCATGCCGATGACGACCTCGTCCAGGCGCGACTCGGCGGCCGAGTCCAGGACGGCGTCGAGCATCGGGATGACGGACTCGCCGCCCTCCAGCGAGAACCGCTTCTGGCCGACGTACTTGGTCTGCAGGAAGGTCTCGAAGGCCTCCGCCGCGTTCAGCCGACGCAGGATCCGCAGCTGCTCCTCGCGCTCCGGCTTGGTGTGCGGGCGCTCGACGCGGTCCTGGATCCACTTGCGCTGCTTGGGATCCTGGATGTGCATGAACTCGATGCCGGTGGTGCGGCAGTACGAGTCGCGCAGCACGCCCAGGATGTCGCGCAGCTTCATCATCGACTTGCCGGCGAAGCCCCCGACCGCGAACTCGCGCTCGAGGTCCCACAGCGTCAGCCCGTGCTCGGTGATGTCGAGGTCGGGGTGCTTGCGCTGCTTGTACTCCAGCGGGTCGGTGTCGGCCATGACGTGGCCGCGGACCCGGTAGGAGTGGATCAGCTCGAAGACGCGGGCGGCCTTGGTGACGTCGTCGTCGTGCGAGGCGTCGATGTCCCGGAGCCAGCGGACCGGCTCGTACGGAATGCGCAGGGCCTGGAAGATCTCGTCGTAGAAGTCGTTCTCGCCGAGCAGCAGCTGGTGCATGATCCGCAGGAACTCGCCGGAGGCGGCGCCCTGGATCACCCGGTGGTCGTAGGTGCTCGTCAGCGTCATGACCTTCGAGACGCCCAGGCGGTTCAGGGTGTCCTGCGAGGTGCCCTGGAACTCGGCCGGGTAGTCCATCGCGCCGACGCCGATGATGACGCCCTGGCCCGGCATCAGGCGCGGCACGGAGTGAACGGTGCCGATGCCGCCGGGGTTGGTCAGGGAGGCGGTGACGCCGGTGAAGTCCTCCATCGTCAGCTTGTTCGCGCGGGCGCGGCGGACGATGTCCTCGTAGGCCTGCCAGAACTCGAAGAAGTTGAGCGTCTCGGCCTTCTTGATGGCCGCGACGACGAGCTGGCGCTCACCGTTCGACTTCACCAGGTCGATGGCCAGGCCCAGGTTGACGTGCTCGGGCTTGACCAGGGTGGGCTTGCCGTCCTTCTCCGTGAAGGAGTGGTTCATCGACGGCATCGCCTTCAGCGCCCGCACCATCGCGTAGCCGATCAGGTGCGTGAAGGACACCTTGCCGCCGCGGGCGCGCTTGAGGTGGTTGTTGATGACGATGCGGTTGTCGAACAGCAGCTTCACGGGCACGGCCCGGACGCTCGTCGCGGTCGGCAGCTCGAGGCTGGCGTTCATGTTCTTCGCGACGGCGGCGGAGGGGCCGCGCAGCGTGACGAACTCGGTGTCGGCGGGCACTGCGGGGGCGGCGGCCTTGGCGGCCGGCTTCGCGGGCGCGGCCTCGGGCTTCGCCGGGGCGGCGTGCTTCGGCCCGGACGGCTTCGCCGGTGCGGGGGCGGGGGCGGGGGCTGCGGGCGCGGCCTGGGCGGTGGTGCCGTTGGCACCGGCGGCCGCGCTCGGGGCCGCGGGCACGGCCTCGGCCTTCGGGGCCGCAGCGGCCTGCTCGCCGGCGGGCGCCGCCGGGGCCTGTGTCCCGGCCGCCTGCGGCGGTGAGGCGGCCGCGGGGCCGGTCTCACGCCCCGGCTTGTAGTCGGCGAAGAAGTCCCACCAGGCTCGGTCTACCGAGTTCGGGTCCTGGAGGTACTGCTGGTAGATCTCGTCGACGAGCCACTCATTGGGGCCGAACGCTTCCGCAGGGGAGGACTTCCCCTGTCCGTCTTCGTCGGCCGAGAGACTCGAGGTATTGGGGGACTGTGGCGACACGGCGGCAACCGCCCTCTTCCGCTTCCTTAGATGGTGGACAGCGGAAATAAAGGCTACGCCTCTTACCGGACTGGTTGCAGGCCGGGCGGCCCAGTCGTCGTGCAAGTCACATTGATCGACTGGTTTCGGCGCTCGATGTGGCGGGAAACACGTCAGGTTACGCCCGGTCCGCCGCAACCGTCCTGGAACCTGGCGTTCGACCCTACGTCAGCCGTTCGCCCTGGGGCCGCCCGGGAGCATGACGCGTATGCGGCAGCCGCGAGGCGATTCGGCCACCCCGATGCTGCCGCCGTGGAGATCCACCGCCCAGCGCGCGATGGCCAGGCCCAGGCCCGTGCCGCCGTCGCTGCCCGGGCCGTGCGGGGTGGAGACGCCGCCGCGGTTGAAGCGCTCGAAGATGCGGTGCCGCTCGGACTCCGGGATGCCGGGGCCCTCGTCCAGGACCTCCAGGTTCAGGCTGTCCGGGCCGCCGGTGCCCCGCCGTGCGCGGAGCGTGACGCGGCCGTGCGGCGGGCTGTGCTTGACCGCGTTGTCGATCAGGTTGGCCACGACCTGGTGGAGCCGCTCGGCGTCGGCGTGCGCGGTCAGCTCCGGCGGTGAGACGTCGAGGTGCAGGTGGACGTCGGCGCGGGCGCCCGGGCCCCCGATGTGGGCACGGGCCGCGGCGGCCATGTTGGCCTCCTTCAGCACCCCGGACAGATACGGCCACACCTCGAAGCGCCGGACCCGCAGCGGCACGACCCCGTTGTCCAGCCGGGAGAGGTCCAGCAGCGTCTCGACCAGGCGCCCCAGCCGCTCCGTCTGCCGCAGCGCCGTCCGCATGGTCTCCGGGTCGGCCTCCGAGACGCCGTCGACGACGTTCTCCAGGACGGCGCGCAGCCCCGCGATGGGGGTGCGCAGCTCGTGCGAGACGTTCGCGACCAGCTCCTTGCGGTGCCGGTCGACGGCCTCGAGATCAGCGGCCATGTGGTTGAAGGTCTCGGCCAGATCGCCGAGCTCGTCCCGCCGTACGGCCTGGACCCGCCGGCTGTAGTCGCCGCCTGCCATCGCGCGGGCGGCGGTCTTCATCTCGTCCAGCGGCGAGGTCAGCCCGTGCGCGACGAACTGGGTGATCAGCATGGTGGCGATGATCGAGAAGATGGTGACGATCCGCAGCTCTGTGGAGGTGCGGATGGCGACGAAGACCAGCAACGTCGTGATCGTCACCGAGATGATCACGAGGGCGCCCAGGGCTGCCTTCACCGATCGGTACGGGTCGAAGGGGCGCAGGGCGTCCCAGGTCCGGGCCCACATCCGGGACCACAGTCCGGGGTCCACGGGCTCGGGCGGCCGGTTGTCCATGGGCGGCGCGCCGGTCAGGTCGCCGGGGTCGCCGGGGTCTCCAGCGCGTAGCCGACCCCGTGGACGGTACGGATCCGCTCGGCGCCGATCTTGCGCCGCAGCGCCTTGATGTGGCTGTCGACGGTCCGGGTGCCGGACGCGTCCGCCCAGTCCCAGACCTCGGCGAGGAGTTGCTCGCGGGAGAGGACGGCGCGCGGAGTGTTGGCGAGGCAGACCAGCAGGTCGAACTCCGTCGGGGTCAGATGCACGTCGTCGCCGCGCACGCGCACGCGGCGCTGGGCGTGGTCGATCTCCAGCTCGCCCAGCCGGAGTATGCCGGTGCGGGGGGTGCTGGCGGCCTGGGTGGCCCGCTCCACGCGGCGCAGCAGCACATGCACCCGGGCGGCGAGTTCGCGCATGGAGAACGGCTTGGTCATGTAGTCGTCGGCGCCGACACCGAGGCCGACCAGCATGTCCGTCTCGTCGTCCCGGGCGGTGAGCATGAGGACGGGAACGGGACGAGAGGCCTGGACGCGCCGGCACACTTCGAGCCCGTCGAAGCCCGGCAGCATCACATCGAGGACCAGCAGGTCGGGCTGCCAGGCCTCTGCGGTGTCCACCGCCGCGGGGCCGTCCTGTGCGGTCTGCACCTGGAAGCCCTCGGCGCGCAGCCGCACCGCAATGGCGTCGACGATCGTCTGGTCGTCCTCGACGACCAGGACGCGGCGCTGGGCGCCGGGAGTGGCCGTGTTGCCCGCCACGCCGTTGTGAGTGTGCTCCATCGCCCGCCCCTGCATTTTCCCCGTGTACCTGCCGAGCCCTTGCCTGCGTTCCGTCACTGCACGGAGCAGGGTACGGGCAGGGTGCGCACCTCGGCTACGCAGGCGTAGGAGGCCGTACGCAGAGGTGGACGGCATCCGGGACACCCCGGGCAACAGGGATCTCTTCCGTCCTTACGTCATCGAAACCGGCATTTCGAAGAGCTTCCTCGAAGGCTGCCGACGGTTTCGCGGACCACACGGCGAGCACGCCGCCGGGCGCAAGGCGCTCCCGGCAACTGGCAAGTCCCGAAGGGCCGTAGAGGCTGTCGTTGTCCTCGGTGACGGTCCAGTCCGGCCCGTTGTCGATGTCCAGGCACAGCGCGTCGTACTCCGTCACAGCCCCAAGGGCGTGGGAGGTGTCCCCCTCGGTCGTGCCGCGCAGGTGGGCGGTCAGGTCGGTGCGGAGGATCACGCTCCGCGGATCGGAGAGCGCATCGGCGGAGATCGCCGCCAGTGGTCCGGAGAGGTGCCAGTCGATGACGGCCTGCTCGCGCTCCACGACGGTGATGCGGCCCCAGCGGGGCTCCGCGGCGGCGTGGGCGAGGGAGAAGCCGACGCCCAGACCGCCGATGAGCAGGGACGGTTGCGCGCGGTCCGGGGGGAGGGCGGCGAGTGCCGCGTCGACCAGCAGCCGCTCGGAGCGCCCGTCGGAGGTGTCCATCAGGAAGCAGCCGTTGGCGATGATTTCGAAGTGCTCGGCGCGCCGGCGCAGCACCACCTCGCCGTACGGACCGTCCCGGCGGTCGAGGGTGACCGGCGCGGCGGGGACGGGGGGCAGAGGCATGGGATGCGGTCTTCCTGGGGCACGGGCTGGGTACGCGGTGGGGCGCCGATGCCACCCAGGGTAACGATACGGCCCCGAAGCGGTCCCCTCCCACGTCTGCGAGGGCTCAACGAGGCGTCGGAGGGCCGCTGTTGACGGGAGGGGGGAGGGCGGGGCGCAGGGAGGGCGGGCCGCGGCGCGGCGGGCCGGCCGACGTGACGGAAGTCATAGGGGATTCTTGGCCGGTATGAGGGGGATGGCAGGGGGTCGGTCCGGCCCGAAAGCCCTCGGCGTCACGCTCCGTTTGCCCCACTGTCACGCTCCGGTGATACGGCTGCGGCGTCACGCTCCGGTGATGCGCCTGGGGCCGGAACCGCGTCGGACGCGGCTCCGGAACCCCCGCCGCCCCGCGTCGAGCCGCCCTGCGGCGTCGAGCGGGACTGCCAGTGACGACGTGCGCTCGGTCGGCGCGGGACTGCCAGTGACGACGTGCGCTCGGTCGGCGCGGGACCCGAGCCGACCGAGTCCGTGCGGCACCCGAGCCGACCGAGTCCGTGCGGCGCGGGCGAAGCCTGAGCCGACCGAGTCCGTGCGGCGCGGGCGAAGCCTGAGGCGATCGAGTCCGTGCGGCGCGGGCGAAGCCTGAGGCGATCGGGTTCTGGCCGCACAGAAGGGTGGAGTCGGCGTCCGACTCGGATCCGCGCCGTAGGCCGCGGGCCGGGCGGCGTCCGCGGCCCAGCCGGTCGCGAGGCCCCGCACCGTCTTTCACCTGCACGAACGGATGCCCATCGGTATGCGCCCCGGCGCACCACCCCCGCGTAAGGGTGTGATCGCTCACAGCGAACGGCCCATGGGAACAGCTGGCCACCTCCGCGCATTGAGTCAGTAACGCTCAACTTGAATGCCGAAGGGGAGATCATGGCTTCGACGTCCACATCGCTCACTCTGCCCGTGCTGCCGCTCGATGACGAGGTCGTCCTGCCCGGCATGGTCGTGCCCCTCGACCTGTCCGACGCCGAGGTGCGGGCCGCCGTCCAGGCGGCTCAGGCCGCAGCCCGATCTTCCGGCGGCAAGCCACGGGTGCTGCTGGTCCCACGGATCGACGGCACCTATGCCGCGGTCGGCACACTCGGCACGATCGAGCAGGTAGGCCGGCTCTCCGACGGCGACCCCGGCGCGCTGATCCGCGGCGTGAGCCGGGTCCGCGTCGGGGCCGGGACCACCGGGCCCGGGGCGGCGCTCTGGATCGAGGGCACCCGCATCGAGGAGGTCGTCCCCGACCCGCTACCGGGCTCGGTCACCGAACTGATGAAGGAGTACAAGGCCCTGGCCACGAGCTGGCTGCGCAAGCGCGGAGCCTGGCAGGTCGTGGACCGCGTCCAGCAGATCGACGACCCGGGCCAGCTCGCCGACAACTCCGGCTACTCGCCGTTCCTCACCCCCCAGCAGCGCGTCGAGCTCCTGGAGGCCACCGACCCGGTCGCCCGGCTGAAGCTCGCCACCGCCTGGCTCAGCGAGCACATGGCCGAGCAGGACGTGGCCGAGTCCATCGCCAAGGACGTCCAGGAGGGCGTGGACAAGCAGCAGCGCGAGTTCCTGCTCCGCCGACAGCTCGAGGCCGTCCGCAAGGAACTGGCCGAGCTGAACGGCGACCCCGAGGACGAGTCCGACGACTACCGTGCCCGGGTCGAGGCCGCCGACCTTCCCGACCACGTGCGCGAGGCCGCGCTCAAGGAGGTCGACAAGCTGGAGCGGGCCTCCGAACAGAGCCCCGAGGGCGGCTGGATCCGCACCTGGCTCGACACGGTCCTGGAGATGCCCTGGAGCGAGCGGACCGAGGACGCGTACGACCTCCCCGGGGCGAAGTCCGTCCTCGACGCGGACCACGCCGGGCTGGAGGACGTGAAGGAGCGGATCACCGAGTACCTGGCCGTGCGCAAGCGGCGCGCGGACCGCGGGCTGGGCGTCGTCGGAGGCCGCCGCGGAGGCGCGGTGCTGGCGCTCGTCGGCCCGCCCGGCGTCGGAAAGACCTCGCTCGGCGAGTCCGTCGCGCGCGCCATGGGGCGGAAGTTCGTCCGCGTCGCGCTCGGCGGCGTACGGGACGAGGCGGAGATCCGCGGTCACCGGCGTACGTACGTCGGCGCCCTGCCCGGCCGGATCGTCCGCGCCATCAAGGAGGCCGGGTCCATGAACCCGGTCGTGCTGCTGGACGAGATCGACAAGGTCGGCTCCGACTTCCGCGGCGACCCGGCCGCTGCGTTGCTCGAAGTGCTCGACCCGGCGCAGAACCACACGTTCCGGGACCACTACCTGGAGGTCGAACTGGACCTCTCCGACGTGGTGTTCCTCGCCACGGCGAATGTCCTGGAGGCGATCCCGGAGGCGCTGCTCGACCGTATGGAACTGGTCAGGCTGGACGGCTACACCGAGGACGAGAAGGTCGTCATCGCCCGCGACCACCTGCTCGGGCGCCAGCTCGACCGGGCGGGCCTGGAGCCCGGCGAGGTCGTCCTGGAAGACGGCGCGCTGCGCAGGCTCGCGGGGGAGTACACCCGTGAGGCGGGTGTACGGAACCTGGAGCGGGCCGTGGCCCGGCTGCTCCGCAAGGTCGCGGCCAAGCACGAACTCGGCGAGCAGAAGCTGCCGGTGACCCTGGGCCCGAACGATCTGCGCCAGTGGATCGGACGTCCGCACCACGTGCCGGAGTCGGCGCAGGACCCGGAGGAGCGGCGCACCGCCGTACCGGGTGTGGCGACCGGCCTGGCGGTCACGGGCGCGGGCGGCGATGTCCTCTACATCGAGGCGTCGCTGGCCGATCCCGAGACCGGCGGCAGCGGGCTGCAGCTCACTGGCCAGCTCGGCGAGGTCATGAAGGAGTCGGCGCAGATCGCGCTCTCGTTCCTGCGCTCGCACGGGGCGGAGCTCGAACTGCCCGTCGGGGACCTGAAGGAGCGGGGCGTGCACCTGCACGTGCCGGCCGGGGCGGTTCCCAAGGACGGGCCGAGCGCGGGCATCACGATGACCACCGCTCTGGCGTCGCTGCTGTCGGGGCGGAAGGCCCGCACCGATGTGGCGATGACGGGTGAGGTGTCGCTGACCGGCAGGGTGCTGCCGATCGGCGGGGTGAAGCAGAAGCTGCTGGCCGCGCACCGCGCCGGGGTCACCACCGTGGTGATCCCCAAGCGGAACGAGGCGGATCTGGACGACGTGCCCGCCGAGGTGCTGGAGAAGCTCGACGTGCACACCGTCAGCGACGTCCGCCAGGTACTGAAGCTGGCTCTGGAGCCCGCCCACAGCGAGCCGGAGTCGGAGGTCCCGGTCGCGGCGTGACGGACGCCGGCCGGGTGTGATGCGGCCCCCTTCCCGCGCGGGGAGGGGGCCGCATCCCTCGCGGGCGAGGGCGGCTTCCCGCGCGGGGCAGGGCCGCTTCCCGCGCGGGAAGGGGGCCGCGTCCAGGTTCGGGGCGCGAAGTCCCCGCGTACCGGCGGGGAGCGCCGCACCATCCAGGGGCAGCCGCTACATCGCGGGATCCCGCAGGGGCAGCCGGACTTCGAAGGTCGCACCGCCGCCCGGTGTCCGCAGGCAGCGGACGCTGCCGCCGTGCGCCGTGACGATCGCGGCGACGATCGACAGCCCCAGACCTGTGCCGCCGCTGGCCCGGTCACGCCCGTCGCCGACCCGGTGGAATCGGTCGAAGACGCGCTCGGCCTCCTCCTCCGGCACGCCGGGCCCGGTGTCGGCGACCTCGACGACGGCCTGCCCCGCCTTCTCGTCCGTCCCGATCCGTACGGTCACGGACGTGCCCGCGGGGGTGTGCCGCAGGGCGTTGGACACCAGGTTGGTCAGGACGCGGGCGAGCCGTACGTCGTCCCCGACGACGGTGGGGCGCGGCCCGTCATCGCCGTTCCCCCTGTCCTCGTCGCCCGGTGGCAGGTCGAGCCGCAGTGGGCGGTCCGGTTCGGTCGCGCGGGCCGTGGCGAGCGCGTCGACGGCCAGCGGTACGAGGTCCACCGGCTCGCTCGCCTGCGGGCGCTCCTGGTCGAGGCGGGCGAGCAGCAGCAGATCCTCCACCAGCAGCCGCATGCGGCGCCCCTCGGCCTCGATCCCGTCGAGCAGCGCGGTGACGTCCTGCCGGGAACCCGCCGCTCCGCTGCGGTGCAGTTCGACGAGGCCGAGCACGGCGGCCAGTGGCGTCCGCAGCTCGTGGCCCGCGTCGGCGACGAAGCGGCGCAGCCGCTCCTGGGCAGCCGAACTCTCCGCGAACGACTGGTCGATGCGGACCAGCATGGTGTTGAGCGTCGCCGAGAGGCGCCCGATCTCTGTGGACGGCGGTGCGCGCTCGGGGACGCGGCGGGACAGGTCGTCGCCATCGATGATCGATTCGGCGGTCGCTTCCACATCCGCCAGCGGCTTCAGCCCGATCCGCACCACGGCGGAGCCGAGCAGCGCGAGACCCGTCAGGACGACGGCGGTGACGACGATTTCGATCCGGATCAGGCGCCTGGTTGTGTCGTTGAGCGGCGTCAGGTCGATGGCGGCGGCCACGGTACCTCCGCCGGGCCGCTCCCGTACGAGCACCCGGTAGCGCCGGCCGTCGTCGTCCCCCGTCCCGGTCGTGAACGGCTCGCCGACGGGGGTGGATGCGGCAGGGGGCAGCGCGGGCGGGGGCGCGGATTCGTCCGACGTACTGAACCGCAGCTGCGTCTTCCCCGAGGCGTCGCGGAACTCCACGACCGCGTGGGTGCCAACCGCCCCGGTCCGCACCAGCACGCTGCGCAGATCGCCGGGGATCCGGTTCACCTGCGGGGCGAGGACCTCCAGCAGCCCCAGTCGGGTCTGCAGGATGCGCGCCTGGTCGTCCGTGCGGTCCATCAGATAGCCGCGGAAGAGCTGGGTGCACACGACTTCCGCCGACACCAGACCGCCCGCGCACAGCAGCAGAGCCCCGACGAGCAGCCGCGCCCGGATGGAGCGTGCGGCGAGCCAGGCGCGGGCGCGGCGCGCTCCCCGCGCGATGCCCGACCCGCGCGTCCGGGGCACCGCCGTTCCGTCCGGAGTGGACCCGGTTGATTCCGCTGTGGACCCGACTGATTCCGGGGTTGACCTCGCGAATGCCGAGGAGGTGGCTGACGTGGCGGAGGTCATGTCGGCAGCCGGAGGCTGTAGCCGAAGCCCCGCAGCGTATGGATCAGCTGCGGCTCCACGGTGTCGATCTTGCGTCGCAGCAGGCTGATGTACGACTCCACGATCCGGGTGTCGCCCGCGAAGTCGTACGCCCACACCTCGTCCAGGATCTGCGTCTTGCTGACCACGCGCCCGGCATTGAGCAGCAGATACCGCAGGAGCTTGTACTCGGTGGGCGACAGCCGTACGGGGCGCCCATCCCGCCGTACGTCGCAGGTCTCCTCGTCGAGTTCGAGGTCGGCGAAGTTCAGCACCGGGTCCGCGGCGTCCTCCGGTCGCGGCCCGCGGGTGCGGCGCAGGACGGCGCGGATTCGGGCGACGACCTCGTCCAGGCTGAACGGCTTGGTCACGTAGTCGTCCCCGCCCGCGCCCAGGCCGACGATCTTGTCGTGCGTCGTGTCCCGCGCGGTGAGGAAGACGACGGGCATGTGCAGGCCGCGGGCGCGCAGCGTGCGAGTGAGCTCGAAGCCGCCCAGGTCGGGCAGCATCACGTCCAGCACGATCAGATGGGGGCGCCGCCGCTGCGCCTCCTCCAGCGCCTCCTTCCCGGTTGCCGCCGTGGTGACGTCGAAGCCGACGTGCCGAAGGCTCGCGGCGAGCAGTCCGGCGATGGTCGCCTCGTCGTCGACGACGAGCAGCCGGACCGGGCTCTCCTGGGACTGGACGGTCGGTGGGGGCACGCGCTCTTCCTCGCTCGGGGGGACAGGGCTTCTTCGTACGCGCTGCCGTACCGGCCGGGCAAAGGGTGAGCCGGGATTTTCAGGGATCTTTCAGGTTGCTTGCACCCTGCCTGCGCATCGGCTTGCTGGGATCCGTCGCGTCGGACGCCATCGCGTGACGCACAGGAAGAGAACTCATCGATGATCAAGCTGACTTCGTTCAGCATGCGGAACCGCGCCCTGGTCGCGTTCGTCATGCTGGCGATCACCGGGATGGGGCTGCTGGCCCTCCCCTCGCTGCGGCAGCAGATGATGCCGGACGTGTCCTTCCCCAAGGTTTCGGTCACGGCCTCCTACCCGGGCGCTTCGCCTCAGGTCGTCGAGGACCGGGTCGCGGTGGTGCTGGAACAGGCCGTACGGGACGCGGACGGCGTTCTCTCGGCCACCACCACCTCGCGGTCCGGATCCGCTTCCGTCGTCGCCGAATTCGACTACGGGGTCTCGGCGGACGACAGCACGGCGACCCTGCGGGACGCGGTGCACGAGGTGGAGCCCCGGCTTCCCGACGGGGTGGAGACCGAGGTCGTGGCCGGGGCCACGGAGGATCTGCCCGCGGTCCAGCTCGCGGCCGCCCGGGGGCCCGGGGAGGGTGGGAAGGACACGGCATCGGGGGACGGCGGGGCCGAGGACCGGGACGGCAAGAACGACGGCGGGGCCGAGGACCGGGACGGCAAGAACGACGGCAAGGACGATGCCGGGGACGGCGAGGGCGAGGACGCCGCGGGCCAGGACGGTGAAACCGGGGACGCGGGCGGCAAGGACGGCACGAGCGGCAAGGGCCGCGAGGACGGGGGCACGCACGACGCCGATGGCGAGAAGGAGTTCGCCGACCGCCTCGACTCGGCGGTCGTACCGGAGCTGGAGGACATGGACGGTGTCCGCGAGGTGAAGGTCACCGGCGTCCGCGACGAGCGTGTGACCGTGACGCTCGACAGCGACGCCCTCGCCGGCGCCGGGCTCACACCGGCCGACGTCACCCAGTCCCTCCAGAACGCCGGAGCCGTTCTGCCGTCCGGTTCCCTCACCGAGGACGACACGAGCTACTCGGTCTCCGTGGACGCCGCGTTGGCTTCGGTCAAGGATCTGCGGAAGCTGTACGTGACCCCGACTGGTGGCGGGGCGGCGAACGGCGGCGGGGCGAACGGCGGCCGATCAGCGCCCCGTTCCGGGACGAACGGCGGCCAACCCGCAACCGGTTCGGCGGCGGACGGCGGCCAACCCGCAACCGGTTCGGCGGCGGACGGCGGCCAACCGGCCGCCGGGGCGGACCATTCCGCCGGATCCGTACGCCTGGAGGACGTCGCCACCGTCCGCCAGGACCTCGCACCGTCCACCACCCTCACGCGCACCAATGGCGAACCCACCCTGGGCGTCGCGGTGACCCCGCAGCCCGACGCCGACACCGTCGGCATCTCCCATGCCGTACGCGACGCCCTGCCCCGCCTGGAGAAGGAACTGGGCGACGGCGCCGCGCTGACCGTGGTCTTCGACCAGGCCCCTGCGGTGGAGGAGTCCATCGACGATCTGAGCACGGAGGGCGGGCTCGGTCTCGCCTTCGCCGTCGTGGTCATCCTGCTCTTCCTGGTGTCCGTGCGGTCCACGCTCGTCACGGCGGTGTCCATACCGCTGTCCGTTCTCATCGCCCTCATCGCGCTGTGGGCGTGGGACTACACGCTGAACCTCCTGACCCTGGGCGCACTGACGGTCGCCGTCGGGCGGGTGGTCGACGACTCGATCGTCGTCCTGGAGAACATCAAGCGGCACCTCGGCCTCACCCGGGACAAGAGCAGGGCCATGATCGACGGAGTGCGCGAAGTCGCGGGCGCCGTCACCTCGTCCACCGTGACGACGGTCGCGGTCTTCCTGCCCATCGCGTTCGTCGGCGGGATCGTGGGCCAGCTCTTCGGGCCGTTCGCGATCACGGTGACGGTCGCCCTGCTCGCCTCGCTGCTCGTGTCGCTGACGGTGGTGCCCGTCCTCGCGTACTGGTTCCTCAAGGCGGCGCCCGCAGGGGAGAACGACGAAGGGAACAGCGAGGAGACGAAGGCCAAGAGGGGCAGGAGCGGCGGGGGCACCGACCGTACGCTGCTCAAGCGCGCCTATCTCCCTCTCCTCAACACCGCCCTGCGCTTCCGCGCCCTCACCCTGCTCACCGCCCTCGCGATCCTCGGGGCCACGGTCGCCCTCGTGCCGCTGCTGAGCACCAACTTCCTCGGCAGCTCAGGCCAGAACACCTTCACGATCCGCCAGACGCTGCCCCCGGGCAGCAGCCTGCGGAACACCAGCGACGCGGCGAAGAAGGTGGAGGCGGCACTGTCCGGCGTCGACGACATCGAGACCTACCAGCTCACCGTGGGCGGTCAGGCGGGCGTCCAGCTGCGCGGCGACGGCGCGGCGTCCGACTCCGGCACCGCCACCTACAGCATCACCGCGAACCCCGATGCCGATCAGGCCGCCGTCGAGCGCGAGTTGCGCTCCGCCGTCGCGTCGGTGAAGGGCGCGGGCGAGATCGCCGTCGAGGCCTCGGAGGCGGGCGGTCTGGGCGGATCGACCCTGGAGGTGCTCGTCCGGGCCCCTGACGACGCCACCTTGAAGAAGGCCACCGAGCAGGTACGCCGTACGGTGCGGGACACCCCGCACACCGAGGACGTCACCACGGACCTGACGGAGGACATGCCGCAGGTGACCGTCACGCCGGACAAGCCGGCCGCCGCCGAGAAGGGGACCGACGAGGACCGTATCGACCAGGCGGTCACCCAGGCCCTCGACGGCACCAGCCTGGGCGACATCACCCTGGGCGGCGAGAGCTCCGAACTCGTCGTGCGCACGGGCGATCCCACCAGGGCCGTCGACGAGTTGGAGGACGCGACCGTGTTCAGTCCGCAGGGCCGGGTCCGCCTCGGGGAGGTCGCGGACGTGAAGGTGACGCATGCCCCCGCGAGCGTCAAGCGGATCGACGGCGCCCGCGCCGCCACCGTCACCGCCCGTGCGACCACAGAGGACACCGGAGCCGTCAGCAAGGAACTGGAGCAGGGCCTCGACGCGCTCCATCTCCCGGACGGTGCCGGCTACTCGCTTGGCGGCACCACCAGCCAGCAGGACGAGGCGTTCGGCGACATGGGGCTCGCCCTCGCCGTCGCCGTCCTCCTGGTCTTCGTGATCATGGTGGCCACGTTCCGCAGCTTCCTCCAGCCGCTGATCCTCATGGTGTCCGTTCCGTTCGCGGCCACCGGTGCGCTCGGACTACTGGTCGCGACCGGCACACCGCTCGGACTGCCCGCGCTGATCGGGTTGTTGATGCTCGTCGGCATCGTCGTCACCAACGCGATCGTGCTCATCGACCTGGTCAACCAGAAGCGCAGGGCGGGCCTGTCCGCCCATGCGGCGATCGTCGAAGGAGCGGGGCTGCGGCTGCGGCCGATCCTCATGACGGCGCTGGCCACCATCTGCGCGCTGCTGCCGATGGCCTTCGGGCTGACCGGCGGCGGAGCGTTCATCTCCCAGCCCCTGGCGATCGTCGTGATCGGCGGCCTGGTCAGCTCGACGCTGCTCACGCTGATCCTCGTCCCGGTCCTGTACTCCCTCGCCGAGGCCGTACGGAACCGGGCGCCGGGCCGCCGACCCGAGTCCGGCGCGCCGGAGGGGCCCGATGTGCCCGAGCGGGCCGGGGCCGGTGACGCTCCCGTCGCCGTGCACTGATCCGTGAGCGAGCCGGCGGGCGGCCGCTCCTGCGGATGATCGGCTTCATCGGCGTACCGCTCGCCTGTTTCCGCCCGCCCCTGCTGTTGCGTCCACGCACCGCAAACGAATCACCGGAAGGTCTTCCATGGTCTCGTCCCCAGCACCCAGGACCGCGATCCGCCCCGACCACCCCCGTACGGGGACCCGTTTTCCCGGCTTCGCCCGACGCCACCGCAGGCTGCTGCGGGTGCTCGCCGGGGTGCTGGCCGCCGTCGTCATCTTCCTTGCGGGGGTCGGCACCGCGGGCATCGTGATCGTCGGGCAGATGAAGTCGACGATGAGGTCCGTCCTGGCCGGGGGCGGCGGTCTGCCCCCGGGGCCGTCCACCCGGAGCGGCGGCCCGGGCTCGTCCGGGCAAGGCACGGATGACGACGGACTGCGGGACTGGGCCAAGAAGCAGGACTGCCCCAGGGGTTGCCGGACCAGGTCCTCAGGCTGCTCCGGCAGAGGTACCCGGACGGCGTTCCGCAGGAGATCAAGGACCGGATCGGGGAACGCCTCGGCGGCTGAGGGGGGATCCCCTCCGGGCGCGGCCGTGCGGGGCGGTGAGGAACTCCCCTCGGGGGCGCGGCCGTGCGCCACGGCGTAACGGTGCACGCACCGGTCACGGCGCACCGGCGCCGCGCCCCGCGGGGGGAGGGGCGGCCGATCAGCCCTTGGCCAGGGCCTCCAGCTCCTCCTGCGTCCCGTTGAACCAGTTCTGGTCACCGGGGAACGTGCCCGAGTCCGAGTACTGCCAGAAGGTGTAGTCGGACCAGCCCGCCGGGAGTGTGCCGGGGGAGGCCGCGTAGCGCGCGATCCAGAGCGGGTTGGACCCGAAGCTCGCGTCGTTGCCCGTGCACTGCGTCCACCAGTCGGTCGTGGTGTAGATCGCCGGGTGGCGGCCCGTGAGCTCGTGCACGGTATCGCTGAACTCCCGTATCCAGGCGACCATGTCGCTCTGGCTCCGCCCGTAGCAGACGTCGCCGCCCGTGGGGTTGTACTCGATGTCGAGTGCGGGCGGCAGTGTCCGCCCGTCGTCGGTCCACATGCCTCCGTGGTCGACGAAGTTGTGTGCCTGCACGGCTGCGCCGGAGGTGTCGGGGCGGGCGAAGTGGTACGCGCCGCGGATCATGCCGACGTCGTACGCACCCTGGAACTGCTCGGGGAAGGTGGGGCTCTGGAAGTCGGTGCCTTCCGTGGCCTTGACGTAGGCCCAGCGGGCGCCGTTGTCCCAGGCGCCCTGCCAGTCGACGGTGCCCTGATGGCGGCTCACGTCCATGCCGGGCACCTGTTCGGCGTTCGCTCCGCCGTGTCGAGCGGCGGAGGTTCCGGTGGTCGCGGCCGAGGCGGATACGGCGGTCGGGGTGAGGATGCACAGCAGCGCGACGGTGGCGGTGAGTACGGCGGCGCGCAGCGTGCACGGGGGTCGGCGAAGCCGGGACACGGGCATGTGGGGGATGCCTCCGTGGTGTGGGGGCCTTTGGGGCCCTTGTGGGTGTGGGGGATTGTTCTCCCCTCCCGCGGAAGCGAAGTGCCCTCGCAGGAGGGGACGTTGCACGCGTGATGCGTTGGCACGATAGGGGCGGTGGCCGACCGTTGGCCAGAGCCTGGAGCTGCTCAAATGTCCCCTTGCACAGGTCGTGGTCGCTCGGCGGTCGGCCCGGTGGAGGTGTACTGCCGGAAGGTCTGGTACGGCCATCCGTTCGGTCCGGCGGACCGGACGTCGTGTTGCAACGGGCGGGCCACAGCGGGTTGGTGGACTCGAAGCTCGCGTCGCTGCCGAGCGCTCACAGGACGCCGTGCTGGGCAGGGCGGCGGCAGGGCGAGCAGGGCGGTGAACAGGCAGTGAGGGGAAGGGTGCACGGGCATGCGAGCCTCCGACGACCTTGAGCGGGAGGAACGTTGCCGGGAGGATGGGTGGCATTGGTGTGGCCATGCCGGAAATGAACCACCCGGGACTCCACTTCGGCCAAAGGGCCAGGCGTGCTGCCGTTGGTCCACTCCTGAGAAATACTGGCCGAGCTGCGGCGACGGCAGCCACTGAACGAATCGGCCACAGGAAAGGTGCGGAAGGGTGCGAAGAGCGTGACAGGGGTGGACCGGGAGTTTCTGGCACTCGAGCGGGAATTGGCCGTCTTCCTGCGCCGCGCCCGCGCTTCCTCCGGTGAGATGGCCCGCGAGATCCACCCGGACCTCGAACCCGCCGCGTACGGACTCCTCGTCCGCCTCGAGGAGACCGGCGAGCAGCGCGCCACCGCCCTCGCCGTCTACTTCGGCGTCGGAAAGGCGACGATGAGCCGCCAGCTCCGGGCGCTCGAAACCCTCGGCCTCATCACCCGCCGACCCGACCCGGACGACGGCCGCGCCTCTCTCGTCGCTCTCACCGACGAGGGGCTGGCCCGCTTTTCGGCCGTGCGCAACGCGCGCCGCGAGAGCTATGTGAAAAAGCTGGAGGGCTGGGACAGCGCGGAGATCGCCGAACTGGCCCGTCTGCTCCACCGGTTGAACAGCCTGCAGGGCGGGACGGACGACTGAGAACGCCCGCCCCGGGGCTTTCCGGCCCCTCGTGGTTCACGCGTCGAGCGGAGGGCTCCGCACATCAGCGGCGACGCACCGGCCTTCCGTCTTGGCGGCCAGGGCCTGCTCACCTCAGCGGGCCATCGGCCCCGCAGTGACCCTTCCGTGCCCATACGGTGATGCGGCCGCCCCTCACCTCGGTCCGCGAGCACACCTCGAAGTGCGTCCGGAGGACCGACCGTTTGACGACCTCCGGCTCGACGGTGTCCAGGGACTGCCTTGCCGGATCGCTCGCCGTGACGATCCGCTCCTCGGCGAGCATGCGGGCCCGGATCTCGCGTGCCGGCAGCTCCGAGCCCTGGAGGCTGCCCGACGCGACCGGATCCCGCTCCAGGGCGATGTCCCGGACCTCCCGGTACTGCGTCGCGTAGGACATGCGCCACTCGCGCCGCCTGGCCGGCATGAAGAGGATCGCGTCCCCGGGTTCGGCCGCCTTCCTCACGGCCAGAGCGATGCCCGCCACATCGTCCCTGCGGCTCTCGGGTTTCCGCAGCTGGAGATGCAGCGGCACCAGTGCGCTCACGACCGCCGCGGCGGCGACGGCGATCGCCGCGCTGCGGAGAGCGCCGACCGGTACGAGCCTCCGGAGACTGCCCGGTCGCAGGAGTGGGTCCAGCGCCGCGCCGGCAAGCACCGCGAAGCCGGCGGCGGAGTAGAGGACGTAGCGGTCGATGAAGAGCGGCTTGGTCAGGGACACGGTCATCAGCACCGCGGCCGGGAGGACCAGCAGGGGCAGCGCCAGGGCCGCCGGGCTGACGGGCCCCCTGCCCCGTACGGGCACGCGGGCCAGCGCCGTCCCGGCCAGAACCACCGCCACGAACCCGGCCCACCCGCTCCACGACGGGCGGCCCAGCCACGCGAGTTGCTCCTGCTGCCGCATGCTCAGCACGACGAGCGGCAGGATGCCCGCGGCCACTGCGCTCGCCGAGATGATCCATGCCGTACGGGTCCGCCGCGCCAGGCGACGGCGGCAGAGGTACAGCGTGGTGCCGTGGGCGAGAAGCGCCAGGACCGCTAACTCGTGCAGCAGACACGCCACCCACGTCACCGCGGCGTATGCGGTCCACCGCGCGATTCCGCACCACCGGCGTCCGCCGCCTCCTCCTCCGCTCCCTCCGGGGCGCCAGGCCGCCGCCCGGACGAAAAGGCACGTCGAGGCGGTGACCCCCGCGCAGACGAGTGCGTACGACCGGCCCTCCTGCGCGTACATCTGCACCGGGGGCAGAACGGCGAAGACGAGCCCCGCGACGATTCCGGCCCGCGGGCCCACCAGGTACCGCCCCAGCCACGCCACCGCACCGGCCGACGCGGCCATGGCCAGGGCGGACGGGAGGCGGAGCGCCGCAGGTCCGCCGTCCCAGCCGGCGAACCAAGCGTGCATGAGCAGGTAGTACAGGCCGTGCACCGCGTCGACGTTCCCCAGCGCCGACCACAGCTCGGGCAGGCTGCGATGGGCCATCTGGTACGTGACGGACTCGTCCCGCCACATCGTCCCGTCGCGCCGGAGGCCCCAGAGCCCCAGTGCGAGCGCCGTGAGGACCGGCAGGAGGGCGAGGGCGGCCCGCCGCGGGCCGCCCTTGCCCTGGAGCGGCGGCCTGACGGCGGTGCGCCGCACCCGGGCGGGCGCGCCGTACTCCGCCGTGGACCGACCTGCGGACTGGATGGCGTCTCCCCGTTGCTCCGACCGGCACTCCGGGCCCGGAGGAGGTCGTCTCCTCCGGTGCCGCGCCCGAATTCTCCCTGATTGTGCACCTCTGAGGGTGCATGGATCGCCGACGTCGTCGGTTCCGGCAGGGAACGGATTGCGGAAGCGCCGCCCCCGGCCGTCGGCGTGCCGGCAGAGAGGCCACTCCCTCGGTGCCGGCGAAGCTCAGTGCCTCATGGCCGACGAAGGCCGCTCCCTCGGGGCCGACGAGCACCGCTTCCTCGGGGCGGACGAGCACTGCTCCCAGGGGGGGGGCGAAGGCCGCTTCTTCAGCGCCGACGAGCAGCGCTCCCTCAGGGCCTGTGAAGGTCGCTCGGTCAGGGCCGACGAAGCTCGCTTCCTCCGAGCTCCACGAAGATCGCCGCCTTGTCGTCGCGCGCCTTGCCCCGGCGGAACGCGGCGCCCTCGGGGTCGGCCGCTTCCGCCGCCCGTACGCGGTCCAGGAGCGACCGGGTTCCCTCCGTGCGCAGGAGGGCGAGGCAGTCCGCCCAGTCGCCCTCGTGGAAGACCTCCACCCATCGCGATGCGCCGTCGGTCAGCGCGGCCAGCGCGCGCACCTCCGCGCGGGCGGACGTCCCCGTGACGGCGCGGTGCGCCACGTCGGGGTCGGCGGCCGCGGTGAAGAAGCCGCCCTCGGCGTTCCGCAGGGGCGCGACGCGCCGACCCGCGGCGCGCAGGCGGTCGATCCGGTCGTCGAGGACGGTGGTGACCCGGCCGTCCGTGCACTCGATGAGCAGGGCGGAGTCGGAGAGCACCAGATGCTCGACACGCTCCGCGTCCCACCGCGCGGCAACCACTGTTGACTGCGGTGTCAGTAGGTGAGAAAGGTCACAGGAGGCCCGATGAACCTCCGCGGTGAGCCGGATCGACTCGGCGAGGCAGTGTGCCAGCGTCATATCCCGCCGAGATCCGGACAGTTCGAGCATCCTGCCGCCGAGCCGCGCGGTGAACCAGGGCACCCCGTGGATGCATCCCGTATCGCTCTCCGGTGGCGTCACGCCGTCGAGGAGGACCAGCGCCCCGCCCTGTCCCGAGGCTGGTAGTGCAGCGGATACGTAGTCCTCGTTGGGGTTTCGGGGGTCACCGGGCTCGGTGCTCAGGTCGACGCGCATGCCGTCAGTCTGCCGGACGGGGTGGCGGTCGCCGGGGGTTCGGCGGGTGATATCCGGCTGATCGCCCGGGACGTCTCCGGCCTGCGGCCGGAGGGAAAATGAGCGGGCGTCAAACGTGCCGGAATTACCCGGAATTGCCGACTCCGGTCTGCTGTGGGGGAGCATCCTGCCAGTCCCCGTGAGGTTTTCCAACCGCCTTGGCGGGGAACACAGCGCCGCCCCGAAGGCAAGAGTTGTTTGCCAACTCGGGAGTGATGTTCACTCGTTCAGGTGGCCAAGCGGATGAGGGCCGCCTCGCCCAAAGCGGTACTGGAATGGTCAGTTTCGTACCAAAGGGTGGGGGTGGGTGTTCGTCGGTGCTCCGCGACGCGCGGCCGGCACGAGTGAACTGTTGACACCTCGGCCATGGCAGACGAGAAACAGATTGCGAGCACCGGTGCAGAAAATGTGGCCTCGGGGCATCAAACGTGGTTCGGCGCAACCCACCGGTGGCGCCTCCGACGGCGCGTCGGCGGTACAGCGACGCACAGCCCTGGTCCGCAACCGGCTTGTGGGCGCCGTCGCGGTCGTGGGCGTCGCCGTACTGGCCGCAGGAGCCCCGGGCATCGCCGCGGCTTCCGGTGATCTGACCGAGTCCCAGCGGCTGGTGTCCCTTTCGGAAGTGAACTCCCAAGCGGTCGTACTCGTTCACTCGCTGGCCGATGAGCGCGACTCCATGACCGAGTTCGTAGCCGCGGGCCGTACCACCGCGTCCGGTGCCGACGGCGTCTCCGAAAGCCGGCGTGCCCGCGTCGACCGCCGGGTCAGCGAGATACGCGCCGACGCACCCGCCGAACTGCGCCGCGTCCTCGCGGGATTGCCGAAGATCCGTCAGGAGGCGATGTCCGGGCGCGGCAACGCCACGGACACCTTCGAGGCGTACACCGAAATCATCGGCGCGGTCCGTACCCTCGTCGCCGACCTCGCCCGGCGCGTCCCGCCGCGCGCCTCCGGTCCGGCCGAGGCGCTGCCCGTGCTCGGCCGCGCCGTCGACCACGCTTCCGCCACCCGAGCGCTGCTGCTCGCCGCACTCTCCGGCGGCAGCGGCCAACCGCGGCTGACGGCGGCCGCGCAGCGCACGCACGTGCAATCCGAGGCGGCGCTCGCCGACTTCGGGCAGACGGCTCCCGAGTCCGCGGTCGACCGCTACGCGAACACCGTCAACGGCACCGAGGTCAGCAGCGCCGAGCGCTTCCTCGCCCGGCTCACCGACCAGCCGCGGCTCTCCGCCTCCGACCTCCGGCTCGACCGGGAGCGCGTGGACGGCGCGCTGTCCGGCCGCATCGACCGCATGCGGGCCGCCGAATCCGCGCTCACCCGGGCCGAGACCGAGCGCTTCGCCGCCCTCCGTGACGACGATGTCACCGTGCTGGAGCTGGAGATCGCGCTGGCCGCGGTCTGCCTGCTGCTTGCGGTCGGCATCAGCATCTCGGCCGCCCGCTCCATGACCCACCCGCTGGCCGTGCTGCGGCGCGGTGCGCGGCGCGTCGCGGAGGACCCGGCCGGGCAGGAACCCGTCCGCTGGAAAGGCCGCAACGACGAGTTCGCCGACGTGGTCGCCGCGGTCAACGAACTGCACCAGCATGCCGTGCGGATGCACGCGCGCATGGAGCAACTCGGCGAGGACCGGACTCGGCTCGTCGCCGAGCGGCAGCGCCTGGCCGACCAGCGCGACGAACTGCGGCGACTGCACGAGGAGCTCACCGACCGCCTCGACGGCGTCCACGAACACGCCCATGCCGGCTACGTCAGTCTCGCCCTGCGCACGCTCGGGCTCGTCGAGCGGCAACTCGGCATCATCGAGGATCTGGAGGACCGCGAGGCGGACCCGGAGCGTCTCGACACGCTCTTCGGACTCGACCATCTCGCCACGCGCATGCGGCGCAACAGCGAGAACCTCCTCGTTCTCGCCGGCGCCGACCACAGCGGCGGGCAGTCCGGCGCGCCCGTCCCCCTGCTGGACGTCCTGCGCGCCGCGGTCAGTGAGATCGAGCAGTACGACCGTGTGGCCATCCACTCCCTGCCGCCGCACGCACAGGTCGCGGGCTTCGCTGCGGACGCGATCAGCCATCTGGTCGCCGAACTGCTGGAGAACGCCGCCGCGTTCTCGCCGCCGGATGCCCAGGTCGAGCTGTCCGGGTGGCTGATGCAGAACGGCGAGATCATGCTCTCCGTCCAGGACGAGGGCATCGGCATCCCCGAGGATCGGCTCGAGGCGGTCAATGCCCGCCTTGCGGAGCCGGGTACGCCCTCCGGCGAGGAGGACGACTGCGAGACGCTCGGGCTGGGGCTCTACGTCGTGGCGCGGCTGGCGTCCCGGCACGGCGTACGGGTACAGCTGCGCGCACAGAAGTCGGGCGGGACCGCGGCCGTTGCCGTCCTGCCCAAGTCGATCCTGCCGACGCGCCCGGCCCCGGCGGGGTCGGGCGGGACGGGAGCGCCGCAGCGGCCGACGGTGAGCCTCCCCGGCTCGGTCGCCGAGGCCAACTCCAACACCCTGCCGATGCGCACTCCGACCCAGCGGGGCCCGCAGCAGGTGCCGGGCGCCGCCCCTGCCGAGGACCCGGTGGTGGCGGCCGCGGAACGGGCCATCGTGGCGGACGAGTCCGCAGCGACGGCACCGGTGGGCCCGTCCCCGGACGCCCCGGCCGCGGATGCGCCGGACGCACCGATTGCGGATGCGCCGATGCCGGACGCACCGATTGCGGATGCGCCGATGCCGGACGCCTCTTCCGTGGATGCGCCGATGCCGGATGCGCCGCTCACAGACGCCCTCCCCCCGGACGCCCCTGAAGCGGACGGATCGGCAACCCCTGCTCCGGGCACGGTCGTCGGGTCCTCCGCCGCGCGGCCGCCTGCCACACCGCCGTCGGAAGTACCGCCGTCGGAGGTGACGGGGACGTTCCCGCTCCCCTCGCCCCCGGCCGGTCCGTCCGCCGGCGCGGGACCGTACGCCATCGGGCCCGACCAGCACACGCACGCCGAGGACGAAGCGGGTGCCACCGCCGACCAGGCGACGCGGGATCTGCGTCAGCCACCTTCGTCCGAGCACCCGCACGGCTCCACGTCACACGGCACCGGCTCCCTCACCCCGCCCGTCCGGCCGGGCGGGACCGACGAGGCGACGGAGCACGGCGAGCATCCGCAGCCGGAGCGGGTCACCGACAAGGGCTTGCCCAAGCGGGCGCCGAAGAACGTGGCTCCCACCACCCCTGCGGCGCGGCAGCGGAACCGGCCGGTCGAAGCCGAGGAACTGCGGCGCAGGCTCGGCGGCTTCCAGCGCGGAGCGCGCGACGGCCACCGGGTCGCCGCGCAGGAGATCGCCGCACAGGATCCACAGAGTCACGGCACGCCCGCGCACGGCATGCCCGCGCACGGCATGCCCGCGCACGGCATGCCCGCGCACGCCACGCCCGCGCACGGCACGCCCGCGCACGGCACGCCCGCGCGGGGCGGCGCCAAACGCCACGGGAGCGCAGCACAGGAAGCAGCAGGAGAAGTCACCGGAGAGCGACGGACGGGGGCGCCGAACGGCACAGTCGAGGAGGCACGCGGTTGAACGCGCATACCAAGCCGAACACGGATTCCGGCAGCAGGACCGCACCGGCGTACGGACTGAGCATCCAGGCCCGTAACCTGGCCTGGCTGCTGAGCAACCTGGTCGACGAGGTGCCCGGCCTCCTTTCGGTCGCCGTCGTCTCCTCCGACGGGCTGCTTCTTCTCTCCTCGGACTCGGACGCCTCCACCGTGCCGGTACGGGAGGCCCGTATCCCCGGACAGGACGACGGCCATGAGTGGTCCGGCGGCGCCGTTGGAGCCGTCCGCGGGCCCAGGGGCTCGTCCGCCGATCTCGCCACCATCGTCTCCGGCCTCGCCGCCCTCACCATCGGCGCCGCCAAGCTGATGGACGCCGGGTCTGTCAAGCAGACGATGGTGACCATGAACGAGGGCAGCGTCTTCGTCATGTCCATCAGCGACGGCTCGCTGCTCGGCGTGCACGCCACCCCGGACTGCGACATGAGCGTCGTCGCGTACCACATGGCCCTGTTCGTCGGTCGCGCCGGCCACGTTCTCACCCCAGAACTCCGCAGTGAACTGCGCAAGTCCATGGAGAGGCACCAGTGACCTCCTCGCCCAAGCTGCCCCGTCGTGGCGCGGATCCGGCGTCCGGCAAACGGCCGGCGCGCGTCCGCCCGTACTCGCTGACCGGCGGCCGCACCCGCTTCGGCCATGTCCTGCTCGTCGAGACCTTCGTCGCCGCCCTCGACGGCCCCGAGGAACGGCGTGAGCTGACCTCCGGCGGTTGGGCCGAGCGCGTCATGCCCGAGATGCGCGCCATCGTCGAACTGTGCCGCAGGATGCGGACGGTGGCGGAGATCTCCGCGCTGCTGAGCATGCCCCTGGGCGTGGTCCGGGTGCTGCTCAGCGACTTGGCCGACCAGGGGTTGATCCGCGTCTACGGCACCGGGCACGGCACCGGCCGCCCCGAACGCGCACTGCTGGAAAGGGTGCTGGGTGGACTTCGCAGGCTCTGACTTCGCACGCTCCGGCCAAGCAGGCTCCCGTACCGTCACCGGAAACACCGTCACGGGAAGGGCTGACCGCCGGGCCGGGGAGGAAGGTGCCGCCGCGGCCGAGGACGGATTGCAGGGCTGGCAGACGGACCGCAGCCGCGCACCGATCGCCACGAAGATCGTCGTAGCGGGCGGCTTCGGCGTCGGCAAGACCACGTTCGTCGGCTCGGTCTCGGAGATCGAACCCCTGACGACCGAGGCCCTGATGACCCGGGCCGCCGAGGACATCGACGACATCGAGGCGACCCCGGACAAGACCACGACCACCGTCGCCATGGACTTCGGCCGGATCACGCTCGACTCCGACCTGGTCCTCCATCTCTTCGGTACGCCCGGCCAGCAGCGCTTCTGGTTCATGTGGGACGACCTGGTGCGCGGCGCGATCGGAGCGGTCGTCATGGCCGACACGCGACGGCTGCCCGATTGCTTTCCCGTACTGGACTACTTCGAGAGCTGCGGCCTGCCCTACGTCGTGGCGGTCAACCACTTCGAGGGGACCCCGGAATACGCGGCCGAGGACGTAAGGGACGCCCTCTCGGTACCCGCGGACGTCCCCGTCGTCGTCATGGACGCGCGCAAGCGGATCACGGTCGTCGAGTCGCTGCTGGCCCTGGTCGGCCACGCCCTTGACGTGACGCCCGAGTGACGTAGCCTCAGCCGCTGCCGCCCCCACCGACCTCCACGCACCAACCGAGAGAGAAGACCCCTGCCATGCGGAAGATACTCGTCGTGGGGGCCGGCCAGTCCGGCCTCCAGCTCGCCCTCGGCCTGCAGTCCCACGGGTACGAGGTCACCCTGATGTCGAACCGGACGGCCGACGAGATCCGTGCCGGACGGGTCATGTCCACCCAGTGCATGTTCCACACCGCGCTGCAGCACGAGCGCGATCTGCAGATCAACTTCTGGGAGAGTCAGGCGCCGGACATCGAGGGCCTCGGGGTCTCCGTAGCCGGTCCTGATTCCGGGAGCGGCCCCGGGGGGAGGGTGATCGACTGGGTGGGCAAGCTCGACGGCTACGCCCAGTCCGTCGATCAGCGTCTGAAGATGGCCGGCTGGATGGAGACGTTCGCCCAGCGCGGCGGCCAGGTCGTCATCCACGGTGCGGCCGTTTCCGACCTGGACTTCTTCGCCCGCCGGTACGACCTGGTCCTGGTCTCGGCGGGCAAGGGCGAGCTGGTGTCGATGTTCGGCCGGGACGCCTCCCGTTCGCCGTACGACAGCCCGCAGCGAGCGCTCGCCGTCTCCTATGTGCACGGCCTCGGCCCGCGCCCCGAGCACCCCGACTTCGACGCGGTCCGCTGCAATCTCGTCCCCGGCGTGGGCGAGCTGTTCATCATGCCGACGCTGACGAACACCGGGCGGGCCGACATCCTCTTCTGGGAGGGCATCCCGGGCGGCCCCCTGGACGTTTTTCAGAGCGTCAAGGACCCCAATGAGCACCTCGCGCTGACCCTGGAGCTGATGGAGCGCTTCACGCCTTGGGAGTACGCGCGCGCCACCAAGGTCGAACTGACCGACGGCAACGGCACGCTGGCCGGGCGGTACGCGCCGACCGTCCGCCACCCGATCGGGAAGCTGCCGAGCGGCGGGCTCGTACTGGGCGTCGCGGACGTGGTGGTGGCCAACGACCCGATCACGGGCCAGGGCTCGAACTCGGCATCCAAGTGCGCTGCCTCGTATTTCGCCTCGATCCTCGAGCAGGGTGACAAGCCGTTCGACGAGACGTGGATGCAGGCCGCGTTCGACCGCTACTGGGAGACCGCGCAGCACGTCACCAAGTGGACGAATGCGATGCTGGCGCCTCCGCCGGAGCACGTACTGAACCTCATCGGTGCCGCGGGGCAGCTGCCGCCGGTCGCCGCCCGCATCGCCAACGGTTTCAACGACCCGGCGGACTTCGAGAACTTCTTCTTCGAGCCGGAGAAGGCCGAGGCGTACCTCGTGGAGGTCGCGGCCGCGGAGGGGCCCGGCGTCTGATCCCGCACTGTCCCCGCCGCCCGCCCCGGTCGCGTCGTACGCGGGGCGGGCGGCGCTGTGTTCACCGCAGGGCGGGCTCCGGGGCGGCTGGAGCCGTGGGCCGAGCCTTGGGCAGCATCCCCTAGGCGGGTGCCGTGGCGGAGGGGGAGACGGTGTCGGAGCCGGACTTGGCGCCCTTCGGGAGCTCCGGCCGCGCGTACCGCTCCAGAGGCTTCGAACCCGCGTCGGGGCGCACGGCTCCGATGAGCGGGTTCGCCGCGACGGGCGAGACCTTGATCACCGCTCCGGGGCGTGGTGCCTGCACCACCTTGCCGTTGCCGACGTAGAGCGCGACATGGGTCGCCCCGCGGTAGTAGATGACCAGATCGCCGGGGCGCAACTCCTTCACCGGCACCCGCGGCAGCTTCCGCCACTGGAGCTGGCTCGTCCGCGGGATCTTCCTTCCCGCGTGTGCCCACGCCTGCGAGGTGAGTCCGGAGCAGTCGAAGGAGGCGGGCCCCTCCGCGCCCCACTCGTACGGCTTGCCGAGCTGCGCGAAGGCGTACTCGATCGCGCGGGCGCCCGCGCGGGACGGCTTGCGCGCCTGCCGTACGGCGCTCAGACCGGCCGATCCCACGAAGGCGCGCTGTGCGGTGGCGACGAGGGACCGCTCGAGCCGGCCGACGTTCGTGAGCTGCTGCGGAGACAGCGACGCGAGCGCACCCTCCACCTCGCCGAGGCGCCGCTCCGCGGTGGCGCGCAGGGTCAGCCGCTTCTTCGCCAGCGTCTGCTGCCTGTCCAGGGCGGTACGGGCTCGGGTGGTCACACCGTCGAGGCGGCGCTCGGTCCCGGCCAGCCGGCGGACGGCGTGGTTCCGCTCGTCCGCCGCCCGCTGGAGCACATGTCCCTGGTCGAGGGCGCCCTGGAGGCTGCGGCTCATCAGGAGCTGCAGATACGCGGAGACCTCGCCGGCGGAGTTCTGGTACTGCCGCCGGGCCAGCCGGCCGGCGTCGTTGCGGCCCTCGGTGAGCCGCACCCGCGCCTGCGCGAGTTGTGTGCCGAGGCGGCGGACCTGCAGGTGCTGTCGCCGGAGCTCCTCCTCGGCCGCGTTGTAGGCCTCGCCGGCCTCCTCGGCCCGCCGGTACAACGTCTGAAGCTGCGTCAGCAGATCCCGAACCGACCGGTCGGCGGGGTCCGCGATGCCGGCCGGCGAGGGGGGTACGGCCACCGCGAGCGCGGTACCCGCAGCCAACGCCGCCGTGCGGACCGACCCTACGAACCGTCTTGACACCGACTCACCTCCGTTGATGGGGGTGCGCGTGAGGGCTCGCCTTCGCGCGTGACGATCTTCGGAGTTGGTCGTATTGTCGGCAAACCGGACTGCGCGGAACCGACCAAAGAAGTCACTCGCAGGGTGCCGGCCCGGCTGGGGTCCGGCGGTGCTCCCGCACGGCGGGGCCCGGTCGTGCTATGACCACCCGGCCGTCGGCCGAATCCGGGCCGGTCCCGACGCGGCATATCAGTGGTCCACACCAATTGAACCGTAACGTGCCTGTGCGCGCCCGGCGATACGGTCCGGATCCGGACTCTGCGTGACGCCACGCGCACGGACCGACCCGGCCCGGCCGGAGGTGGCCCCGGGTCTTCCGGCTCAACTCGAGCCGGAACAGTCCCACTTGCCGAGAGCTCCCAATTGGGGTCTGGTTTGTGTAATGGGGTCCGGCTTTCTGGGCACGCTTCTCCTTCGATGGCATGAGTCGACAAAGGGACGGAGGGTGACTGCATGGATGACATCGGCGTGCGTGCCACCGTGCCGTCCACCCTCGCCGTCCTGGACATCAGCTCCGAAACCCCCGCGCGAGCTCGAAGAATTGCCGATCGCTTCATGCGCGGCCTCATGCCGCCCCCCGGCCGTGAGACGGCCGCCGCGGTCGAACTGGTCATCTCCGAACTGATCACCAATGCCGTCCGCCATGCCGGCGGGACGTCGTGCTCGATAACGCTGTCCGTGCGGCCCGAGGGCATTGAGGTCGCAGTCACCGACGACAGTCCCGTCCCGCCCAGGGAGCGTGTTCCCGACTTCTCGGGCGCCAAGGGAGGATTCGGCTGGCGCATGGTCTGCCGGCTGGCCAGCTCGGTCAGCGTGGACGCGGACGCGGGTGGCAAGACCATCCGTGTGCTCATGGCCCGCTGAGCCCAGGGCGGCGGTCGTCCATGGTGCCGTCACGCTTTCCGCGCAGTGCTCCGCGTTCTCCCGTCCTGCCTGCCCGGAACTTCCGCGCTCGATTTCCCCGTAGGTTCCGCGGGCTTCCGTATTTCTCCGCCGGCGCGTACGCGGTGTGCGGAGCCATATCTCCTCCGAATGGCGCAGGTTTATGGCGGGGGGCTCCGGGCATTCGACTCATCATCAGGCTGTCAATCATGAAAGGAGTTCCGTGGCGTGGCCATGAAGCACCTGCCGGAGAAACAGTGAAGGCAGACCGACGGCCGAGGTCGTGAATGCCGTCGACCTTGACCGGCCCGAGAAATCCAACGGGTTGATGTATCTCGCAACAGGCCAGGTCGCATCCGACTGGCCAGGAAGAAACGAGAAAAGGGGATGTCGCCGATGAGACCATGAAAGCCGGGGAGTACGCCATCTCGGGGACCGGCCGGGAAGAAGTCGTGCAAAGGCTTCTTCCCGCCCCCCGGCGGACATTCGGTCCTCATCTCGTCCGGGGTCCGGCATCTTTCGTTAGCTCCTGGCCGGGCTCATGGAAATGCCCATGGAACCGTATGCGTCAACATGGCCCAGAGGAGAGCGACATGAGCACAACGGAAGCCCTTGTTCCCGTCACATCGCCGGAGGCCGGGCCGGGACAAGCGAATTCTGGTGCCGATCGGGAACTTCCGCACATCGACGATCCGCTCCATGTCGCCCCTGGAGACGCCCGGCAACTCTCGAAGGTGTTCCTCGACCGCCTCGCCCAGGTTCAGGAAGGCACCCCGGAGCACGCTTACGTTCGCAGCACGCTCATCGAGATGAACCTGTCGCTGGTCCGGTACATCGCCGCCCGGTTCCGCAGGCGGGCCGATCAGATGGAGGACATCGTCCAGGTCGGCACCATTGGATTGATCAAGGCCATCGACCGGTTCGATCTCACGCGGCAGGTGGGGTTCGCCACCTTCGCGGTCCCGCACATCACAGGCGAGATCAAACGCCACTTCCGCAACACCGGCTGGGCCGTGCACGTCCCACGCAGGCTGCAGGAACTGCGCGTCGACATCGCCCGCTCCACCGACGAGCTCTCCCAACGGTTCGACCGCGCGCCGACGACCGCCGAACTCGCCGCTCACCTCGGAATCAGCAGGGAGGAGATCGAGGAGGGGATCGTGGCCGCCAACGGCTTCACCGCGACATCGCTCGACGCGCCCCCGGAGGAGTCCCCGGGGGAGGCGGGAGAGGGGTTCGCCGACCGCCTGGGCGATGTGGATCAGGCGCTGGAGAGCGTCGAGGACATCGAGACGCTGCGGCCACTCGTCGCCCGACTGGACGAGCGCGAGCGGACCATTCTGCGGATGCGCTTCGTCGACGAGCTCACCCAGGCGCAGATCGGCGCTGAACTGGGCATCTCCCAGATGCAGGTGTCACGGCTGCTCGCCCGTACGCTGTCCCGTCTGCGCGAGGCATTGCTGCCGCGCCCGTAGGGCCGTCTTCGGAAGACCCGCAACCCCGCTGCCCCGCAACCCGCTGCCCGCTGCCGTTCGCCCCGCGTCCCGCGGGACCGCCATGGTTCGGCGGGGCCGCCATGGTTCGTCGGGACCGCTCAGTCCGGCACGGGCCCTATCAGTCCGGCTTGGACCAGGGCCACTTGAGGTGGCCCTTCGGCTTTCCCTCCGGGTCGTACTCGTACTTCCAACCGCGCTGGAGCCCCAGACGCTTCGAATACCCGGCCGGCACACGGCGGTAGACATGGACCGCCGGTTCGCCGCCGAGCGCGTCCGGCACCGGGACCTCGTACACCTTCGGCGGGTGGCCGGTGGCTCCCACCAGGACCGGTAGCACCCGACCGTCCAGGGGGCCCCCGACGAAGGGCATCTCTTCGCTTCTCATGCCACCAGCCTCACAGCAGGTGCGCGGCGTCGCTCACCACCGGCAGGACGCGGCGGGCCAGTGCCCCCGCCGCCCCCTCCGAGGTCTCGATCGCGAGCGCGGACCGCGCCACCTCCGCCGTCTGCGAATCGCTCGCGGCGGTCACGGTGAACAGGGCGATGAAGTGGTCGACGAGCCAGTCGCGCAGTTCGTCGATCGGCGGCTGCTTCTCCTCGTCGAGCCAGATGAGGGAGGCGGCCTCGACCGCCGTGATCCACATGCGCACCATCATCCGCAGCCGCGGACCGGGCTCCGGCACCTCCATGTGCAGCAGGATCTGTTCGGCGCCCGCGCGCCGCACCTCGTCGACGATGGCGCAGGTCCGCGAGGTCTCGGCGACGCTGCCGCCCTGCAGCAGGGCGGTGAATCCCGGGGCGTGCTCGTCGACGAAGGCCAGGTAGCGGTCCAGCGCGCGCGAGAGGCGCAGGGTGAGCGGGCCGGACTGCGGCTCGGTGAAGCACCGTTCGAGTTCATCGGCCGCGGTGCGCAGCGCGGCCTCGTACAGCTGCTGCTTTCCGCCGGGGAAGTAGCGGTAGACGAGGGGGCGCGAGACCTCGGCGGCGTGCGCGACGTCGTCCAGCGAGACGTCCTCGGGGGCGGCGTGTGCGAACAGCTCCAGGGCTGCCCCGATGAGCTGCGCCCGACGCTGCTCGACGGACATCCTCCGGTACGCGACCTCACTGCCTCTCATATCCGGCAGCGTATCGGTCCGTGTCATATGAAGCAGTCCGGGCGATTCCCCACGTGTCCGGCGACCCGGCTGCAGTGCTCCCGCGCCCGCATCCGGCCTCGCTGCCGCCCGCGCCCCGGCCGTCCCGACGGTGGGCCGGGCCGCGCCTCACGGCAGCAGGCCCGAGCTGCGCCACATCCGGCGCCCCACGCCCTGCAGGACGCCGATGTCGTCGAAGAAGTCCGTGAGCCGCTTGGCCCCGGTCTGCATCACCTCGCGGCGGTGTGCGCTCGCCTTCACCTGGGCCATCGCCTCGCGCCGGTCGAGTCCGACGTTCGTGTAGACCTGCGGGTTGACGAAGGCGATCGAGAAGACGCGGGCCGCCTCGCCTGAGCTGATTCGGGTCAGCCGGCGTTCCCAGCGCGGGCTGGTGACCATCTGACGGCGCAGTTCCTCACGCGCGTACCGGACGTGCCGCGCCTCCTCCACGACATGAATACGCGTCACGCCCCGTACCAGGGGCTGCACCCGCTCGTCCGGGAAGGTCAAGCGCTGCATCCAGTCCAGGATCTCCTCGCCCAGCAAGGTGCAGGCGAAGGAACCGGGCGTCGTGGAGAGGGTCTTGAGGACCCGGGCCAGGTTGTGGTGGAGCCGGGTCACCGGGTACGTGGGAGAGCCCGACTTCTGGATCATGCGCGCGAACATCTTCGAGTGGCGGCACTCGTCGGCGATCTCGGTGAGCGCGTACCGCGTGTGGGCGCTCGTCACCGACTTGTCGTAGATGTGCCGGCAGAGCAGCTGCATGAGGATGATCTCGAACCAGATGCCCAGTGAGGCCAGCGCCGCGGACTCGTGCCGGGACAGCTCCAGACGCTGCTCCTCCGACATCTGCCGCCACATCCGGGTGTCGTAGAGCGACAGCAGCTCCGGAGGCCAGAACCACTTGCCCTCCTCGAGCGGCGCGTCCCAGTCGAGTTCGGTGTCCGGGTCGAAGGAGTGCTTCGCGGAGGACTCCAGCAGCCGCTCGGCGACCTGTTCGCGGTCCTTGAGCAGCCCGAGCGCGTCGCGCAGCGGGCGGGTTCCGGTCACGGACGACGTCATGGCTGAGTGCTCCTCGCTGGTGAAGTGCCGCCTGCGCCGGCGAGTTACCGCCGGTATTGCTTATGAGACTACTTGTCAGTAAGGTCGTCAATCCCTTGTGCACGAGTTCTCGCACGACTTGTTGACTCGGCGGTAACAGACGTGTGAGCCTGCCAACTATCCGACCCCCCACGGGAATCCGGTCAGATACGCGAGGCGAAGGAGGCGTCAGTGTCGACGCACGAGCTCTACGCGCAAGATCCTGGGGAAAGCCTGTGGCAGGTGCCGGCGTCCGGCTCGGCCCGCTTCAGCTGGGAGTACGACGACGGCCGTGACCGGCTCCTCGCCCTCTACCAGAAGGGCAAGGACAAGCAGTGGGACGGCACGAAGCGGATCGACTGGGATCTGGAGGTCGACCCCTACGACGCGCTCGGCACTCCCGACGAATCCCTCGCCCTCCACGGGACCCCGTACTGGGCGAAGATGAGCGAGAAGGACAAGGACGAGCTGCGACGGCACTACACCTCCTGGCAGTTCAGCCAGTTCCTGCACGGTGAGCAGGGCGCGATGGTGTGCGCCGCGCGGATCGTGGAGTCCGTCCCCGACCTCGACGCGAAGTTCTACTCCGCGACCCAGACCATGGACGAGGCGCGGCACGCCGAGATCTACAGCCGCTTCCTCCACGAGAAGGTGGGGATGCTCTACCCGATCAACGACAACCTCCAGGCCCTGCTGGGCGACACCCTCCGCGACTCCCGCTGGGACATGCCGTACCTGGGCATGCAGGTGCTCATCGAGGGCCTGGCGCTGGCCGCGTTCGGCATGATCCGCGACACCACCACCAAGCCGCTCCCGAAGCAGATCCTCGCCTATGTGATGCAGGACGAGGCCCGCCACGTCGCGTTCGGGCGCATGGCGCTGCGCGACTATTACAAGCAGCTCAGCGACGCCGAACTCCGCGAGCGCGAGGAGTTCGTGATCGAAGGCTGCTATCTGATGCGCGACCGGTTGCGCGGCACAGAGGTCCTGGAGAACTTCGGCATTCCGGCCGCCGAGGCCGCCGAGTACACCGAGCAGTCCGAATTCCTGCACCTCTTCCGGAAGTTGCTGTTCAGCCGCATCGTGCCGTGCGTCAAGGACATCGGCCTGTGGGGCGAGCGCCTGCAGCGCGCATACGTCGACATGGGCGTCTTCGAACTCGGCGACTCCAACCTCGATCTGCTGATGGCCCAGGACGAGGAACTGGCCGAGAAGCTGGACGCGGAGCGGTTCGCGGAGGAGGAGTCGGCCCGTACGGCGGAGGTGACCGAGGCCATCGCGGCGGGCGCGGGCGTGGGTGCGACGGGCGACGGGGCCGGGGAGTAGCGGGGGCGGGCGGCTCGCGGGCGTCCCCGGCGGCGGGTGTGCTCCGGTGGCCAGTGTGCTCGGGTGGCGCCGTCCTGGGCGAAGCGTTCCCGGAGGCCCCCCGGTGCGCTCCGGTGGTGCCGTCACAGGCGTGCTCCCCGTACGCGTATCGCGCACGGGGAGCACGGTCAGCCGGTTTTCCGCAGGGGCGTCAGCACCAGTGCGGCGCGGGGCCGATGTTCTCGATGTAGCGGGCGGAGGCCCAGGCCCAGTGGCCGTTCGCGAGCAGGTACCAGCGCGGGTTGCCGTCGATGTTCTGGCTGTTCACCTTGCAGTGGATGCGGACGATACTGCCGTAGGCGACGCTGCCGACGACGCGCGACTTCGTGTTGGGGGCATCCCGCAGGAGGAGGCCGGTCCGGGCGATCACGCGGCCCTTGTACGGGGCGCGGTCGTCGCGGTCGTTGTCCGAGGCCGCGAGCGCGGGGCCGGCGGCGGTCATGGTGGCGAGGATGCCGGAAGCAGCGAAGACGGCGAGCTTGCTGAACTTGGACTGCAGCATCTTTGTCCTCCTGTGGAGGTGAGAACCCATGGAGAGCCCATGGGTGACTCGGGGCGCCGGGCGTCGGTTCGACGTCGGCCAGGCCCTGCACCCGGGAGGGGCGGCATCGTGGCCTTCCCGGCGGCGAGTTGCGGCGGATTGAACCGATTCGGACTCGCACTCATCACGCTAAGGCCGTCGCCCATTGCGCGCAACTCGTCACTGTCCGTATTCGCCGCCCCGGGAGCGATGAGTTCCGCCCGCCCGCCCGGTCTCCTACGGCATGAACGCGAACACACAGGCGGAACCCATGATCGTAGAACGTCCCGAGCAGACCTACGTGGCCGTGCGAAAGGCGGTCACCATGACGAGCATCGCCGAGATCGCCGATCGCCTCCCGGAGCTCTTCGGCTGGCTCACGGCCCGGGGCGTCGAACCGGCGGGGCCGCCCTTCTTCCGGTACCGGGTCATCGACATGGACAGGAAACTCGACATCGAGGCGGGCTTTCCGGTCGCCGACGCCCCGGAGGTCGAGGGCGAGATTTTCGAGGGCGTCCTCCCCGCGGGCCGGTACGTGACCGTCACCCACATCGGTCATCCCGACCGGCTCCGTGACGTCCACGCCTCCGTACTGGACTGGGCGGCCCGGCACGACCTCACGTGGGACATGGCGGAGACGGGCGAGGGCGAGGAGTGGGGCTGTCGCCTGGAGATCTACCGTACGGATCCGCGGGAACAGCCCGACATGAACGCCTGGGAGACGGAGGTGGCCTTCCGTCTGGCCGACCGGGGGCGGTAGCGCCCAGGCCCGGCCGTACGGCGCGGCGTCCGGTCGTGGCGGCCGTACAGGCTGTGGCCACGGGTGGTCCGCAGCCGTGCGGTCGGGCGCACGCGCCGTACCGTCGGGCCGTTCTTGC
>NZ_JBFAYQ010000004.1:0-240643 GCF_040681345.1 Streptomyces sp. NPDC051776 | reverse complement strand
TGCTGTGCGGCGGGGTGTTCTTGCGGTGTGGTCGGGTCGTGCCTGCTGTGCGGCGGGGTGTTCTTGCGGTGTGGTCGGGTCGTGCCTGCTGTGCGGCGGGGTGTTCTTGCGGTGTGGTCGGGTCGTGCCTGCTGTGCGGCCGGGCGTGCTTGCCGTGCGGCCGTGTACCCGGCGGCAGTTGGGACCCTCGGTGCATCAGGGCCTCACGAGGACGACGCCGCGTTCTCCGTCGTCTCCGCCTCGCGCTGCAGCGACCCCAGCACGCTCGCCGGGTCGCCGTCCTTTGTCACCGCGTCCCCGATCTCCGACTTGAGCCGTGCGGCGACCGCGCTCCATGACCTCTTGCCCACAGGGTAGCTCCGGGCCGTCGGAAGTTCGTCGAGGAACTTCCAGACCGCCTTGTTGTTCTCGTCCGCGCGCATCGCCTCCGAGGCGTCGGTGGTCACCGGCAGGAGGTCGTACTGGTCGGCGAATTTCAAAACGTTTCTCTTGCTGTATACGAAGTCGAGGAACGTGCCGATCTCCTCGCGGTGGCCGTTCTGCCGGAAGGCCATCATCCAGTCGGCCACCCCCGTGGTCGCCTTGGACCGGCCGTTCCTGCCGGGCAGCGGCGCCATGCCGAAGTCGATGCCGTTCTCCTGCGCGAGCTGCATCAGCGTCGGGTGCCCGTTGAGCATCGCGGCATCGCCACGCGTGAAGGCGTCGAAAGCGTCCTGCCGGTTCATGGAACCCGGGTCGCGGTTGGTGAGGCCCTCGCCGACCAGCGCGTCCCGAAGCCAGGTGAACGTCCTGATGTTCTGGGGTGAGTCGATGGTGTAGCTGCCGATGTCGTCGTGGTAGGCGCCGCCGCTGAGCATCCAGTTCAGCGTCTCGGCCTGCGGCTCCTCCGGGCCGAGCGGCAGGGCGTACGGAGTCTTCACCCCGGCCCGTTCGAGCGCCTCGGCGTCCGAGGCCAGCTCGTCCCAGGTCTTCGGCGGACCGGACAGGCCGGCCTTGGCGAACAGGTCCTTGTTGTAGAAAAGGACGCGCGTGCTCGCGACGAACGGTAGCCCGTACTGGATGCGACGCACCTTTCCGGCGTCGGCGAGCGCGGGGATGAATCCGGCCTGGGTGGGGATGGAGAGCATTTCGTCGGCGCGGTAGAGCTTGTTCTGCGCGGCGTAGTCGGCGTACGAGCCGATCTGCGCGATGTCCGGGGCGTGGCCCGCCTTCACCATGGCGGCGACCTTCTTGTCGACCTCCTTCCAGGTGTAGACGTCGACATCCACCGATATGCCGGGATGCTTGAATTCGAATTCCCCGGCCAACTGGTCCCAGTACCGCTTCGAGCTGTTGCCCGACCGGTCGCCGTATTCCGCCGCCACCAGCTTGATGGTGGCATCGCCGGATCCGGCGGCCTCGCTCTGGCCGCAGCCCGACAGGGTGGAGGCCAGCATGGCCGCGACACCGGCCGTCACTATTCCCAAGTACCGCGGCTGCACTGCCAATACCGCCCTTGTCCTTCTCAATCCCGTGCGCCACGCCGAATTCTTCGTCAGGCGGCGCGACGGTGCAGTCTCTCCCGCATCCCCTTGTGACGTCCACTTCACCCGGCGTATCGCTTCGGTATCAACACCGGCGGGGGCGGAGGGGGCTTCCGGAGCACCTGGCTTACGGCCGGTTCTGCCGCGCGTCCCGCCCGGTCCTGCCCGCGGGCCGCAGCTCGAGCGCAGACGGCGGAGTGCCGGTGGCGGGCGGGGGTGGCGCGGGCCAGACGCTCGTACGCGTACGGTCACCGGTCCGCGTATCGGTCCGCGTATGGGTCCGCGTACCGTCCGTGCACCGTCCGTGCACCGGGCTTCCGCTCCCCGCCCCGGCTCCATCGTCCCGGGACCGATGAGTTTCCGCCGCGGCACGGGTCTGTACGGATAAGCAGGCCGATACGCGAGGAGGACCCCATGGCCACCGATGGATTCACCACCTGCCTCTGGTTCGACGGACAGGCGGAAGAGGCGGCGCACCACTATCTCTCGATCTTCAAGGACTCCAAGCTCGGGAGGATCGGCCGCTACACCGAAGCGGGACCGGGGCCGGCGGGATCGGTGATGGTCGTGGAGTTCGAGCTCAATGGCCAGAAGTTCGTCGCCCTGAACGGCGGACCGGAGTTCACCTTCAACGAAGCCGTCTCCTTCCAGATCCACTGCGCCGACCAGGACGAGGTCGACTACTACTGGAACCGGCTCACGGAGGGCGGCGAGGAGGTCGCCTGCGGCTGGCTGAAGGACAAGTACGGGGTGTCCTGGCAAGTGGTTCCGGCCCGGCTCATCGAGATGATCGGGGACGAGGACCCGGAGAAGGCGAGGCGGACCACCGCGGCGATGTTCGGGATGAAGAAGTTCGACATCGCGGCGCTGGAGAAGGTGTACGCGGGGGAGTAGGGGGCACCGACTGCCGGGCGTTGAAGCAGGCCCGGCGGCGCACACCGCTTCGGGCGCACCGACCCTGCTGATACGCCACGGCAGCCCGTGAAGGGTGTACGGGGCGGCGGGGGGCTCGCATCCTCCGCCGCTCCGTACACAAGCGGCACGATCCGCTCAGACGTGCCGCCGCTTGTGGGGGCCCTGCAGCCGGTGCCGGGCCCGTACGTGTGCGGGCCCCGCAGCCCGTGCCGGGCCCGCCGGGCGCCGCGGCGTGCGAGGGGCCGCGGCCGGTGCGGAATGCGCAGGGATTTCCCGAGTCAGGGGTTTTCCGAGTCGGGGGGGTTTGCCGAGTCAGGGGGTCTTCGAGTCGGGGATTTTCCGAGTCAGGAGTTCCACGTCACTCGTGGAACGGCCCCACGGTGGACTTCGAGTCGCACACGATCATGCCGCCGGGCACGGAGTTCTCGATGCCGCCCGACTCGTTGGTACGGACCTCGGCCTTCCACTGCTTGTCCTCGAGGGAGACGACGGCGCTGACGGCCTCGTTCCCGCAGGTGATCCCATCCTGTGAGCCGCCCTCGCTCACCGTGCCGCCCTCGTAGGTGAGTTCGGCGGTGGCGGTGCCCCCCGCGTCCACCTCGACGAGAAGGACATGTTGGTTCTCATCCTCGGCCGCGTCCGGGTTGAGGGTCTCGCCATCCGCGGACAGCAGCTCGACGGACGGGATGCCGACGATGGAGCACGCGCTGCCCCCGTTGTTCACAAGGTTGACGTGCGCCTTGCCCGTGCCGTTGGAAGCAGCGATGGTCACGGTCGTGTTCTTGTCCGTGCACGCGGGTGCGTCCGGCTTGTGGAGACTCTCGCCCTCGCCGTCCTGGCCCGACCCCGAGGTGCCGTTGTCCTCGCCATCGCCGGACGTACCGCCCGTGCCGTTCGACGAGTTGCCGCCGTCCTTTCCGTCCTCCGCGGAAGTGGCGGACGAGGCAGGCGCGCCGGCGGAGTCCTCGTCCGCGTGCAGCCCGAGAGGACCAGGCTGCACGCGGCGAGCAGCGCGCCTGCGGCATAGAGCGAGAGACGAGAACGCATCGCATTTCCTTGAGCATCGGTGAAGCGGTCGTGGTGACGGCGGAGATCCCCAAGGGGGGACACGCGCCGACACGCATGCCGATCTCCGCCGTACCGCCAGAGCCCACCACGCCACATCCGTCCCGGTCGTGAGCAGACGTTACCTAGTTGGGGCGTCATCTCAGTGTCATCACAGAACCGTTTCACCACGTACACACGGTGAGGCTCGGGCCATGGAAAGCTCGAAGGTGTTCGATTTACCGTCACATCGCGTCCCCCACCGCGAGTTGTTACGGGTGGACGGGCGCGCCTGTCTGGGAGAGGACACCCCCCACATATGTCCGTCCTTCGCCCGCAGCGGCTCAAGCCGCTGCCTCTCATAGCCGCTGGTGCGGTGATAGCCGGAATCGCCCTCCCCGCATCGGCGATCGCCACCCAGGCACCGCCGAAGCCGCCGGTGGCGGCACAGCAAACGGCCGACGGTCCCGACGACTACTACAAGGACGCGGAGGGCAAGACCGGCCCTGAGCTCAAGAAGGCGCTCCACACCATCATCAGCGACCAGACGAAGCTCTCGTACGACGAGGTCTGGGACGCACTGAAGGTCACCGACGAGGACCCCCAGAACTCGTCGAACGTCATCCTCCTCTACACCGGCCGTTCGCAGAGCAAGGACAGCAACGGCACCGGAAACGACGACTGGAACCGCGAGCACGTCTGGGCAAAGTCGCACGGCGACTTCGGTACGGCGACCGGGCCAGGCACCGACCTCCACCACCTGCGTCCAGCCGACGTGACAGTGAACAGCACGCGCAACAACAAGGACTTCGACGAGGGCGGCCAGGAAGTCGAGGAGGCCCCGGGCAATTACACCGACGAGGACTCCTGGGAACCGCGCGACGAGGTCAAGGGTGACGTCGCACGCATGATCCTTTACATGGGAGTGCGCTACGACGGAGACGACGACTTCCCCGACCTCGAGCCCAACGACAAGGTCGACAACGGCAAGGCTCCGCACATCGGCCGACTGTCGGTCCTGAAGGAGTGGAGCAAGCAGGACCCGCCGGACGACTTCGAGAAGAAGCGCAACGACCTGATATTCGAGAAGTTCCAGCACAACCGGAACCCGTTCATCGACCACCCCGAGTGGGTCAACGAGGTCTACTAGGGGTTTTCTCCCCTGCGCATCCCGGCGTCCTTCGAGTCATAGGCACATGGCTCGAAGGACGCCGCACCCTCGTATGCCGTCATGATGGTGGGGGCGCCGCAGCCCGGGGCTGGACGCCGGTCGGGCGAATTCCCCGAGCGGACGGTCGGAGGCGGGTAAGGGAGTGGCATGACCAACTTCATCGTCTCCATCCCCGGAACCTTCACCGAACCCCTGGGGGCCGACGCGAAGTCGCGTCTGCTCACGGCCCTTCAGGGCGCCGACCCCGAAGAGGTCGGCGCCGTACCCCCACAACTGGACGTCCTGAGCGTCGACGACTCCAACGGCACGTTCATCCTGCGGCTGGAAGTGGACGCCGAGGACAGCGAAGCGGCCTGCCTGGAGGTGCTGTCCATCGCCGGCGAAGCTCTGAAGGCAGCGGGCTACGACGAACGCACGGCCTCTCTGGGCGACCCGTTCCTGACGGCGATCGACACGGAGTGAGACGGGCTCTCGCCTTCTCTCGCCCCCTGGGGCTGACGTGGGCCGCGGACCGACCGCTCGGGGCCGTCCTCCGCCACGGGTCACCACGGCAGCTCGACCACAATGCCGCTGAACCACCCGATGACCGCGCTCTGTTGAAGCATCGCGCCCGACCCACAGCACCCGAGTCTTCATTGACGGGATCTTCCGGCGGCTCGCACCGCGGCTGTCGATGACATGGGTGCAGAGCCCCCGCTGTCGCTCGCGGATGAACGCGGTCGCGGCGAGACTACCCGGTGGCTTCCGGCGTACGGAGCCGGGGCGGCTGTATTGGTGGGCCTGGGCGCGTTGGTTGATCGACCGAGCTCGGAGATGACTCCGCCGCCTACGATGCGCTCCAGTGAGGACCTCTCACCGTCGGTGTGATCGGCCCGAGTTCGGACGAATCGGCGCTGAACGGTGGGCAATGCGGCCTGTGACGGGGGAAGATGGTTGCTGGTCAGCATCGGATGGCCGTTCGGCATTCGAGGTGCTGGGCGTGCCTTGGCATCCGTAATCGCTAGGGGGGAAATGGAGTTCATAACACTTGCGGCCGTCGTCGGTGTCGGCGGATTTCTTTCTACCTTGTTCCGCTTGGTCTTTGCCTGGTTACGGTCGCGGCACCCAAGACGCGTGCGAATGAGGGTTGGCGGGGCGGAAGTGACTTTGGACCTCTCCAACCCCACGGAAGCTGCGAAATACTTGGAGCAACTTCAAACGCGGCCTCGCGAGGGTAGCTGATCCTGTGTCAACTCAAGCCGCAGGCGCAGGAAGCAACGGGGTTGCAGCGTTGACTTCTCAGCCTCGTAGAGTCTTCAACGCCGACCAGATGAATGCTTCGTTCGGTGGTGCTGGGACGGGTATCGGATTGGCTGCATTCGCCGATAATCTGGGACCCGAAAGAGTCTGGGGCAAGCTGTTTCTCTATCTTGCCCCAGTCGTGGCCATCGCCTTCACCGTCATCATGAGCTGGATATTTGCGAAGCTGGAGCAGCGCGAGATTCGAAATCAGAACGCCAAGGCGATCGCGACGGTCGAAGCGGAGATCAGTAGCCCGGATTGCTCCCTTGTGCGCAAGCAAGAGCTACAGGTGATCCTGAAAGCGCTACGAGACGAGAGAATCGCCTATCGACTCTAGGGTCGATAGGCGTCAAGCGCGCGCGTTCTTTCCTACGCGCCGCCGTTCACTCGGAACCGGATCGCCTTCGAACTGGACGACACCCCCGCAGCGGCGGAGACCTCGCGTCGCCGTCGGCGAGCGCTCAACACGGTGTTGAATACGCCATCGAGTGCAAGCTTCTGACGGAGAACCCGCTCACCGCAATCAAGAAGGTGAAGAGTTCCTCATCGGATCGTGTGGACCCCGTGTTCTCGTGAACAAGACGCAGGCGGGTCAACTCCTGGCCGGGGTCTCCTACATCGGGACATGGGACCGCAAGAAGGGCCGTCGCCTGGTGGGCTTCTACGCGGTCATGTACTTCGCGGGACAGCGCTCGAGTGAGGCTGTGGGCCTCAGGAAGGCTGATTGCTTCCTCCCGGAGAAGGGGGTGGGGCGCTCTAACACTCCACGACACGCACCCCGTGTCGGGCAAGCAGTGGACAGATAGCGGAGAGCGCCACGACAAGCGCGGTCTGAAGTCGAGAGAGGCCAAGGAAGATCGGCCAGTCCCGACCCCCCCCGGCCGCTGGTTTACATGCTCCGTGCCCACCTGAAGGAGTTCGGCACCGTCAAGGACGGGCGGCTGTTCACGAACGAGCGGCGGTCTCGTGGGCAGCACCCATTGGCGCGTGTGGCGGGACGCTCGGGAGTACGCGCTCGCGCCGGATCTTCAGGGGTCCACCCTCGGAGGGCGGCCGTGCGACCTACGGCATGCCTGTATCACGACGTGGCTCAACGCCGGAGTGCCCGTGGCCGAGGTCGCGCGTCGGGTAGGCAATTCACCCGAGGTGATCCACCCCGTCTACGAAGTGTGCATCTACCGCCAGGACGAGGCCATGAACAGGAAGATTGAAGCGGAACTGGACTCGCCTGGGTGTTACGTTGTCGGATCCAACCTCCGCTCCCTGTTGGGGGTTAACCCCCAACAGGCATGTACGGGAAGGGGCTTGCGTGCTCAACCGAAACCTGGTCGCGATGCTGAGGTCTCAGGACCGCAAGCTTTCTGCTGCTCTCGAAGAGAGCAGAAGCGCTTTCAAACACGCGGGTCTCCGTGGCGATGTGGTGGAGTGCGCTTTCCGGGAATTCCTAGATCGGCACTTGCCTCGCCATTTCACCGTGGGAACCGGCGAAGTGCTGGACTTGCATGACCAGACTTCCACCCAGACAGATGTGGTTGTCGCCAATATTGATCAACCGTTTCGAAGCGGCATCCATGATCCCGGGGTGTTCCTGATCGAGGGTGTCTCTGCGGCAGGCGAGATCAAGTCAAGGCTCACGCTGGACGATCTGGACGACACCCTCAAGAAGGCGGCCGTCTTCAAGAAGCTTCGAAATTAGCATTCGGGCGGTGACAGTCGATTCACGAACGAGTCGGACGCTGCGAGGTTTTACGAGTGCCCACCCTACTTTCTCTTCGCCTTCGAGAGCGTTGTTGCGATGGAGACCCTCATGGAGTGGTTGGACAAGCCCGACCTCGTCCCGGGGCCGGGTGGTGCTGACCCCCACCTTCGTCCTCTTGACGGAGTGTTCATCTTGGGGCGGGGGACCGCGATTGACTACGGCGACGGAGGCGGAGCCCTTCAGTGGCGTGTCCCCAATTCTGAAGGCGGTGGATGGGCGTCGGTGCCTGGCTGGAAGTGGCGTGACACGAACACAGTCGTTGCCGAGTTCCTCATCTGGCTCGACGCCGCAGCACCTCGGACGCGCCGCTTCGTCCCTGTCGGGCTGCACTATCTGATCCGGCACATGCGGACCTTGGAAGCCATGGAGACAGACGGATAGCACGTCAGGCGTCTATCGCAGGTCTGTCGCGTTCAGCGTGCAGCAACGACAAAGAGCGGGACCCAGTGAGACTGATTCCCGCTCTTCATGCTTGGCATCTGCGCTGGTCAACCGCATCTTCGTGCTGGTTGAGGCGAAGTGCCCCCGGCAGGATTCGAACCTGCGCACACGGCTCCGGAGGCCGTTGCTCTATCCCCTGAGCTACGGGGGCGACACGTCGCGTTGCGGCGATGTGTAGAACCCTACCAGTTCCCTAGGGGTGCCCATGAACAGGGTTTTCCGGGAGATGACGCATCCCACGGGATCCCCCGCAGGTGTCGGAAGTGGGCAAAACCCGGACGCAGCCGGAGTCCTCGACCTACTCTCGAGTTGTGCCTGGCTCGACGGGTCGGGTCCTTGTCGTCGACGACAACAAGGTCATCCGGCAGCTGATCAGGGTCAATCTCGAACTCGAGGGGTTCGAGGTCGTGACCGCGGCCGATGGTGCCGAGTGCCTGGACATCGTGCAGCGCGTCCGGCCCCATGTCATCACGCTCGATGTCGTCATGCCCAGACTCGACGGGCTGCGCACCGCGGCACGGCTGCATGCCGATCCGAGCACGCGGCACATCCCCGTCGCGATCGTCAGCGCATGCACTCAACTCGAGGTCGACAGCGGGCAATCGGTAGGTGTGGCCGCGTTCCTGGCGAAGCCGTTCGAGCCCGCCGATCTCGTACGGCTCGTGCGTCGGCTCGCCCGGCCCACCGCCGCGGGAGCCGCCGATTCATGTCTTCGCGGGCCCGACGGTGGGGGTGGCGGAGCCAAGCCCGCCGTCCGCCCCGCCGGCTGAGTCAGGCGTACGGGCCTTACTGTCCGCACTGTCCGCGGCCGGTGCCGTGCGAGCCCTCCCCGCGCTTCAGCCGCGCTCGAGCCGGGCACGCCAGAACCGGCCACAGACCTGGCGCTGAGCCGGGTCCGTTCCGACTCGGCCCGAGCCGCGCCCGCGCCGAGCCTCTCGCACCGGGTCCCAGCCCGCCGACGTCGCACATGGCTCCCCTCGCACCGGGCATGGCTCCACCGCGCCGGCCCGTTCGCGTCGCGCCGTGCGCAGTCCGCCCGCCCCCCCCGCGCCGCTACCCCGCCCCCGCGTGCAGTCCGTGCGTGCCGGATCGCCCGCCCCCCCGTTCGCACCCGCGTACCCCCTACCCTCCCCCTGCGCTTCCGCCGCCCGGGAAACCTGTTCGCGGACGCACCCCCCACCTCCCATACGCTTGTCACGTGACCCCCGCCGAGCTCTCCCGCACCGTGCTCCGCACTGTGCGTCGTGCCGTCGAGGCTGGTGAGCTGCGTGCGCCGGTCCCGGCGCGCGTCGTCGTGCGGCGGCCGCCGCGGCCCGGTTGCGGGGACTACGCGACCAATGTCGCGCTGCAGCTCGCCCCGCACGCGGGCCGTCCGCCCCGCCAGGTCGCCGAGATTCTCCGCCGCCGGATCGAGGAGAGCGCCGGCGTCGCGCGGGTCGAGATCGCCGAGCCCGGCTTTCTCAACATCACCCTCGAAGGCGGCGGTCACAGCGCCGTCGTCCGGGACGTCCTCGCGGCAGGCGCCTCGTACGGGTACGGAGACACCCTGGCCGGGCTGCCCGCCGCCGTCGAGCTGCGCTTCGCCCGTGAGATCCGTGCCGCCGTCACCGCCGACGCCCTCGCCCGGATCCTCCGCACCCAGGGAGCCACGAACGTCCGGCTCCTCTGCGACCGCGGGCCCGATCCCGTCTGGGCCGCAGGGCTCGGCATCCATGCCCTGTACAGCGGCCATGCCCTGCACAGCGGCCCGAGCGTGGGCGACGATGCCTCCGTCCACATCAGCCCCGGCCCCTCCGTCCGCGTCCCTCCCGTCCACTCCCTCTGCGGCCGCCCCGTCCCCTCCGTCCGTGTCCGCCCCGTCCCCGCCCCGCTTCCAGCCGTCGAACTCCTGCAGACCCTCGGGCCCGACGCCACGCGCTGGGCGCTCCTGCGACCCGTGGCCCACGACCACCCCCGTACGGATCCCGCGGAGCTGCTCGTCCAGCGCGATTGCAATCCACTCTTCCGGGTCCAGTACGCTCATGCCCGCGCCTGCGCCCTTCTGCGCAACGCTGCCGATCTGGGCATCACCCCCGACCCGTCGGCCCCCGATCCGGCAGACGGCGACCCGAAGGCGGCCCCCGCCGCCCCCGCCCCGAACGGCGGCCACCCCGCCGCACTCCTCGCCGAGTACCCCGGCGTCCTCGCCTCCGCCGCCCGCCTCCGCGCGCCCGACCGGGTCGCGCGGCACCTCGAGGCGACGGCCGACGCATTCCTCCGCCTCCAGGCGATCAGCCCCGTCCTCCCTCGCGGTGACGAGAAACCCGAGGCCGCCCACCGAGCCCGCGTCGCCCTCGCCCAGGCGGCCGGGACGGTGCTCGCAGGCGGCCTGCACCTGCTCGGCATCACCGCCCCCGCACACCTCTGACGAGGACCGAGGAAAGATTGGACCCATGAGCCGCTCCGCCCACCCCGCCGGCCCCCGCTACGCCGACGTTCTCCCCGAGGGCCACTACACCGCACCGCCCGCCGACCTCAACGAGCTGGACCCGCGCGTGTGGTCCCGTACGGTCGCGCGCGACGCCGAGGGTGTCGTCACCGTCGGCGGCCGCGACGTCAAGCAGCTCGCCGAGGAGTTCGGCACCCCGGCCTACATCCTCGACGAGGAGGACTTCCGCGCCCGCTGCCGCGCCTGGCGCCAGGCGTTCGGGGACGGTGCCGACGTCTTCTACGCGGGCAAGGCGTTCCTCTCCCGCGCCGTCGTCCGCTGGTTGTACGAGGAGGGCCTGAACCTCGACGTCTGCTCCGGCGGCGAGCTCGCCACCGCGCTCGCCGCGGGCATGCCCGCCGAGCGCATCGCCCTGCACGGCAACAACAAGAGCACCGAGGAGATCCGCCGGGCCGTCGAGGAGGGCGTCGGCCGGATCGTCCTCGACTCGTTCCAGGAGATCGTCCGCGTCGCGCACATCGCCGAGCAGCTCGGCAAGCGCCAGCGCGTGCAGATCCGGGTCACGGTCGGCGTCGAGGCGCACACCCACGAGTTCATCGCGACCGCGCACGAGGATCAGAAGTTCGGCGTCCCGCTCGCGCACGGACAGGCGGCCGAGGCCGTACGACGTGTGTTCGGCCTGGAGCACCTCGAACTCGTCGGAATCCACTCGCACATCGGCTCGCAGATCTTCGACACCTCCGGCTTCGAGGTGGCGGCCCACCGCGTCGTGGGGCTGCTGCGGAAGGTGCGCGACGAGCACGGGGTCGAGCTGCCCGAGATCGACCTCGGCGGCGGTCTCGGCATCGCGTACACCTCGGAGGACGACCCCCGGGAGCCGCACGAGATCGCCAAGGCCCTCGGGGAGATCGTCACCCGCGAGTGCGAGTCCGCCGGCCTGGCCGTGCCCCGAATCTCGGTCGAGCCGGGCCGCGCGATCGTCGGCCCCACCGCCTTCACGCTCTACGAGGTCGGCACGGTCAAGCCGCTGCCGGGCCTGCGGACATACGTGAGCGTGGACGGCGGCATGTCCGACAACATCCGTACCGCCCTCTACGACGCCGAGTACAGCGTCGCCCTCGTCTCCCGCCGCTCCGGCGCCGAGCCGATGCGCGCCCGTGTCGTCGGCAAGCACTGCGAGTCCGGCGACATCGTCGTACGCGACGCCTTCCTGCCCGCCGATCTGGCGACCGGTGACCTGATCGCCGTTCCCGCCACCGGTGCCTACTGCCGTTCCATGGCGAGCAATTACAACCACGCGCTGCGTCCGCCGGTGGTCGCGGTCAACGACGGCGGGGCGCGGGTGATCGTGCGGCGCGAGACCGAGGAGGACCTGCTGCGCCTGGACGTCGGGTGAGCGCCGGGTGGGCCTGGGCGGAAGGGGGCCCGGGCGGCGGCCGGTGCAGAGGGGATGCGGTGGTTGGGCACGGGAGGACACCGCGGCGGCCGGAACCGTATTCCGGGATGTGAGTCTCGGATTCTGGAACGGGGATAGAAAGTCCGGTCCGGTGAGTGAGACTGGTTCAGCACCTATTGGCAGGGAAGTGAGGTCGGATGATGCGTACGCGTCCGCTGAAGGTGGCGCTGCTGGGCTGTGGAGTGGTCGGCTCAGAGGTGGCGCGCCTCATGACGACGCACGCGGACGACCTCGCGGCACGCGTCGGCGCCCCGGTCGAGCTGGCCGGGATCGCCGTACGCCGCCCCGGCCGGGAGCGCGAGGGCGTGCCCTCCGAACTGGTCACCACCGACGCCACCGCGCTGGTCAAGCGGGGCGACATCGACGTGGTGATCGAGGTCATCGGCGGCCTGGAGCCGGCCCGCAACCTCATCACCACGGCCTTCGCGTACGGTGCCAGCGTCGTCACGGCCAACAAGGCCCTGCTCGCCGAGGACGGCGCGGCCCTGCACGCCGCGGCCGAACAGCACGGCGCCGACCTCTACTACGAGGCGGCCGTGGCCGGCGCCATCCCGCTGGTGCGTCCGCTGCGCGAATCGCTCGCGGGCGACAAGGTCAATCGTGTGCTGGGCATCGTCAACGGCACCACCAACTACGTCCTCGACAAGATGGACACCACCGGCGCCGGCTACAGCGAGGCGATCGACGAGGCCACCGCCCTCGGATACGCGGAAGCCGACCCGACCGCCGACGTCGAGGGCTTCGACGCCGCGGCCAAAGCCGCGATCCTCGCCGGGATCGCCTTCCACACTCGCGTGACCATCGAGGACGTGCACCGCGAGGGCATCACCGAGGTCACCACGGCCGACATCGTCTCCGCGAAACGCATGGGCTGCACGGTCAAGCTGCTGGCGATCTGCGAGCGCGCCGCCGACGGGCGGTCGGTCACCGCGCGCGTGCACCCGGCGATGATCCCGCTGACCCACCCGCTCGCCTCCGTGCGCGAGGCGTACAACGCGGTGTTCGTCGAGGCGGACGCCGCCGGCCGGCTGATGTTCTACGGGCCGGGTGCGGGGGGCCCGCCGACCGCGTCCGCCGTCCTTGGCGATCTCGTCGCCGTCTGCCGCAACAAGGTGGGGGAGACGACGGGCCCGGGCGAATCGGCGTACACGCAACTGCCGGTCGGCCACATGGGCGAGGTCGTCACGCGCTACCACATCAGCCTCGACGTGGCCGACAAGCCGGGCGTTCTGGCCCAGGTCTCCACGGTCTTCGCCGAGCACCACGTGTCCATCGACACCGTCCGCCAGCAGGGCAAGGACGGGGAGGCCTCGCTCGTGGTCGTCACCCACCGGGCGCCGGACGCCGCTCTCTCGGCGGTCGTCGAGGCGCTGCGGCAACTCGACACCGTACGCGACGTCGCCAGCATCATGCGGGTCGAAGGGGAATAGGGAGTCAAGGAACCATGCCTGCAATCGTCGACCGGCCCACCGGCACCCACCAGTGGCGCGGCATCATCGAGGAGTATCGTGACCGCCTCCCGGTGACCCCGAAGACGCCGGTCGTCACGCTCCGCGAGGGCGGTACGCCGCTGGTGCCCGCTCAGGTGCTCTCCGAGCGCACCGGTTGCGACGTCCACCTCAAGGTCGAGGGCGCCAACCCCACCGGGTCCTTCAAGGACCGCGGCATGACGATGGCCATCACGCACGCCAAGGAAGAGGGCGCGCAGGCCGTCATCTGCGCCTCCACGGGCAACACCTCCGCCTCGGCCGCCGCGTACGCCGTACGGGCCGGGATGGTGTGCGCCGTGCTCGTGCCGCAGGGGAAGATCGCGCTGGGCAAGATGGGTCAGGCCCTGGTCTACGGCGCCCGCATCCTGCAGGTCGACGGGAACTTCGACGACTGCCTGACGCTGGCCCGCGGGCTGTCCGAGAAGTACCCGGTCGCGCTGGTCAACTCGGTCAATCCGTATCGCATCGAGGGGCAGAAGACCGCGTCGTTCGAGATCGTCGACGCGCTGGGCGACGCGCCGGACATCCATGTGCTGCCCGTCGGCAACGCGGGCAACATCACCGCGTACTGGCGTGGCTACCGTGAGTATGCGGAGAGCGGCGACGCCTCGCAGCGCCCGCAGATGTGGGGCTACCAGGCCTCGGGCGCGGCTCCGATCGTACGCGGCGCCCCGGTGAAGGAGCCGGCGACCATCGCGACCGCGATCCGGATCGGCAACCCGGCGTCCTGGGCGCAGGCGGAGCAGGCGCGGGACGAGTCGGGCGGGTTCATCGACGAGGTGACGGATCGTCAAATCCTGTCGGCGTACCGCCTGCTGGCCTCGCAGGAGGGCGTGTTCGTCGAGCCGGCCTCGGCGGCGAGCGTCGCCGGGCTGCTGAAGGCCGCCGAACAGGGCAAGGTCGAGCCGGGCCGGCGTATCGTCTGCACGGTCACCGGCAACGGTCTGAAGGATCCGGACTGGGCGGTGGCGGGGGCGCCGCAGCCCGTCACGGTGCCGGTGGACGCGGACGCCGCGGCCGAACGGCTGGGCCTGGCATGACCGTCGGTGGGCGAGCCGGAAACCGCCGGTGAGAGCGCAAGCATGACCGTCGGTGGGCGAGCCGGAAACCGCCGGTGAGAGCGGAAACGCACCGGGGAAGCACGGCAGGAGACGCGACACGCTTCGTGCGCCTCCCGTGCGCCCTATGTCGGAGAGGAACCTTCCTTCGATAGGCTGGCAGTCGAACCCCGCCCCGCTGCAGCCTTCCGCCCTGGATGCGCGGCGCTGCCGCCGGGCCAGGGGATGCGTCCCGGGGACGCCCAGGGGCAGTTCTGAAGATCCACACCAAGGAGAGTCATCGAGCGATGGCCGGTCCCGCCTTCCGCGCCGCCGCCGTACGGGTGCGCACCCCCGCCACCAGCGCCAATCTCGGCCCGGGCTTCGACTCCTTCGGCCTCGGCCTGGGGCTGTACGACGACGTGGTCGTCCGCGTGGCGGACTCCGGCCTGCACATCGACATCGCGGGTGAGGGGGCGGACACCCTCCCCCGGGACGAGCGCCATCTGCTCGTACGGTCCCTGCGGACGGCGTTCGATCTGCTCGGCGGGCAGCCGCGCGGTCTGGAGGTGGTCTGTGCCAACCGCATTCCGCACGGCCGTGGTCTGGGCTCCTCATCCGCCGCCATCTGCGCGGGGATTACCGCCGCCCGCGCGGTGACGATAGGCGGTGCCGAGAAGCTCGACGACACGGCGCTCCTCGAACTGGCCACCGAGATCGAGGGGCACCCGGACAACGTCGCCGCTTGCCTCATGGGCGGATTCACGGTGGCGTGGACGGAGGCGGGGGCGGCACGGGCCATCAGGATGGAGCCTGCGGAATCCATCGTTCCGGTGGTTTTCGTGCCCGCGAAACCGGTCCTCACCGAGACCGCGCGCGGCCTCCTGCCGCGTACGGTCCCCCATGTGGACGCGGCGGCGAACGCGGGCCGTGCGGCCCTGCTCCTCGAGGCACTGACCAGGCAGCCCGAGCTGCTGTTCGCCGCGACCGAGGACCGTATCCACCAGGAGTACCGGGCTCCGGCGATGCCCGAGAGCGCGGCCCTGGTCAGCAGGCTGCGGGCGGACGGTGTGCCCGCGGTCATCTCCGGCGCGGGCCCCACGGTGCTCGCGCTGGCCGAGGACAGTGCGGCCGACAAGGTCGCACAGCTGGCGGGCGAAGGATGGGCGGCCAACCGTCTGACGCTCGACATGGCAGGCGCCAGTGTCCTGCCGCTCGCATGACACACGATTGCCGGTCTTGGAGAGGGGGAATGTTTGTTGGATCCGGTAGTGTTAACCTCATGTCTGCACCCGACACCTCCACGGTGCGGTGCTCCATGTCCCCCTGTCGGGACGACCTTCTTCCGGGAGCCTCCCAAACTGCCTGAGCAGCCTGCCTGAGCAGATTTCGAGCACGCTCCGGAAACCGGCGCGAAGAGCGCCGGAGTCATCAATTGTTCTCTCCGCCGTACTGGCGGACCACCGCCCCGGCCCGGTCCGCACACCAGGACCGCAAGCCGGACAGCACAACCGGTCGCCGAGCCAGACAGGCCGACGCCCGCTCCAGGGAAGGACCCTTCGTGAGCGACACCACCGATCTGATGGGCGTGACTGCCGACAACACGGTCGGCGCTGCCTCCGCGCCCGCCACGGACGCTGCCGCGCCTGCCGCCGGTGCTGCCACTGGTACGACCTCGCGGCGACGCCGCTCCGGCACCGGACTCGAGGGCATGGTGCTGGCCGAGCTCCAGCAGGTCGCCTCAAGCCTCGGCATCAAGGGCACCGCGCGGATGCGCAAGAGCCAGCTCATCGAGGTCATCAAGGAGAAGCAGGCCGGGGGCGGAGCCCCCGCAAAGGGAGCCGACGCTCCCGCTGCCGAGACCGAGACCAAGCCGAAGCGCCGTGCCACCTCCCGGGCCCGTACGGGTGACGCCCAGGCCGAGGCCCCCGCGGACGCCCCCGACGGGAAGGCTGCGTCGCAGCAGCAGATCGAGATCCCCGGCCAGCCGGCGAGCGACGAGCAGCCGGCCGGTGAACGCCGCCGCCGTCGCGCCACAGCGCAGGCCGGCAGCCCGGACACTGCCGAGGCGGGGACCGACACCAAGGTCGAGACCAGGACCGACACCAAGACCGACACCAAGTCCGAGGCCGCCGTGGACACGGCCGAGGGCCGTGGCAAGGGCGGCGGCGACCGTCAGGACCGCGGTCAGGGCGGCCAGGGCCAGGGCGGCGGCCAGGGCCAGAAGGGCGACCGCCGCGAGCGCGGCCGTCGCGGCAAGGGCGGCGACGACGGCCAGGGGGGTGGCGGCGGCAACCGCCAGCAGCGCGACAACCGCGGCCAGGACGACGACGAGTTCGAGGGCGGGCGGCGCGGACGGCGCGGCCGCTACCGCGACCGCAGGGGCCGTCGCGGCCGCGACGAGTTCGGCGGCGAGCCGCAGCTCGCCGAGGACGACGTCCTGATTCCCGTTGCCGGCATTCTGGACATTCTTGACAACTACGCCTTTATTCGGACGTCCGGCTACCTTCCGGGCCCCAACGACGTGTACGTGTCGCTGGCCCAGGTCCGTAAGAATGGCCTGCGCAAGGGCGACCACGTCACCGGCGCGGTCCGCCAGCCCAAGGAGGGCGAGCGCCGCGAGAAGTTCAACGCGCTGGTCCGCCTGGACTCGGTCAACGGCATGGCGCCCGAAACCGGCCGTGGGCGCCCGGAGTTCAACAAGCTGACCCCGCTGTACCCGCAGGAGCGGCTGCGTCTGGAGAACGAGCCGGGCGCGCTGACCACGCGGATCATCGACATGGTCGCGCCGATCGGCAAGGGCCAGCGTGGTCTGATCGTCTCGCCGCCCAAGGCCGGCAAGACCATGATCATGCAGTCGATCGCCAACGCGATCACGCACAACAACCCCGAGTGCCACCTCATGGTCGTCCTCGTCGACGAGCGGCCGGAGGAGGTCACCGACATGCAGCGGTCGGTGAAGGGCGAGGTCATCTCCTCGACCTTCGACCGTCCGGCCGAGGACCACACCACCGTCGCCGAGCTCGCCATCGAGCGGGCCAAGCGCCTGGTGGAGCTCGGCCACGACGTGGTCGTGCTGCTGGACTCCATCACCCGCCTTGGCCGCGCGTACAACCTCGCGGCGCCCGCCTCCGGACGCATCCTCTCCGGTGGTGTCGACTCGACCGCGCTCTACCCGCCGAAGCGCTTCTTCGGTGCGGCGCGGAACATCGAGGACGGTGGTTCGCTGACCATCCTGGCCACCGCGCTCGTCGAGACCGGCTCGCGCATGGACGAGGTGATCTTCGAGGAGTTCAAGGGCACCGGCAACATGGAGCTCAAGCTCGACCGGAAGCTCGCCGACAAGCGCATCTTCCCGGCCGTGGACGTGGACGCCTCCGGCACCCGCAAGGAGGAGATCCTCCTCGGAGGCGAAGAGCTGGGTGTGGTCTGGAAGCTCCGCCGGGTGCTGCACGCGCTCGACTCGCAGCAGGCCATCGAGCTGTTGCTGGACAAGATGAAGCAGACCAAGTCCAACGCCGAGTTCCTGCTGCAGATCCAGAAGACGACGCCGACGCCGAACGGCGACTGATACTCCGGACCCGCGGCACCGCGCCGTAACCGACAGGGCCCCCTCGTCACCGCACCGTAGCCGGTGACGAGGGGGCCCTTCGGCAGTTGCGGGACACCTCAACGAGGGCGCGGAGAGCCGCTTTTCGTGCTGCGAGCGCGTGCGGATGTTCAGGCTTACGCGCTGCTCTGTGATGCCCGTCACGCGCCCATGCCCGTTTCCTGGAGCGCGTATGCCCGAAGGGCTTGCGGGCACCTTCGGCGTGCGCTGGGAACGGCCGGACTGCGCCGTTGGCGGACGACATGAGGCCGGGATCAAGGCGACATGCGTCCGGGATCAAGGCGACATGCGGCCGGGCTCGAGGTGGTGTCCGACGAGGTGGGCTGCCATGCCTCTGCGGTCCCTGGCCGGCATGGCCGGCAAGCGACCGACTACACAGAGCATTCGGTCGAAATCGTGCTGTATCCGGATCGAAGGGCCCGCCACGGTGCCGACGGAGATTCATGCCACACGCATCAAGATCGACAACGGCTGTGACCGAGATTGCAGCTTCGGATGAATCCGCAGGTGAGAGCCGCTTTTCAGGGCTGATGTCGAGCGCGCTCCCCCGGATTCCGGGCACGAGGCGCCCAGCGGATGCCGTGCTCGCCTGAACCCCGCTCCGGGAGCCGTCGTCCTGACAGGTGACGACATTCCGCACTTGGCCGACTACGTACAGAGCTGTGTCGGTCGGGTCGGCGGGGGAACCCGGAGAAGACCAGCGAGGACTGAGGAGCACATGGCGGAAGAGGGCAGCGCAAAGGGATCACGGCCCGGTGGCATACGCGCCACCGGGCGCCGTCGCAAGCCGCCCGGTCGCGGCCGCAGGGCCGTCACCGTCGCGGCCTGGTCCGCCGTGGGCCTGACGCTGGCCGCCGGTGGCGCCCTCGGCTTCGTCTACGTCCAGCTCGACGGCAACCTCAAGGGCATCGACATCAACGCCGCCCTGGGCACCGACCGCCCGCGGAACGTCGACGACGGCTCGATGGACATCCTGGTGATGGGCTCGGACAGCCGTAAGGGCGCCAACGGGAAGTACGGCACGGACGACGGCACCTCCCGCTCCGACACCGCGATGATCCTGCATGTCCACAAGGGCCACAAAAAGGCCAGTGTCGTCAGCATCCCGCGCGACACCATCGTCAGCCGCCCGGAGTGCAAGAAGACCAAGGGCAAGGGCACGGCCCCGGCCGCGAAGCATGCGATGTTCAATGAGTCGTACCAGGTCGGAGGCCCGGCCTGTGCGGTCAAGACCGTCGAGAAGATGTCCGGCATCCGCATGGACCACTACCTCGAGGTCGACTTCTCCGGCTTCAAGAAGATCATCAACGGGCTCGGCGGGGTGCCGGTCACCACGAGCCAGGCCATCAAGGACAAGGAGAGCCACCTCGACCTGCGGCCCGGCACGCACAAGCTGAACGGCGAGCAGGCACTCGGCCTCGTCCGCACCCGCCACGCGGTGGGCGACGGCAGCGACCTCGGCCGGATCAAGCTCCAGCAGGCCTTCATCAAGGCCCTGATCACCCAGGTCAGGGAAGTCGACCTGTTCGGCAGCCCCGGCAAGCTCTACGGACTGGCGGACACCGCGACACGCACCGTCACCACCGACTCCGAGCTCGCCTCCGTCAACAAACTCCTCGACTTCGGCAAGGGCCTCAAGGGCATCGACGCCAAGAACGCGAAGATGGTGACGCTGCCCGTCGCGTACGACAAGGAAGACCCGAACCGCGTCATACCGATGACCGGGCAGGCCGATGCGGTGTGGGCGGCGCTGCGCGCGGACAAACCGATACCGGCGTCCGCGACCAAGGGAACGGTCAGCGACATGGCGGACACCGAGGGTGTCGTCAAGGGATCGTGACGCGGCTCTCCGGGGCGCGAGGGGCGGCCCCGGCCGGCTCCGTACGGGCCCCGGGCGGGTTTCATGGGTGCCCCGGGAATACCGGGGCACGTACCCCGGTTTTGGCGGACACGACCGGTCCTGGCAGACTGGTACGTCGGCCCCGGTTCACGCACGGGCAGCCCGCCCGCTGCGACCCGGAGCCCTCCCGAACCTAGGAGAACCCTTGAAGCGCGACATCCACCCCGAGTACGTCGAGACCCAGGTGAGCTGCACCTGCGGAGCCTCGTTCACCACGCGCAGCACCGTCACCGGCGGCTCCATCCGCGCCGACATCTGCTCCGCGTGCCACCCGTTCTACACGGGCAAGCAGAAGATCCTCGACACCGGTGGCCGTGTGGCCCGCTTCGAGGCTCGCTTCGGCAAGAACGTCGGGTCCGCGAAGAAGTAGCGACCCCATAGCGCCGGTCCTCGGCCGCCCTGCCCGGGCGGCCGGACCGGCGCTTTTGCGATGGCCGGACCCTTCTTTACGCAAAGGAAAAACGATGTTCGAGGCGGTCGAGGAACTGATCGGTGAGCACGCCGACCTCGAGAAGCGGCTCGCCGATCCGGCGGTCCACGCGGACCAGGGCACTGCCCGGAAGCTCCACAAGCGGTACGCGGAACTCACCCCGATCATCTCCGCCTACCGCGACTGGAAGCAGGCCGGGGACGACATCGAGACCGCCCGTGAACTCGGCGCCGACGACCCGGACTTCGCGGCCGAGGTCAAGGAGCTGGAGAAACACCGCGAGGAACTCACGGAGAAGCTGCGGTTGCTGCTCGTCCCGCGCGACCCCAGCGACGACAAGGACGTCATCCTCGAGATCAAGGCCGGCGAAGGAGGCGACGAGTCCGCCCTGTTCGCCGGCGACCTGCTGCGCATGTATCTCCGCTACGCCGAGCGCAGCAACTGGAAGACCGAGATCATCGAGACCAACGAGTCCGACCTCGGCGGGTACAAGGACGTCCAGGTCGCGGTGAAGACCAAGGGCGGCGCCCCCGCCGAGCCGGGCCAGGGCGTCTGGGCCCGGCTGAAGTACGAGGGCGGGGTGCACCGCGTGCAGCGCGTGCCCGCCACCGAGTCCCAGGGCCGTATCCACACCTCGGCGGCCGGGGTCCTCGTCCTGCCGGAGGCCGAGGACGTCGACGTCGAGATCAACGCGAACGACCTGCGGATCGACGTCTACCGCTCCTCCGGCCCCGGCGGGCAGTCGGTCAACACCACCGACTCCGCCGTCCGCATCACCCACCTCCCCACCGGCATCGTCGTCTCCTGCCAGAACGAGAAGAGCCAGCTCCAGAACAAGGAGCAGGCACTGCGCATCCTGCGCGCCCGGCTGCTCGCCGCGGCCCAGGAGGAGGCCGAGAAGGAGGCGTCGGACGCCCGGCGCAGTCAGGTCCGCACCGTCGACCGCTCCGAGCGCATCCGGACGTACAACTTCCCGGAGAACCGCATCTCCGACCACCGGGTCGGCTTCAAGGCGTACAACTTGGACCAAGTGCTCGACGGCGAGCTGGATCCGGTGATCCAGGCGTGCGTCGACGCCGACTCCGCCGCGAAGCTGGCGGCCGCGCAGTAACGGGCTCCGTGACGAACCCCGCTGGAGGATTGACGTGAACGTGCTGCTCGCCGAGGTGGCCCAGGCCACCCAGCGGTTGGCCGACGCCGGCGTTCCCTCGCCGCGCTTCGACGCGGAGGAGCTCGCCGCGTTCGTCCACGGCGTCAAGCGGGGCGAGCTGCATGCGGTCGCGGACGCCGACTTCGACGCCCGCTACTGGGAGGCCGTTGCCCGGCGCGAGGCCCGCGAGCCCCTCCAGCACATCACCGGCCGCGCATTCTTCCGCTACCTCGAACTCCAGGTGGGCCCCGGCGTCTTCGTGCCGCGCCCCGAGACCGAGTCCGTGGTCGGCTGGGCCATAGACGCCGTTCGGGCCATGGACGTCGTCGAGCCCCTGATCGTCGACCTGTGCACCGGCTCCGGCGCCATCGCGCTGGCGCTGGCCCAGGAAGTGCCCCGCTCGCGTGTTCACGCTGTCGAACTCGACGAGGGCGCCCTGCAGTGGGCCCGCAAGAATGTCGAGGGCTCCCGCGTCCAGCTCCGGCACGGCGACGCGCTCACGGCCTTCCCCGAACTGGACGGCCAGGTCGACCTGGTGATCTCCAACCCGCCGTACATCCCGCTCACCGAGTGGGAGTACGTCGCCCCCGAGGCCCGTGACCACGACCCCCAGCTCGCCCTCTTCTCGGGAGAGGACGGGCTGGACACCATCCGCGGCATCGAGCGCACCGCTCACCGGCTGCTGCGCCCGGGGGGTGTCGTCGTCATCGAGCACGCCGACACCCAGGGCGGCCAAGTGCCGTGGATCTTCACCGAGGAACGGGGCTGGGCCGATGCCGCGGACCATCCCGACCTGAACAACCGACCGCGGTTCGCCACGGCCCGCCGGGCCACACCATGACAGCGCCCGCCGGACCGCCCCCACGCCCCAAGTCCCGGAACAGAGAGGCCCGTTAGATGGCACGGCGCTACGACTGCACCGACGCGACCGACCGCATCGCCGGTCTGCGCGAAGCCGCCTCCGCCGTCCGCCGCGGCGAGCTGGTCGTGCTGCCCACCGACACCGTCTACGGGATCGGGGCGGACGCCTTCAGCTCCGAGGCCGTCGGCGATCTGCTGGAGGCGAAGGGCCGCGGCCGCAACATGCCCTCGCCCGTCCTCGTCGGCTCCCCGAACACCCTCCACGGACTGGTCACCGACTTCTCCGAGCAGGCCTGGGAACTCGTCGACGCCTTCTGGCCCGGCGCCCTGACCCTCGTCGCGCGCCACCAGCCGTCGCTGCAGTGGGACCTGGGCGAGACGCGCGGGACGGTCGCGGTGCGGATGCCGCTGCACCCGGTCGCCATCGAGCTGCTGAACGAGGTCGGCCCGATGGCGGTCTCCAGCGCCAACCTCACGGGACACCCCTCACCCCAGGACTGCGACGCCGCCCAGGAGATGCTCGGCGACTCCGTCTCCGTCTACCTCGACGGCGGCCCGACCCCGGCCGCCGTACCGTCCTCCATCGTGGACGTGACGGGCAAGGCGCCGGTGCTGCTTCGCGCGGGCGCGCTCAGCGCCGAGCAGCTCCGGGAGGTCGTACCCGACCTCGAGGTGGCCAATTGACGGCCCCTGAGGGGCGTGGCATAGCGGTCTCCGGCACGGACGACACCTTCCGCATCCTCCACGTCAGCACCGGCAACGTGTGCCGCTCGCCGATCACCGAGCGGCTGACGCGGCATGCCCTGGCGCACCGGCTCGGGAGCCGCCCCCGCGCCGCCGGGGTGCCGCCGGCGCAGCGCGGGGGAGAGGGCGCGGTGACCGGTGGGCTCATCGTGGAGAGCGCGGGCACCTGGGGACACGAGGGCGCCCCGATGGAGGCCCACGCCGCCACCGTACTGACCGACTTCGGCGCCGATCCGTCCGGGTTCACCGGCCGCGAGCTGCTCGACGAACACGTCATCCGCGCCGATCTCGTCCTCACCGCGACACGCGACCACCGGGCGCAGGTGATCTCCATGGGGCACTCGGCGGGGCTGCGCACCTTCACCCTCAAGGAGTTCACCCGGCTCGTACGGGCGATAGACCTCGCGACGCTGCCCGACCCCGCGCCCTCCGGCTCCGTCGTGGGCCGGGCCCGCGCCCTGGTCCAGGCGGCGGCCGCCCTGCGCGGCTGGCTGCTCGCGCCGAGCCCGGACGCCGACGAGGTGTACGACCCGTACGGCGCTCCGATCACCTTCTTCCGCAGCATCGGCGACGAGATCCACCAGGCGCTCGACCCGGTCGTCACGGCGCTGACCGGCGTGCCGGCGACCACCTGCCCCCCGGCCGGGAACGGATAGCCGCACACACCGCGCGGCCCCGGCCTCCCGGCCCTACATTGGGTCTCGACGCCCGGTGCACTCCTCCCTGGCAGTGCACCAACCCGAGGCCCGGAGCACGCCATGCCGGTCACCACATCAGGCAGCCAGGGGGCGCAGCCCGGCGCCCGTGCCGAACACCCCGCCACCGGCGCGCAGACGGAAGCAGCCGGAGCCGACCGCGGAGCGGACGGCGCGTTCGCTGCGGACGCCCGCTGGGGCCCGGACTTCGGGATGCTGCGCCGCCAGGACCCCGAACTCGCCGGTCTGGTGCTCGCCGAACTGGAGCGGCAGTCGGCGGGGCTGCAGCTCATCGCCGCAGAGAACTTCACCTCGCCCGCCGTGCTCGCCGCGCTCGGCTCGCCGCTTGCCAACAAGTACGCCGAGGGCTATCCCGGCCACCGCCACCACGGCGGCTGCGAACTGGTCGACCTCGCCGAGCGGCTCGCCGCCGAGCGGGCCACCACGCTCTTCGGTGCCCAGCACGCCAACGTCCAGCCGCACTCCGGCTCCTCGGCCGTCCTGGCCGCCTACGCGGCGCTGCTCAGGCCCGGTGACACGGTGCTGGCCATGGCTCTGCCGCACGGCGGCCACCTCACCCACGGCTCCCCGGCGAACTTCTCCGGCCGCTGGTTCGACTTCGTCGGCTACGGCGTCCACCCGGAGACAGGACTGATCGACTACGAGCGGGTCCGCCGCCTGGCCCGCAAGCACCACCCCAAGGCCATCGTCTGCGGATCCATCTCCTACCCCCGGCACCCCGACTACGCCGCCTTCCGCTCCATCGCGGACGACGTGGGCGCCTATCTGATCGCCGACGCGGCCCATCCGATGGGGCTTGTCGCCGGAGGTGTGGCACCGAACCCCGTGCCGTACGCCGACGTGGTGTGCGCGACCACGCACAAGGTGCTGCGCGGACCCCGCGGCGGGCTCATCCTTTGCGGCGCGGACCTGGCCGAACGGATCGACCGGGCCGTCTTCCCCTTCACCCAGGGCGGCGCCCAGATGCACACGATCGCCGCCAAGGCCGTCGCCTTCGGGGAGGCGGCGACCCCGGCCTTCGCCACGTACGCACGGCAGGTCGTCGCCAACGCAACGGCGCTCGCCGAAGCCGTCGCCGCCGAGGGCCTCGCCGTCACCACCGGCGGCACCGACACCCATCTGATCACCGCCGATGTGGCCCCACTGGGCCTCGACGGGCGCACCGCGCGGGGCCGCTGCGCCGCCGCCCGTATGGTCCTGGACTCCTGCTGCCTGCCCCAGGGAGCCCCGCCGCCCGCTCCGGCGACGGGCATCCGCCTCGGGACGGCGGCAGTCACCACGCAGGGGATGGGGGAGGAAGAGATGCGGCGGATCGCGAACCTTCTGGGGGCGGCGCTGCGGGACGACCCGGGGACGGGCGCGCAGGCCGCGGAACTCGCCGAGGCGTTCCCGCCGTACCCGGCGGAGGAGTGAGGTCCGTGACGCCGGTGGCGTTCGGGATGTGAGTGAACTCACGGGGTGGACGGCGTGCCACCGCCGCATCCCGCGGAATTCCGGGGGCCGCTGCGAGAGGGTGGGAGAGGCCGTACCGGTTCGACCGGGACGCCGGATCGTGCCCTACGTCGGTGAGCGCTCGGAGTCCTCGTTGCCAGCACCAGCGGTTTGCTGCAAGTCCCGCCCCCACGGGGCGCGTTCGGCCCCGTCCAGGGGCGCCGGCCCCGCCTGCGCGTCCGCCGGGAGGCGGTGACCATGGGCCCTGGGCGGCTGCTCGCCATCAGCGACCTGCACATCGCGTATCCGGAGAACCGCGCCCTCGTCGAGGGCCTGCGCCCGGAGTCCCCGGACGACTGGCTCCTCGTGGCCGGCGACGTCGCCGAGAAGGCGGAGGACATCTCGTGGGCCCTGGGGGTCCTGAAGGACCGCTTCGCCACCGTCGTCTGGACGCCGGGCAACCACGAGCTGTGGACCCACCGGGCCGACCCGGTCCAGCTCCGCGGAGAGGCGCGATACCGCCACCTCGTGGACGTATGCCGCGGACTCGGTGTGCTGACGCCCGAGGACCCGTACGCGGTGTGGGAGGGGCCGGGCGGGCCGGCGGTCGTCGCGCCGCTGTTCGTGGGCTACGACTACACCTTCCGGACCGAGACCGCCGCCACCAAGGAGGAGTCGCTCGCCCAGGCGGAGAAGGCGGGCGTGGTGTGCACGGACGAGTTCCTGCTGCACCCCGACCCGTACCCCAGCCGGGACGCCTGGTGCGAGGCACGGGTCGCGGAGACCGAGGCGCGGCTCGGGGACTGCGACCCGGACCTGCCGACCGTCCTGGTCAACCACTACCCGCTGGTGCGCGAGCCGACCCGGGTCCTGCGCTACCCGGAGTTCGCTCAGTGGTGCGGAACGGTGCGCACCGCGGACTGGCACGTCCGCTTCCGTGCCGCGGCGGTCGTCTACGGCCATCTCCACATCCCGCGGACGACCTGGCACGACGGCGTGCGCTTCGAGGAGGTCTCCGTCGGCTACCCGCGCGAGTGGAGTCGGCCACGGCACCCCAGCCCGCGGCTCCACGAGATCCCGGTCGGGGCGGAGGAGCGCTGCTGAGCCGGGTGAAACTGTCCCGAGCCTGTGAACTTGTCCCGGAGCGGCTGCCGTTCGTCATGAAGTCGGTCACGGAAGGGCCGGTACGGACCCGTTCGGGCCCGGCTTACGGGCATTCTGAGAAGCGGAGGATCACGGCCTGACATGCGGTGCGGCCAGGGCTACCCTCTGAGCAGCCATCCAGGGCTTGCCTGCGCGCGTCCCACCCCTGGCCTAGGGTGTGGCCTGGTAGGACCTCGAGACGTCTGGGGAATCGGTGCGTGAATATCTGCTGACGCTGTGCGTCACGGCAGCGGTGACATACCTGCTGACCGGGCCGGTGCGGAAATTCGCCATCGCGATCGGGGCCATGCCGGAGATCCGCGCCCGTGACGTGCACCGCGAGCCGACCCCGCGGCTCGGCGGGATCGCGATGTTCGGCGGCCTGTGCGCGGGACTGCTCGTCGCGGCGCACCTCCCCAACGTCGGCAAGGTCTTCGAGGTTTCCAACGAACCGCGCGCGCTCCTCTCCGGTGCCGCGCTGATCTGGCTGCTCGGCGTGCTCGACGACAAGTGGGGCGTGGACGCCCTGGTGAAGCTGGGCGGCCAGATGATCGCCGCGGGCGTCATGGTCATGCAGGGTCTGACGATCCTGTGGATCCCGGTCCCCGGTGTGGGATCCGTCGCACTCACGTCCATGCAGGGCACGCTGCTCACCGTCGCCCTCGTCGTGATCACCATCAACGCCGTCAACTTCGTGGACGGCCTGGACGGTCTCGCCTCGGGCATGGTCTGCATCGCGGCCGCGGCGTTCTTCCTGTACGCGTACCGCATGTGGTTCGGCTACGGCCTGGAGCCCGCGGCACCGGCCACCGTCTTCGCCGCGATCCTCATGGGCATGTGCCTGGGCTTCCTGCCCCACAACATGCACCCCGCGCGGATCTTCATGGGCGACTCCGGCTCGATGCTGATCGGGCTGGTGCTGGCCGCGGGTGCAATCTCCATCACGGGCCAGGTGGACCCCGACTCGCTCAGCCTCTTCTTCAAGGGATCCGAACGGGCGGCGGTGCACGCGACGGTGCCCGTCTACATCCCGTTGCTGCTGCCTCTCACGGTACTGATGGTGCCGGTGGTGGACCTGGTGCTGGCGATCGTCCGCCGCACTTGGAAGGGCCAGTCCCCGTTCGTCGCAGACCGCGGCCACCTCCACCACCGCCTGCTGGAGATCGGCCACTCCCACAGCCGGGCCGTCCTGATCATGTACTTCTGGTCGGCGCTGATCGCCTTCGGCGCGGTCGGCTACTCGGTGCACTCGGCCAACGGCTGGATCGTCCTGATCGTTGTCGCCCTCAGCGCGGTGGGCCTGCTCCTGCTGCTGATGCCGCGCTTCACCCCGCGCACCCCGAGCTGGGCGGACTCCTTCGTCCCGCCCCGCTACCGCCGCCGACGCAATACGGCGGACACCCCCGGGACCGAACTCCCGGTGCGGGAAGGGGTGTCCGCGCCGCACGCGAGCGACAACGGCAGCGCGAACGGGACGGGCAGTGCCGGGACTCCCACGACGACCCGGGTCCCGGCGGGCGCGACGGCGATCGGCGCCCGCTCGCGCAACTGGTGATCGCCGGACGCCATCTGTCATCGGCATAACACCCCATAGGGGATACCCGCGTTCGCGTCAGCTCATTGGTGCGCGGGGTAGCTCGTATGTGTGACGGGCAGCACATCAACTAGGTAAAGACCTCATCAAATAGTTTGTGATACCGTTCACGAAACCGGGTGGCCAGCACCGAAGCACCGTCGGCGGGACGGTTCCTCGGTGTGAGGTGAGACCTCGATCGGCCCCTACGCTCGTCCATGACGACACTCGCCCCAACCCCGAGCGGAGTTGCCGCCATGCAGTCAAACGACGCCCGAATGCTCCTTCGAACTGCCGTACCCACGGCCGCCGTCGGCGTGATCGCCGTCGTTGCCGGTGCCGTGCTCGGCGGCGGGAAGGGGGCGCTCGGAGCGGCCGTCGGTGTACTGCTGGTGATCGTCTTCATGGGCATGGGGCTGGCCGTTCTGCAGCGGACGGCCAAGTCCCTGCCGCACCTCTTCCAGGCCATGGGGCTGATGCTCTACACGGCCCAACTCCTGCTGATGCTCGTGTTCGTGGCCGTTTTCAAGGACACCACGCTCTTCAACCCCAAGGCGTTCGCCGCCACCCTTGTCGCCTCCACGCTCGTGTGGATCGCCGCACAGGCGCGGGCGCACATGAAGGCCAAGATCCTTTACGTCGAACCGGATCAGGCGGAGACGAGCCGTCCGCGCGCGGCGGAGTCCGCGACGTGACAGGTAGGGCCGGAATAAACATGGGCCTACGCGCCTGCTATCGTCCGATGCCAACTGCGGCATCGCGGGCGCAGGCGGCCGAGTTCCCCAGTTCCACGGGACGGAACCGGCAGCCCATGACGCTGATGCCTGACCGGTCGCTCGGCTCAGCGCCGACCAGCCGCCCCCAAGTTCTCAAGACCAGTCCAGTGCCGAACCGCGGCTGCTCGCCGCGCCGACACAACGAGGTTGCCGTACCCATGCGCCACGCAGAAGGAGCCCGCGGTGAGTGCTGACCAGAACCAGCTCGCCTTCGACTGGAGCTGCCGGATCCTGTCCGACGACGGCTGCGGCTTCCCGGCTCCCGGCCTGCACTCCTTCCTGTTCCAGCCGCTCTTCACCGTCGGCGGCTACGAGTTCGACAAGGTGATGGTGCTCGCACTGCTGGCGTCGGTCATCGTCGTCGGCTTCTTCTGGACGGCATTCGGGAAGGCGAAGGTCGTACCCGGCAAGCTGCAGATGGTGGGCGAGGCCGGCTACGACTTCGTGCGCCGCGGGATCGTCTACGAGACGCTCGGCAAGCGCGAGGGCGAGAAGTACGTCCCGCTCATGGTCTCGCTGTTCTTCTTCATCTGGATCATGAACATCTGGTCCGTGGTACCGCTGGCCCAGTTCCCGGTTTCGTCGATCATCGCCTACCCGATGGTTCTCGCGGCCGTGGTCTACATCCTGTGGATGTCGCTGACCTTCAGGAAGCACGGCTTCATCGGCGGCTGGAAGAACATCACCGGCTACGACAAGTCGCTCGGCCCGGTGCTGCCGCTCGTCATGGTCATCGAGTTCTTCTCGAACGTCGTCGTCCGGCCGTTCACACACGCGGTGCGACTCTTCGCCAACATGTTCGCGGGCCACCTGATGTTGGTGATGTTCACCGTCGCCAGCTGGTACCTGCTGAACAGTTACATGATCCCGGCCGCGGGCGTCTCGTTCGTGATGACCATGGCCATGATCGCCTTCGAGCTCTTCGTCCAGGCCGTGCAGGCATACGTCTTCGTCCTCCTGGCCTGTTCATACGTTCAGGGCGCTCTCGCCGAGCACCACTGAGCAACCGCCCCACAGCCCATATTCGTCCGGTGGCCAACCCCCACCGGTCCGCGTAAAGAGAAGGAAGAGACAGCATGTCCGCTGTTCAGCTCGCCGCAGAGGTCACCGGCTCGCTCGGCTCCATCGGCTACGGTCTCGCCGCCATCGGCCCCGGCGTCGGCGTCGGCATCATCTTCGGTAACGGCACCCAGGCGCTCGCCCGTCAGCCCGAGGCTGCCGGTCTGATCCGCGCCAACCAGATCCTGGGCTTCGCGTTCTGTGAGGCGCTCGCCCTGATCGGCATTGTTATGCCGTTCGTGTTCGGTAAGTGATCCCGCGCCGAACCGTTTTCGACGAAAGGCATTGATGTGATCGCCAACTTGGTTCAGCTGGCGGCCGAGGAAGAGCAGAACCCCCTGGTCCCGCCCGGCCCCGAGCTGCTCGTCGGAGCAATTGCCTTCGCCATCGTTTTCTTCTTCCTCGCCAAGAAGCTCCTCCCGAACATCAACAGGGTTCTGGACGAGCGCCGCGAGGCGATCGAGGGCGGGATCGAGAAGGCCGAGGCGGCTCAGGCCGAGGCCCAGGACACGCTCGAGCAGTACAAGGCTCAGCTCGCCGAGGCCCGGCACGAGGCCGCGCGCCTGCGCCAGGAGGCGCAGGAGCAGGGCGCCGCGCTGATCGCCGAGATGCGCGCGGAGGGTCAGCGGCAGCGCGAGGAGATCGTCGCCGCCGGCCACAGCCAGATCGAGGCCGAGCGCAAGCAGGCCGCCGCGGCGCTGCGCCAGGACGTCGGCACCCTCGCCACCGAACTGGCCGGCAAGCTCGTCGGTGAGTCCCTCGAGGACCAGGCCCGGCAGAGCCGTGTGATCGACCGCTTCCTCGACGAGCTCGAGGAGAAGGCCGAGGCAGCGCGATGAACGGAGCGAGCCGCGAGGCACTGGCCGCCGCGCGCGAGCGGTTCGACGCGCTGACGGACACCGCGTCCGTCGACGTCGAGAAGCTCGCCGCGGACCTGGTCGCCGTCACGGGGCTGCTCGACCGCGAGGTGTCGCTGCGTCGGGTCCTCACCGACCCGGCGCAGGCCGGCGAGGCCAAGGCCGAGCTGGTGGCGCGCCTGCTGGGCGGCCAGGTCGGCGGCGAGGCCGTCGACCTGTTGTCCGGCATGGTCCGCTCCCGCTGGTCGCGGTCGCGCGACCTGGTCGACGCCGTCGAGGAGCTGGCCGCGAGCGCCGAGTTCGTGGCGGCGCAGAGGGCGGGCACGCTCGACGACGTCGAGGACGAGCTGTTCCGGTTCGGGCGGATCGTCTCCTCGACGCAGGAGCTGCGGTCCGCGCTCACCGACCGTGCGGCAACGGCCTCCGCCAAGGCGGAGCTGGTGCGCACCCTGCTGGGCGGCCGGGCCAACCCGGTCACCGTCCGGCTGGTGGCCACCCTTGTGACCCGACCGCGGGGCCGTAGCCTGGAGGGAGGGCTGGAAGCCCTCTCCAAGCTCGCCGCCGAACGCCGGAACCGGATGGTCGCGGTCGTCACCTCCGCGGTGCCGCTCAGTGACCGGCAGCGGCAGCGCCTCGGTGCGGCCCTGGCACAGCTGTACGGCCGGCAGATGCATCTGAATCTCGACGTGGACCCAGGCGTCGTCGGCGGGATCTCGGTGCAGGTCGGCGACGAGGTCATCAACGGCACCATCGCCGACCGCCTCCACGAGGTGGCCCGGCGGGTGGCCGGCTGACCACCACCAACTCAACACGATTCACAGCGGCCCGAGTTGGGCCGTGAAGAGTCCTCTGGGGGTCGCCCCCAGACCCCCAAAAGACTTCGGGCCCAACAAGGAGAGCAGGGAACCCAGATGGCGGAGCTCACGATCCGGCCGGAGGAGATCCGGGACGCGCTGGAGAACTTTGTCCAGTCGTACAAGCCGGACGCGGCCTCGCGCGAGGAGGTCGGGACGGTCAGCGTTGCCGGAGACGGCATCGCGAAGGTCGAGGGTCTTCCCTCGGCCATGGCGAACGAGCTGCTGAAGTTCGAGGACGGCACCCTCGGCCTCGCCCTCAACCTCGAGGAGCGCGAGATCGGTGCGATCATCCTCGGCGAGTTCAGCGGCATCGAGGAGGGCCAGCCGGTGCGCCGTACCGGCGAGGTCCTGTCCGTCGCCGTCGGCGAGGGATACCTGGGCCGGGTCGTCGACCCCCTGGGCAACCCCATCGACGGTCTCGGCGAGATCGAGACCGAGAGCCGCCGCGCCCTCGAGCTGCAGGCACCGGGCGTGATGGCCCGTAAGTCCGTGCACGAGCCGATGGAGACGGGCCTCAAGGCCGTCGACGCCATGACCCCGATCGGCCGCGGTCAGCGTCAGCTGATCATCGGCGACCGCCAGACCGGCAAGACCGCGCTGGCCGTCGACACGATCATCAACCAGCGCGACAACTGGCGTTCCGGCGACCCGAGCAAGCAGGTCCGCTGCATCTACGTCGCCGTCGGCCAGAAGGGTTCCACCATCGCGTCCGTGCGCGGCGCGCTGGAGGAGGCCGGCGCCCTGGAGTACACGACGATCGTCGCGGCCCCGGCGTCCGACCCGGCCGGCTTCAAGTACCTCGCCCCGTACACCGGCTCGGCCATCGGCCAGCACTGGATGTACCAGGGCAAGCACGTGCTGATCGTCTTCGACGACCTGTCGAAGCAGGCCGACGCCTACCGGGCGGTCTCCCTGCTGCTGCGCCGCCCCCCGGGTCGTGAGGCCTACCCGGGTGACGTCTTCTACCTGCACTCCCGCCTGCTGGAGCGCTGCGCCAAGCTCTCCGACGACATGGGCAAGGGGTCGATGACCGGTCTGCCGATCGTCGAGACCAAGGCGAACGACGTCTCGGCGTTCATTCCGACCAACGTCATCTCCATCACCGACGGCCAGTGCTTCCTGGAGTCCGACCTGTTCAACGCGGGCCAGCGCCCGGCGCTGAACGTCGGTATCTCCGTCTCCCGTGTGGGTGGTTCGGCCCAGCACAAGGCGATCCGCCAGGTCTCCGGCCGCCTCCGTGTGGACCTCGCCCAGTACCGCGAGCTCGAGGCGTTCGCCGCCTTCGGCTCCGACCTGGACGCGGCCTCCAAGGCCTCGCTGGAGCGCGGCAAGCGCATGGTCGAGCTGCTCAAGCAGGGCCAGTACGCCCCGTACTCGACGGAGGACCAGGTCGTCTCCATCTGGGCCGGCACCACCGGCAAGATGGACGACGTGCCGGTCCAGGACATCCGCCGGTTCGAGCGCGAGCTGCTGGACTACCTGCACCGCGAGCACAAGGGCCTGCTGACCTCCATCCGCGAGGGCGGCAAGATGTCCGACGACACCCTGCAGGCCCTGGCCGAGGCCATCGCCTCCTTCAAGCAGCAGTTCGAGACCTCGGACGGCAAGCTGCTGGGCGAGGACTGAGCATGGGTGCTCAGCTTCGGGTCTACAAGCGCCGGATCAAGTCCGTAACGGCCACCAAGAAGATCACCAAGGCCATGGAGATGATCGCCGCGTCGCGGATCGTCAAGGCACAGCGCAAGGTCGCCGCCTCGACGCCGTACGCGAGCGAGCTGACCCGTGCGGTGACCGCCGTGGCCACCGGTTCCACCACCAAGCACCCGCTGACCACCGAGGTGGACAGCCCGACCCGGGCCGCGGTCCTGCTCGTCACGAGCGACCGCGGACTGGCGGGCGGCTACTCCTCCAACGCCATCAAGGCGGGTGAGCGGCTCACCGAGCGGCTGACCGCCGAGGGCAAGGAAGTCGTCACCTACGTCGTCGGGCGCAAGGGCGTGGCCTACTACAGCTTCCGCGGCCGCAAGGTCGAGGAGTCGTGGACGGGCTTCACCGACAACCCCTCGTACGCGGACGCCAAGAACGTCGCGGCCCCGCTCATCGAGGCCGTGACCAAGGAGACGGCCGAGGGCGGGGTCGACGAACTGCATATCGTCTTCACGGAGTTCGTGTCGATGATGACGCAGACACCGATCGACCGCCGACTGCTGCCCCTCAGCCTCGAGGCCGACGGGCAGCCGGAGGAGAGCGAGAAGACGAAGGGCGAGATCCTTCCTCTCTACGACTTCGAGCCGTCCGCCGAGGACGTCCTCGACGCGCTGCTGCCGCGGTACGTCGAGAGCCGGATCTACAACGCGCTGCTGCAGTCGGCCGCTTCCGAGCACGCCGCCCGCCGCCGTGCGATGAAGTCGGCGACCGACAACGCCGAGGAGCTCATCAAGTCGCTCACGCGGCTTGCCAATGCGGCCCGCCAGGCCGACATCACCCAGGAAATCAGCGAGATCGTCGGTGGCGCGAGCGCACTGGCCGACGCGACCGCGGGGAGTGACTGACAACTATGACCACCACTGTTGAGCCGACCGCTTCCGCCGGCGTGGCCGCGGGCCGCGTCGCGCGGGTCATCGGCCCGGTCGTCGACGTGGAGTTCCCCGTCGACGCGATGCCGGACATCTACAACGCCCTCACCGTCGAGGTCATCGACCCGACCGAGGAGGGCAAGACCAAGACCCTGACCCTCGAGGTCGCCCAGCACCTGGGCGAGGGCGTGGTCCGTGCCATTTCGATGCAGCCGACCGACGGCCTGATCCGTCAGGCCCCGGTGACCGACACCGGCGCGGGCATCACCGTGCCGGTCGGTGACTTCACCAAGGGCAAGGTGTTCAACACCCTCGGTGAGGTGCTGAACGTCCCGGAGGAGAACGGCAAGGAGACCGACCGGTGGGCGATCCACCGCAAGGCTCCCGACTTCGACCAGCTCGAGTCCAAGACCGAGATGTTCGAGACCGGCCTGAAGGTCGTCGACCTGCTGACCCCGTACGTCAAGGGCGGCAAGATCGGCCTGTTCGGCGGCGCCGGCGTCGGCAAGACCGTCCTCATCCAGGAAATGATCATGCGTGTGGCGAAGCTGCACGAGGGCGTTTCCGTGTTCGCCGGTGTCGGTGAGCGTACGCGTGAGGGCAACGACCTCATCCAGGAGATGGAGGAGTCCGGCGTTCTCGACAAGACCGCGCTGGTCTTCGGTCAGATGGACGAGCCCCCGGGCACCCGTCTGCGCGTCGCCCTGGCCGGTCTGACCATGGCGGAGTACTTCCGCGATGTGCAGAAGCAGGACGTGCTGTTCTTCATCGACAACATCTTCCGCTTCACCCAGGCCGGTTCCGAGGTGTCCACCCTGCTCGGCCGCATGCCGTCCGCGGTGGGCTACCAGCCGAACCTGGCGGACGAGATGGGCCTCCTGCAGGAGCGCATCACCTCGACCCGCGGTCACTCGATCACCTCGATGCAGGCGATCTACGTTCCCGCGGACGACCTGACCGACCCGGCTCCGGCAACCACCTTCGCGCACCTCGACGCTACGACGGTGCTCTCCCGGCCGATCTCGGAGAAGGGCATCTACCCGGCGGTGGACCCGCTGGACTCGGTGTCCCGCATCCTGGACCCGCGCTACATCTCGCAGGACCACTACGACTGCGCGTCGCGCGTCAAGGGGATCCTGCAGAAGTACAAGGACCTCCAGGACATCATCGCGATCCTCGGTATCGACGAGCTCGGCGAAGAGGACAAGCTCGTCGTCCACCGCGCCCGCCGTATCGAGCGCTTCCTGTCGCAGAACACCCACGCGGCGAAGCAGTTCACCGGCCTCGACGGATCGGACGTCTCGCTCGACGAGTCGGTCGCCGCGTTCAACGCGATTGCCGACGGTGAGTACGACCACTTCCCCGAGCAGGCATTCTTCATGTGCGGTGGCCTGGACGACCTGAAGGCGAAGGCCAAGGAGCTGGGCGTCTCCTGACCCCGGCAGATCCGGGTCAGGGGTGGGCCGCCCCCACCCCTGACCCGTACGCCCGTTATTCTTGACACCCCAGTATTGAATCTGGACACCTGCTATGCGCAGGTGGAGACCCGAGGAGCCACGTTTTGGCTGCTGAGCTGCACGTCGAGCTGGTCGCCGCGGACCGCAGTGTCTGGTCCGGCGAGGCCACCCTGGTCGTTGCGCGCACCACATCGGGTGACATCGGGGTCATGCCCGGCCACCAGCCGCTGCTCGGTGTGCTGGAGTCCGGCCCGGTGACCATCCGCACCAGCGACGGCGGTACCGTCATCGCAGCGGTGCACGGAGGATTCATCTCCTTCGCCGACAACAAGCTCTCCGTGCTTGCCGAGATCGCGGAGCTGGCGGACGAGATCGATATCGCCCGTGCCGAGCGTGCGCTCGAGCGGGCGAAGTCGGAAGCCGACGCGGCCGCCGAGCGGCGCGCCGAAATCCGGCTGGCGGCGACGACGGCGGGCAACCGCTGAGCCGCCCGGCGAACGATTGTCACTCAGCCGCGGACTGCCCTGGGACTCACCAGAGCGGTCCGCGGCTGTGGTAGATCAAGAGGTCATACTGGTCCGGTTCGCCCAGCTGGCGCTGGGTGGTACCCCCAAGCGAGGAGGTCGGTGAAGATGTTCCTCGCACTGCTGGTCAGCTGCGTGGTCATCGCACTGGTGCTGCTGGGACTGTTCGTCTTCGGCCTGCGGCGCAGGCTGATCCAGCGGTCCGGCGGCACATTCGACTGCAGCCTGCGCTGGAATGTGCCCGTCACGGAGGACTCGGACGTCGGACCGGAGTCCCACGGGCCCAGGGGCAAGGGCTGGATCTACGGTGTTGCGCGCTACAGCGGTGACCGCGTCGAGTGGTTCCGTGTGTTCTCGTACGCCCCGCGCCCCCGCCGAGTCCTGGAGCGCTCCGCGATCGAGGTGCTGTCCCGCCGCACCCCGCGGGGCGAGGAGGAACTGGCTCTGCTCTCCGACGCGATCATCCTCGGCTGTGTGCACCGCGGTACGCATCTGGAGCTGGCGATGAGCGAGGACGCGCTGACGGGCTTCCTGGCGTGGCTGGAGGCGGCACCGCCGGGGCAGCGTGTGAACGTCGCCTAGGGGGCACCCCTCCGCCGCGGACGTTCGGCAGACGGAGAGGGCGCTGTCGTGGGGGTATAGGTCAGCGGTTGTTCCAGGCAGGCTGCTTGCTCAGTATCTGCGCGGCGACATCGCGGGCCGCGTTGTCCTGGAGGCCCTGGGTGTGCTGAAGGAACCCGGCGAAGCCTGTCAGGACTTCCTCGTAACTCTTCATCCGGCCGTCTTCACGCGCGCAGTGGTGGCAGAAATCCTTCGACGGGTCGGCAGCTGCGTGCTCCTCGACGGTGCGCATGGGCATCCCGCAGCTGACGCAGGAAGGGGTGTCGTGCTCGGGCATGGGAACTCTCCTTTTGGTTCGCTCAGGCGTGCAACAGGGTCATGAAGTGCTCCACCAGCACCGTGCCGTGCGCGGCGATGACGGACCCTTCAGGGACGAACAGGTCTTTGTTGATCACGTAGTGGTGCACCAAGCCGATCCAGGTGTTGAACACGAGATGCGCGGGCAGCGTCCGGATCCGTCCTTGCGACGCCTCGGTCTCCGCGGCTGCGCACAGATAGGACGCGACGGCCGACTGCAACCCCACCCACGTGGCCCGGAACTCCGCAGGCAGCAGGGGCGCCTCAGCCACCAGTTGGCGGTAGGCGCCCTCGTTCTCCTCAAGGCACCGCAGGTGCGCTTCCAGGACGTCCCGCAGGCCGCTGCCTGAGCCGGCCAGCTCATGAAGACGATCGGTGATCACCCGGCCGATGTGCGCGGCCACCGCCAGGACGAGGTCTTCCCGCGAGGGGAAGTGCGCGAAGACCGTGCCGTGCGACACCTTCGCGGCTCTCGCCACATCCACCGTGCGGGTGTGCGCAAAGCCCTGTTCCCCCACGAGCCGGACGGCCTGGATGATCAAGCGGCGCCTCGTGGCTTCCTTCTGCTCCACGCGACTCGACATCACCACTCCTTGTTGAGTTATAACTCAACGAGTTGTAACTCAACGAAGCGGGGACTGTCAAGCGTCCTAGAACGACTGGCCGTGGCGGTGGCGGCGCCCGCCTCCCCGTGCGTGGGGTCGGTGACCGGGCCCGCCTCGAACTCCCCGCCCAGCAGCGCCACCCCCTCCGGCATGCCGACGAGCCCTGGCCCGAACCCGGCGCGCGGGGGGCCCGAGTCGTCGCCGTACGGGCTGGTGACCCGGACCGTCGGGGAGGCACCGGCCGGGGGAGGCGCCCGGGGCCCCGAGTGGTACCCGAGCCGTACGAGGACTTCTCCGGCGGTCGCGCGCTTGAGCGCGTTCGTGAGGGCTTCCTGGACGATCCGGTAGGCCGCGAGTTCGACGGGGACGGGGGGAGCGGGGGCTTCCGCGGGGCGCTCGTCGCGCAGCACGAAGCGGAGGCCGCCTGGGGTGCCGTCGCCGTACGGGTCGCTGCCGTCTCTTCGCTCTCCGGCTCGTCCGTTGACGTCGGTAACGCTGTCGGCCCCGTCGTTGAGGGCGGTGCCGGGCCGTGGGCTGCCGCTCATCGTGCGGGCGCCCTTCGTGGTGCCGTCCGGGGCGCCGCGGGCGACGCGCCCGCGCGACGGACCTGCCTCATCAGCGCCTCGAGACCGTCGAGGCGGGGCGCGGCCGACGGTCCGTCCGCGGCGCCGGCGTCGCGCAACAGCCCGATGAGGTGGCGCATTTCGGCCAGCCCCTGCACGCTGTTCTCGCGGATGCCGGTGAGGGCCTCACCCGTGGCGGCCGGGTCGCAGATCGACTGGGCCGCGGTCGCGTGGATGACGATCGCGGACAGGTGGTTCGTCACCACCTCGTGCAACTCCCGTGCCATCCGCGCCCGTTCGGCCATCACCGCCTGGGTGCGGTCCATCTCGGCGAGCGGCGCGGTCTGTTCCGCGCGCAACCGGGCGGCCTCGGCGGCCCCACGGTGGTTGCGGATGGCCGCCCCGGTCGCCGCCGGTCCGGCTGGATCCTCGCCGCGGTGATCGCCATCGCCCTGCTCCAGGGCGCGGCCTGGTACGTCGCGACCCGGACCAGACCGGTCCCTGCGGACCTGGCAGGTGCGGATGGCGTGGGTGATCGGCATCAACCTGGTGATCGCGGTGAGCCACACGATCTGGCCGAAAAAGGCCCCTGCCGGTGCAGTCGATGAGCAGCGGGACCGTTCGCTCGCCGGGCCCTGATGCCGCACCGGTTTTCCGCGCGCTCACCGCATTCGGGCAGGTGCCCCGTACGCCCGCCCCGGGTCCGTGTGGCCGCCCCGGCTGCGTACGCCCGCCCCGAGGCCGTACCCCGGGTCCGTGTGCCCGGTCCGTGCCCCGGGTCCGTGTGCCCGGGTCCGTATGCCCAGGGTCGTCCGCCCGGGGTCGTCCGCACGCGCCCGAACGCCAGGCCCCGTACGCGGCGCCTCCCCGGCTAGCGGTTCTCGCCCGGCACCCAGAGCACGTCCCCGACCTCCTTGTTCGCCGTCCTGGCGAGGATGAACAGCAGGTCGGAGAGACGGTTGAGATAGGTGGCCGTGAGGGGGTTCATGATGTCGGCGTGCTTCTCCAGCGCCGCCCACGTCGACCGTTCTGCCCGCCGGACCACCGTGCACGCCTGATGCAGCAGCGCCGCGCCCGGCGAGCCGCCGGGGAGGATGAAGCTCCGCAGCTTCTCGACCCCTTCGAGGAAGCGGTCGCAGTCCGCCTCCAGCCGGTCGATGTACGACTGCTCGACGCGCAGCGGCGGGTACTCCGGCTCCTCGACGACCGGGGTGGCCAGGTCGGCTCCCACGTCGAACAGGTCGTTCTGCACGCGGACCAGCACATCGACGATGTCCTTGGGCAGTTGGCCGAGGGCGATGGCGACACCGATGGCGGCGTTCGCCTCGTTGGCGTCGGCGTACGCCCCGATCCGCGAGTCCGTCTTCACCGTGCGGGACATGTCACCGAGGGCGGTCGTGCCGTTGTCCCCGGTCCGGGTGTAGATGCGCGTCAGATTGACCATGCCTCCGAGCCTAGTGCCGCCCCCGCCGCAGGGGCCTGTGCCCAGGGTCACGGCCGCCGCGACCGGCCGCTCCGGCCATGATCCGGCACGGCAGGTGATGCGGGCTGAACACGCTCTTCCCCCGCCTCCGACCCGCCGCGGCGGGGCCGGTCCGGTGTCCCCGACCTGTGGTGCGAAAACGGGCCAACTGCGCACTCCGGTCAACTGCGTGGCCGTCCCGGTGTGATGTCCGTCTGATGAGACGTGACGCGCATCTCTTCCGCGCCCCAGGGGTCCTCACGAGCGCTAAGGTCCGCCGGAGAGCCTATCCGTGCGGTCGCTCCGGAGAGCCTCGGGACGCCCCGCGCGCGACGAAGAACCAGAGGAGCAGCAGTGGCCAGGAAGCTCGCCGTCATCGGCGCCGGTCTCATGGGGTCCGGTATCGCTCAGGTCTCCGCCCAGGCGGGCTGGGACGTCGTGCTGCACGATGTCACAGACGCTGCGCTGGCCCGCGGCGCGAGCGGCATCGAGGGCTCGTACGAGAAGTTCGTCTCCAAGGGGAAGCTCGAAGCGGCCGAGGCGGAGGCCGCCCTGGCCCGGATCACCACGACCACCGACCTCGAGGCCGTGGCGGACGCCGCCATCGTCGTCGAGGCGGTCTTCGAGAAGATCGAGATCAAGCAGGAGATCTTCCGCAGCCTCGACAAGCTGGTGAAGGAGGACGCCGTCCTCGCCTCCAACACCTCTGCCATCCCGATCACCAAGATCGCGGCGGTGACGAGCCGTCCCGAACAGGTCGTCGGGACGCACTTCTTCTCACCCGTCCCGATGATGAAGCTCTGCGAGCTCGTACGGGGCTACAAGACCAGTGACGAAACCCTGGCCACCGCCGCTGAGTTCGCGGAGGGTATAGGCAAGACCTGCATCGTCGTCAACCGCGACGTGGCCGGATTCGTCACCACGCGCCTCATCTCGGCCCTTGCCGTCGAGGCGGCGAAGCTGTACGAGTCGGGTGTGGCCTCGGCCGAGGACATCGACGTGGCCTGCCAGTTGGGCTTCGGCCACGCCATGGGCCCGCTCGCCACGATCGACATGACCGGGATCGACATCCTGCTGCACGCGACCAGCAACATCTACGCGGAGACGCAGGACGAGAAGTTCGCCCCGCCGGAGTTGATGCGCCGGATGGTGGACGCGGGTGACGTCGGCCGGAAGAGCGGGCAGGGGTTCTACAAGCACTGACAGCCCGTCAACCTCGGGGGGGTCCCCCCAAAGGGTGAATTCGGTATCGGTTCGCTTACGGGCGGCAACTTTGCCGCGTGAGAGGCAGTCAGTTCTGTAGATGTTGACCAGGTAACGCATCACGTTCAGGGGAGCGCATATGCACATCAGGGGCGACCACACCGAGCTGGTCGTCGGGGGCCGCCTCGACGTACGCAGCGCGGCGGACGCCCGCACGGTCCTGCATACCGCCGTCGACTCCGGCCGCGGTGACCTTGTGCTCGACCTGACAGAACTCGACTCCTGGGACGCCACGGGACTCGGAGTGATCATGGGCGCGCACCGCCGGGCCGGGCGGGCCAACCGCCGCCTCGTGCTGCGCGGCGTACCGCCCCAGATGCAGCGTCTGCTGGTCGCCACCAGGCTCCACCGCATCCTCGCCATCGAGGGCGGTATCGAGGCGGAGTCGCTGCCCCGGGTCTGACCGGGCAGGCGGCCCCCGGCCCTCCCGCCGCTGTGACCTTCCGCACGGAGGGGCGTCCCGCTCGTTCCGAGAAGCCTCCTCAGGGTTTAGGGTTCGGCGTGCCGACAGGCCGGGAGGAAACCGACATGCGACCCGGATCCGGGGGGCTGTGACATGAACCCGAACAACCGGGGACCCGAAGGGTTCGACCACGAGGACCAGCGCCGCGACGCAGACCGCCGCGGTGCCCACGGCGATGCTCCGACCGCTGCGCCGCGGCAGACGTTTGCGCGGACCGTCCAGCTCGTGGCGGCCGAGTATCTGCTCACCGTCAACCCCGTCGACGGCAGCGAGATCGAACCGTGCCCGCCCGGTGCCTACCCGGGCCTGCCCGCGCGCCGCACCGCCGAGGACCGCGCCGCACGCAGCCGCGCCGCCCGGCCGCCCGAGCCGGTCGGCCCCGCCGCGCCGGAGCCCCGACCGGTCCTGGATCGGGAGGAGGAGCGGGAGCGGCTCGTACGGCTGCTGTCCCGCGGCCGCTCCGTGCGGGTCACAGGCCCGGCCGGTTCCGGTCGTACGGCGCTGCTCGACGCTGTGGCCGCCGAGTGCGCGGAGCTGGCTCCCGACGGTCTCGTCCGGCTCTCCGGCTACCACCGCACCCCCACCGACCTGCTGTACGAGCTGTACGCCACCGTCCACGACACCTCCGCGCACCGTCCCGGACGGACGGAGCTGCTGGCCGCCGTCCAGGCGATCGGGGCTGTCGTCGTCCTCGACGACATCGAGTTCGGCGGCAGCGCCCTCGACGAGCTGCTCACGTCCACCCCCGAGTGCGCCTTCCTCATCGCCGCCACCCCCGATGTGGCCGCCCCGTCCCCCGACTCGCACCTCGAAGAGGTCTTCCTCGGCGGACTCGGCCGCTCCGCATGCGTGGAGATTTTGCAGCGGGCGGTCGGGCGGCCGCTCGCGGACATCGAGACGTCATGGGCGGGCGACCTGTGGTTCGAGTCCGAGGGGCTGCCGCTGCGCTTCGTCCAGGCCGGGGCGCTGCTGCGGCAGCGCGACGAGCTGCGGGCGGCGGCGGAGGCCGACGCGTGGTCCGGTGCCCCGGACGGGACGGAAACCGGTGGGGCGGAATCCGGCGATACGGCGGAGTCGCCGGTCGCTGAGGCCGGCTCCGGCGCCGTCCCCGTGACGGGCCTGCCTCTCCCCGACGAGACGCCCACCGTGGGCACCCCCCTCGTCGACGGCACGCCTCCGATGGGCACGCCACTGCCCGAGGACATCACCAGCCTCGCCCTGCCCTCGGTCGGCCAGGCCGCGGCCCCCGCCGCCCTGCTCGGCTCACGGCTCAGCGAGGCCGCGCGGGAGGCCATGGGGTTCGCCCTCGCCCTCGGCGGCGAGTGCCCGCACCAGGCGCATCTTCCGGCGCTGGCCGGGGACACCCACGCCGACGCCGCCGTCGGGGAGCTGCTCGGCTGCGGTCTGCTCACCGCGGTCGGGTCGCACTACCGTCTCGCCCCCGGCGCCGTCGTCCAGCTCGACGCAGCGGGCTACGAGGAAGGCGCCGGGGCGCGCGCCCTGACCGCGGCTCAGCACTACGCCTGGTGGGCCGGCCACCCGTCCGTGACGCCCGAGCGCGTCGCCGTCGAGGCCGACGCGATTCTCGCCGCACTGGCCGCGCTGGTGGCACAGGGCGAGTCCGGCCAGCCGAGCGCCGCCGTTCTGCTGGCCCGTACGGTGGCGCCCGCGTTCGCCGCGGCCGGCGCCTGGGGCGCCTGGGAGCGGGCGCTACGGCAGGGTCAGGCGGCGGCGCGGGTGGCCGGTGAGGTCGCGGAGGAGGCGTACTTCCACCACGAGTTGGGCATCCTGGCGCTCTGCACCGGGAATCTGGAGCGGGCACGCGCCGAGCTGGAGGCGTCCACAGGGTTGCGCGGCGCGCTCTCCGACCGGCGCGGCGCGGTCGCGGGGCGCAGGGCCTTGGCGCTCGTCACGGACAAGGCGGGCGGATACGTGCCGGGCGTGCGGCGTACGGGAGCCGATGAGGAGGCCGGGGAGCCGCTGACGGACCCGGGCGCGATCGTCGCCGCGTCCCCCTCCGCCGGGCGCACCGCGCTGTTCAAGCCCGGCCCGGACGAGACGGCGACGGTCGTGACGCACCGGGCCGTGCCCCCCGGCAGGGCCCGGCGATCCGGCCTGCGCCGTTCGGTCGCGGGCGGAACCCGGCGCAATGCGGTCGCGGCGGGCGCGGGCGCCCTGCTGGCCGCGGTACTCGGCACGTACGTCACGATCGGCATGACGTCGGGCGACGACGGACCGGCCGACCGCGTCACCTCCGAGCAGAGCGCGAACCAGGACGACGGCAACAACGGGCTCCTGCCCCGGGACCCCTCCACGAGTGACGGGACGAGCAGCCCGCGGAAGCCGAGCGGGTCCACCTCGTCCGGATCTGCGGACGAGGCCGGGCCGAGCGGCAGCGGGGAGGAGTCGCAGAAGCCGTCGGACTCCGGCAAGCCGACCTCGTCGAAGCCTGAGGAGACCGACGACCCGCCGACGACGCCGAAGCCGCCGTCCTCCACGACGAGCCGGCCCACGACGCGTCCGCCGTCCTCGACCACTCCGCCGACGCCGAGCCAGACGCCGACGTCCCCGACGTCGCCGGGCACGCCGTCGGGCAGCGGTTCGGGTTCGTCGAGCCAGTCGGCGCCGGGCACGCCCTCCGACAGCGGTCCCGTGTCGCCGACGGAGACCAGCGGTTCGCCGACGCCGACGCCGACGCCGACGCCGACGCCGACGCCGACGACGAGTGCCCCGGCCACTGGCACGACCACGCCCTGACACAGGCCGGCAGCCCCGTGTGTCCCGGCCCTTGACGTCAACGGCCGGGACACACGGGGCTTTCCGCGCAACACACGGGGTTTCCGCGCACCGGGGGGAGGCGCGGGCCTGCGGAGTGCTACGGCCCCCGCCGGAGCGGCCCGCCGTCAGAAGAGGCGGAGCTTGTCGTCCTCCAGGCCGCGCAGCGCGTCGTAGTCGAGCACGACGCAGCCGATCCCGCGGTCGGTGGCCAGCACGCGCGCCTGTGGCTTGATTTCCTGGGCCGCGAAGACCCCCTTCACAGGCGCCAGATGGGGGTCGCGGTTGAGGAGTTCGAGGTAGCGGGTGAGCTGTTCCACCCCATCGATCTCGCCACGGCGCTTGATCTCGACCGCGATCGTCCCGCCGTCCCCGTCGCGGCAGAGGATGTCTACGGGGCCGATAGCGGTGGGGAATTCACGCCGAATCAGAGAATAGCCGTCACCGAGGGTTTCGATACGGTCCGCAAGCAGTTCCTGCAGGTGTGCCTCGACACCGTCCTTGATCAGGCCCGGGTCCACGCCGAGTTCGTGGGAGGAGTCGTGCAGCACTTCCTCCATGGTGATGATGAGCTTCTCGCCCGCCTTGTTCACCACGGTCCACACACCGTCGTCCCCTTCTTTGAGCGTGCACGGCGGGGACATCCAGTTGAGGGGTTTGTAGGCCCGGTCGTCGGCGTGCACCGACACGCTTCCGTCCGCCTTCACCAGGATCAGACGGGGGGCGGAGGGGAGGTGGGCCGTGAGCCGGCCCGCGTAGTCCACGGAGCACCGGGCAATGACGAGACGCATGGTCGGCCACGCTACTCGACACCCCGCCGTCCACGCGATTCGCCCTGGATGGACCTGTTCGGGAGTGGCCGGTTGTGTGCCCATTCTCCTGGTGCGGCTGCCATGACCCGCTTAGATTGAAGCGGGAAGTTGTCGAACGAGCACGCTGCGTGCGCGAAAACTTTCCTTCCCTGCCCGTAAGACCCCGATTCCGGGGTCGCGAGAGGAGAACCCATGTCGCTCGACGTCTCACCGGCCCTGCTTGCGAAGGCCGAGCGAGGCGAGGTCGACGAAGCCGAATTCGTCGACTGCGTCCGGACCTCCCTGCCTTATGCATGGGAGATGATCAGCTCTCTGGTGGCTCAACTGAAGGTTGACGGCGGCGAGTTCGCCGACAACCACGTGCCGCCGCCGGACGAGCAGGCGCGCGGCCAGTTGCTTCGTGCGCTGGCGAGCGACGCGATACGGGGTGCGCTGCAACGGCACTTCGGGGTACGGCTGGCGTTCCAGAACTGCCACCGCGTGGCGGTCTTCCCCCTCGACTCGTCGGTCGACGAGCGACTGGCCCGGTTCACTTCCGTACGGGGGCAGTTGCTCAATCAGTCGCCGGAGTTCAGGGACTGCTGAGGCTTCGGCTGCCGCTCCGGCACGGGGGGAGGTGCATCAGGGCAGGAGCGGCAGCACCTCGCTGCCCAGCCGCCGTACGTTCTCCTCGGTGGACGCGAGGTCGCCCGATCCCTCGACGAGTAGGGCGAACCGGTCGATGCCGGTGCGCTCCGCCGTGGCCGCCAGACGGTCGGCGCACAGCGCGGGCGGGCCCACCGGGTGCAGTCGGCACAGGAGTTCGGTGTACTCCTCCGGGTCGCGCATGCGCCGTGTCCGGCCGTCGACCGTGACATGGGCGCCCAGGCCCTGACGCAGCCAGCCGGGCATGGCCTTGGTCAGCGCCTCGACCGCGTCCCGCCGGTCGTCGGCGATCTGCACCACGCCCGCCGAGACATGGGCGGCGGAGGCGATCTCCTCGGGTGAACGGCCCGCCGCCAGCGCCGACTTCCGCCAGAGCGCCACCGCCTCCGCCTTCTCCTCGTCCCCGCAGTGCATCCCGAGCAGCATCGGCAGCCCGCGCTCCGCCGCCATACGCACGCTCGTGGGGGAGGTACAGGCGACGACGACGGGCGGGCTCGCGGGCCCGTCCAGTAATTCGTCCGGGCGCGGCACCACGGGGACCTCCCGGAACGAGAAGCGCTCGCCGTCCGCGCCGACGCGCGGCTCGCGCAGCCAGCGCATCAGCAGATCGAGGGATTCGGGGAAGCCCGACTCGTACGCCTCCAGGCCCGAGCCGAAGACCTCGAGATCCACCCAGGGGCCCCCGCGCCCCACCCCCAGTGTGAACCGGCCACCCGACGTGAGGTGCAGCAACGCCGTCTGCTCACCGAGCGCCACGGGATGGACGTTCGGCAGGACGCTGATGGCTGTGCCCACGCCGATGCGCCGGGTCCGGCCCAGCAGCAGCGCAGCGAGCGTCACGGCGGACGGACAGACCCCGTACGGTACGAAGTGGTGCTCGGCGAGCCAGACCGCGTCGAGCCCCGACGTCTCCGCGACATCGGCGGACCGCACCGCGCGGTGCAGCGCCTCCCCCTGTCCCTGGCCCGGGAATTGGGCGGCCAGTACAAAAATTCCTAAGCGCATCGCCTTCTGCCTCCTCGCGGCCGACGCGGCATTCCCCCTACTGGCATTAACGCCTGACACGTGCCAAAGGCACGGCCTCGCAAGAGTTTTTGCCGATAATCAGCGCGATACGGGTGCCCCGCGCGGCGGAAGCGATTACTCCGGGGGCGCCAGGCGGGAACTCCGTTGCGCCAAGGGGGTGTTCCGGGGGGCCAGTGGCGTTCGGCGGGCGGGAGGCGGGAGGCGGGAGGCGGGAGGCGGGAGGCGGGAGGCGGGAGGCGGGAGGCGGGTGTTCGGGGGTTCCGGTGGGAGCTCTGCCGAGTGCGAGGTGCCGTGGTCGGCGGGGCGTCCGGCGCGCTGCCCACGGTGTTCCCGGCGCGTAGGCTGGGGCGACCAGCCCGTCCCCGGATGATCGAGAGGTGCCCGTGTCTCCGCGTCGAAACCGCCCGTCCGGCGCAGGGAAGACGCCTCCCCCGCGCGGCACCGGCGACCGCCACGGGCTGGAGCGGACCGAGAACTGGCAGGGCGAGTCCTGGGTCGTCCGGCAGATCAGCGGCAGCGCCGCGACGAAGTACTACCGCTGCCCCGGATGCGACCACGAGATCCCGCCCGGTTCCCCGCACGTCGTCGCCTGGGCGCAGGACGGCACGGTCGACGACCGGCGGCACTGGCACCGGGCGTGCTGGAACGCGAGGGACCGCCGCACCACGCGGGTGCAGCGGTCCCGTAACGCTCCGCGGTACTGACCGGGCGGTCTCACGCGCCGGCGGTCATACGCCGGCCGTCACACGTCGCGCTTCTCCATCAGGGCGAAGGCGGCGACGAGCGCGGCGGCGGTCGCGCCCGCCAGGATCCACAGCAGGTCCCAGCCGGTGCCGTCGCCGCCGTCCATCGGGATGCGGTAGAGCGAGGCGAGGCCGTTCAGCGGCGAGTACTCGATGAGGGCCTCGCGGACCTTCTGCAGGCTCTCGGTCACCATGAACAGCGCCAGCAGCAGCGGCAGCAGAACGACACCGAGCATCGTGGTGATGGCACCCGCGGAGTGGCGGAGCATCGCGCCCACGGCCAGCGAAAGCAGGCCGAGGAGCGCCACGTACAGCCCCGCGCCGACGGTCGCGCCCAGCCACTCGCTGCTGGTGGCGATGACCTTGCCGGCCTCGATGGACTCCTTGGGGAGTGAGGCGTACTCGGCCGGCGGACGGCCTCCCAGCATCGAGGAGTTGATGAGCGCCGTGAGCCCGGTGGCCACGGTCGTCATGACGAACGACAGCAGGAAGAAGATCACGGCCTTCGCGCCGAACACCCGGCCGCGCGAGGGGCAGGCGGTCAGCGTCGTACGGATCATGCCCGTGCCGTACTCGGAGGTGATCACCAGCACGCCGAGCGTGATGACGCAGATCTGACCGAGCATCAGACTGAAGAAACCTCCGGACAGCACCGGCATCTGGGTCTCGTCCGAACTGCTGAGCAGGAGGGCGATGAGCAGGCCCACGCCGACGACCAGGACGAGCATGCTGCCCAGCGTCCACATCGTGGAGCGCACCGTACGGATCTTGGTCCACTCGGAGGTGAGCGCATGGCCGAAGTTGGTGCGGCGGACCGGGATCGGTGAGTGGTAGCCCGCGTGTCCGCCCGGCCTCTGCGGGCTCCCACCGTGCCCGCTCTGTGGGTGCCCGCTCTGTGCGTGTCCGCCCTGTGGGTGCCCGCCGGGGGCCTGCCGCGGGTCCGGCGCCGCCGGCGCCGGACTCTGCGGGGCCGCCTGCGGCGGCAGGGGAGCGGCGCCGTGCTGCTGGTAGGGGGTCGTCATCGGGCGTCCTCGCTGTTGCGCGTCGTCGGGTTCGGGACGGCGGGGGCCTGCGGAGCGGCGTGCGCGCCGCCGTGCGGCTGCGGCGGCTGCCACGCGGCCTGCGGTGCGCCGTACGGGTTCGGCGCAGCTGCCGGAGGGCCGACCGGGGGCTGCGCGTACGGACCGGACCCACCGGCCTGCCGCCCGGCGCCACCGGGGACCTGGCCGGGAGCGGGTGCGCCCCAGCCCTGCCCGCTGTGAGCCCTCTGCTCCCAGCCGCCCTGCTGCTGCCCGAAGCCACCGGGCGGAAACGGCCCGCCGGGACCGAACCCGGGTGCGCCCTGCGGCGCGAAGCCGCCCGCGGGCGGGCCCTGCAGCCCGGACCGCTGGTCGTCGGTCGAGCGGTAGTCCACGGCGCCCTGCGTCAACCGCATGTACGCCTCCTCCAGCGACGCCTGGTGCGGGGAGAGTTCCCACAGCCGTACGTCCGCGGCGTGCGCGAGATCGCTGATGCGGGGCAGCGGCAGGCCGGTGACGCGCAGCGCGCCGTCCGGCTCCGGCTGCACCTGGCCGCCCGCCTCCTTCAGTGCCGCCTGCAGCTTCTCGTGCTGCGTGGGGTCGCCTTCGGGGGTGCGGACCCGCGCGAAGTCGGCGGAGTTGGCCGAGATGAAGTCCTTGACGTTCATGTCGGCGAGGAGCTGCCCCCGCCCGATGACGATCAAGTGCTCGGCGGTCAGGGCCATTTCGCTCATCAGGTGACTGGAGACGAAGACCGTACGGCCCTCGGACGCCAGGCGCTTCATGAGGTTGCGGACCCAGAGGATACCCTCGGGGTCGAGGCCGTTGACGGGCTCGTCGAAGAGCAGTACCTGCGGGTCGCCCAGGAGCGCCGCCGCGATGCCCAGGCGCTGGCCCATGCCGAGGGAGAAGCCCTTGGACCGCTTCTTTGCCACGTCCTGCAGACCGACGACGCCCAGGACCTCGTCGACCCGCCGGGCGGGGATACCGGACAGCTGGGCCAGGCACAGCAGGTGGTTGCGCGCGCTGCGGCCGCCGTGCACGGCCTTCGCGTCGAGCAGGGCGCCCACCTGGCGCGGTGCGTTGGGCACCTTGCGGTACGGGTGACCGCCGATGGTCACGTGTCCGCTCGTGGGCTGGTCGAGCCCGAGGATCATGCGCATGGTCGTGGACTTGCCCGAACCGTTGGGCCCCAGGAAGCCGGTGACGGTACCGGGTCGCACTTGGAACGACAGGTTGTACACGGCCGTCTTGGCGCCGTAGCGCTTCGTCAGACCGACTGCCTCGATCATTCTCCGCCCCTCGACAGGTTCGTCGGGGCACAGCTCGGGCCCCCGTAAGGGTTAGGACGATATCGCGGCGTTGACGGTTCATCTCAAGTCGGCACCGAACCTCGAGTGCGCTACTCAGATGTGTCCGACCAGGGAGTCCCCAGTGGTGGCACATCGTCGTAGAGCAGCGGTTCCGCCTGGTCGCGGGCGTACGGCGGGAAGTTCGGCGCCGTCAGCACCCACCCCTCCTCGGCGAAGATCCGCACGCCGGATTCGCGCAGCGCCGCGTCGGATCGGGCCCGGGCGACCCAGGATTCCGGTCCGGGGCCGAGGACTTCGCGCAGCCGGGGGGAGGCGGCGAGCAGCGCGGACAGCAGGGCGCGCTGGTCGCCTCCGCCCGGGCGCGGCAGACCGTCCGGACCCGCGAGCAGGCCGCGCTCACTGACATAGAAGTAGGCGCCGCCCATGCGCTCGCCGGACGGCATCGTCATCGGGAACCGGTCGCCGGGCAGCAGCGCCCGCCGGTAGTTGAAGATCTCGCTGGTGTCCAGCGCCGCCAGTTGGGCCGGGTCCAGCCAGCTCACCACGAGCGTCGTCTCGGCGCCCGGTACGGCGTACGGCGTCGCGGCCACGAAGCCGGGCCGGCTGATGTGGGCGGACGCGCCGATCGCGATCCCGCGCACCCGGACCGGCACCATCGGCACGGCGACCGGAAGTCCGAGCCGCGTCAGCTTGTACCGGATCTGGCCCGGCGAGGCGTTGGAGCCCACCGCGACGACGGGGTGCCGGCGGCCGGTGGTTGCCTGCCCCAGGCCGGCCAGCACGTCGTCCAGGGCGGGGGCGTTCCCCGAGCCGTCGTCCGCCCGGCCGTCGTCCGGTCGCCCCTCGTCCGCGAACCCGCCGACCGTCCAGGCGCCCAGGCGGCCCGGCCGGACGTACATGGGCAGCAGGTCACCTCCCGAGAGAAGTCCGGGAGCGGGCAGAGGGCGACCGGGATAGGTGAGGGGCCGGCGGGCCGGTACGTCGGCGAGGCCAAGCGATTCCAGGCTTCGGTCCGTCACGGCTGCGTCTCCCCGGGCGGGACGGCGTTCCCCCACCAGGTCTACCCGGAACGCGGCAGCGGCGCCACGGCCTGCGCGGCGGGACGAACCGGGAGCCGCCCCACCGAGTGCGCGGTGGGGCTAACCGGAGCCGTGCCACCGAGTGCGCGGCGGGACGTACGGCCACCGGCGCCCGCAGCGATCGACGAGCCGGTCAGGCGTCCCGGCGGCGCAGGACCGCGTACCCGCCCAGCAGGGCCGCGACCACCCACAGGACCATGATGCCCAGCCCGCCCCACGGCCCGTACGGCGCCGTGTCGTCCGGCGGCGTGACCACCTGCATGACGCGGCTGCCCGCCTGATCCGGGAGGTACTGGCCGACTTTGCGCGTGGCGTCCACATTGCCCAGGACGTTGGAGATGATGAAGAAGAAGGGCATCAGGATGCCGAGCGACAGCAGCGGGCTGCGCAGCATCGCCGCGATGCCCATCGAGAACATCGCGATGAGGCCCATGTAGATCCCGGCGCCGAAGACCGCGCGCAGCACGCCGGGCTCGTCGATGGAGACGCTGTGGTCGCCCAGCAGGGCCTGGCCGAGGAAGAACGCGCCGAAGCTCGTCACGAAGCCGATGAGGAAGGCCAGGGCCGTGGCCACGGCGACCTTGCTGAAGAGCAACGTGGCGCGCTGCGGTACGGCGGCGAGTGACGTGCGGATCATCCCGGTGCTGTACTCGCTGGAGACCACCAGCACCCCGAAGACGATCATCGCGAGCTGGCCGAGACCCATGCCGGCGAAGCTCGTAAACGTCGCGTCGAAGGAGAACTGGTCCCGGGCCGGCATGTCATCGAAGCTGTTGCGGGTCACGATGCTGATGAGCGCGCCGAGCGCGAGCGAGACGGCGAAGGCCAGGCTCAGCGTCCAGAGCGTCGACGTCACGGACCTGATCTTCGTCCATTCCGACCGGAGGACGTTCGTCGCGGCCATGGTCAGCGCCCCTCTCCGTGCTTGCGGACCGACTGCGCGCGCCAGTCGGCGCCCCATGCGGGAGCTGCGGTTTCCCGGGGATCCGGCGCTCCCTGAGCGACCGGTTCCGCAGGACGGGACGGCACAGCTCCCGTGGCGTCGTTGTGCGCGTGGTACTCAACCGCCCCGGCGGTCAGCCGCATGAACGCCTCTTCCAGCGATGCCTGCTGGGGGCTCAGCTCGTGCAGCACCAGCCGGTGCTCCGCCGCCAGTTCGCCGATCTGCGCCGCGCCCCCGTCCTCCACCTCGAGCGAGCCGTCTTGCGCCGCGGTGACCCGGGTGAACCCGGCGATGTCCAGTACCTCGCGCAGCTTCTCCTGCTCGGGCGCGCGCACCCGTACGTACGACCGGGAGTTCCGCGCGATGAAGTCCCGCATCGAGGTGTCGGCCAGCAGCCTGCCCTGACCGATGACCACCAGATGGTCGGCGGTCAGGGCCATCTCGCTCATCAGATGGCTGGAGACGAAGACGGTGCGGCCCTCGGCCGCCAGACGCTTCATCACATTGCGGATCCAGTGGATGCCCTCGGGATCCAGGCCATTGACCGGTTCGTCGAACATCAGGATCCGCGGGTCGCCGAGCAGGGCCGCCGCGATGCCGAGCCGCTGGCCCATGCCCATGGAGAAACCCTTGGCGCGCTTCTTCGCCACCGCGGTCAGCCCGACGATGTCCAGCACCTCCGGCACCCGGCCGCGGGGAATGCCGTTGCTCTGGGCGAGGCACAGCAGATGGTTGTACGCGCTGCGTCCGCCGTGCACCGCCTTGGCCTCCAGCAGCGCGCCGATGTACCTCAGCGGATCACGGAGATCGGCATAGTGGCGGCCGTCGATCCGGACGTCACCACTGGTGGGGTGGTCGAGGCCGAGGACCATGCGCATGGTTGTGGACTTGCCCGCGCCGTTCGGCCCCAGGAAGCCGGTGACCATGCCCGGTCGGACTGTGAACGTCAACCCGTCGACGGCAAGCTTGTCGCCGTAACGCTTCGTCAGTCCCTGGAGCTCGATCATTCCCTCACGCTAAGCACGGATCGTGACGGCGTGCCAGGCGAACGCCTCCGGCCGGGGCAGAGCAGGGGTCAATCGTCCCGTGCCGGGCTTCGCAACGAAAAATGCACAGGGGCGGCACAGGGACGGCACAGGGACGGCACAGGGACGGCACACAGGGATCCGCGACGGATGGCGCAGCGGAAAGACCGCGGCCCCGTGCCACCTCGGGTGGCACGGGGCCGCGGTCTGCTGCGACTGCTCTCCGGGAGGGGAAGGTCAGCGCGTCTGCTGGGCCGGAACGCCGTGGGAGGCCTGCTCCTCGTCCTGGGTGCCGGCCGCGGCGACCGCGGCACCGGTCAGCGTGGCAAGCATCTCGCGGACGTTCGTGAGCTGCGCGTTGATGCTGTCGCGGCGGTTGGTGAGCGCGGCCAGCTCACGCTCGGATTCGCTGCGGATCCGGTCTGCCTTGGCGTTGGCGTCGGCGACGATGTCCTCGGACTGGCGCTGGGCGGTCTCGACCGTCTGGCGGGCGCGGCGCTCGGCGTCCGTCCGCAGCTTCTCGGCCTCCAGTCGGAGCTGCTCGGCGCGGTGCTCGATCTCCGCGAGACGCTTCTCCGCCTTGGCCTGGCGGGAGGCCAGATCGCGCTCGGACTGCTCACGACGCTTGGCGAGGTTCGTCTCGAAGTCGGCGGCGGCCTGCGCGGCCTTGGCGCGCGTCTCCTCGAAGAGGGTGTCCGCCTCCTCGCGCTTGGACTGGGCGTCCTTCTGCGCGTCCGCGCGCAGGGCCGCGGCATCGCCCTTCGCCTTCTCGACGATCCGGGCGCCCTCGTCCTCGGCCTTGGCCTTGCGCTCGGCGGCGTACGACTCCGCGTCGTTGCGGACCTGCTGCGCGGCGCCCTCGGCCAGTTCGCGGTGCTGCTCGGCGGCCCGGCGGGCCTCCTCGCGCAGATCCTTCGCCTCCTCCTCGGCGAGCCGGAGGATCTTCTCGACGCGGGCACCGAGACCGGCGTAGGACGGCTCGGCGTCGTTGACCTGGGCCTGCGCGTTCTGCGTCTCGAGGTGGAGCTCCTCGATGCGCTTCTCCAGAGAGGTGATACGAGCCAGTGCACTGTCACGGTCGGCGACGAGCTTGGTGATGCGGTCGTCCACCTGCCCGCGGTCGTAGCCACGCCGCACGAGCTCGAAGCCGAAGGGGGAGGAAGTGTCGCTCATGGGGTTCCTGTCGAATGAGACCGGTGAGGTGATAGAGGGAATCCTAGGGGCGCGAGCGGCGTGTCATCGAGTCAATGCGGGTTTGATCTGGAGAATGAACCCTCTTTTGGGTGGCTTAGCCCTCTGATTGCTTGCCACTCGTTCGGGTTGCACCTGCCCCCGCCGCCGCCTTGACACCGCTCGCGCTCGAGCTGCCGTTGGCACCCGCCTTCCCGGCACCTGGCGTCTCGAAGGACTCCAACGCCTCCAGGACGTCCTGGACACGGGAGATTTCGGCGTTGATGTCCTTACGGCGGCGTACGAGGACCTCCAGCTCGCGCTTGCCCTCGTCCACCGTCCGCTGGGCCTCCTCGGCCGCCTCGGCCCGGATGCGCTCCGCCTCCCGCTGGGCCTCGGCCTTCTTCTGCTCGGCCTCCTTGAGCAGGACCTCGGCCTTGCGCACCGCGGCGATCCGCACCTTGCTGGCCTCGCTGTTGGCCTCGGAGACCAGCGACTTGGACTTCTCCTCGGCCTCCGCGAGCTGTTCGCCCGCCGCCTTCACGAGCTTGTCCACCCGCTCGCCCGCGGACTTCATCGCCTCGGAGGTCTCGCGGCGGGCGCGCTCGTGGAGTTCCTCGACCTCGGCGTCGACCCGGGTGCGCAGCTCCTCGGCACGCTCGCGGATCGCAGTGGCGTCCCGGCGCGCCTCGCCGAGCAGGGTGTCGGCGTCCGTACGGGCCTGCTCCACCAGCCCGTTTCCGTCGTTGGTCGCCTCGTTGACGATGCGGTCGGCCTCCTTGCGGGCCGCACCCACCATCGCGTCGGCCTGCTCCTCGGCGGCGGTCGCGGCGCGTACCGCCTCCTCCTGGGCCTTGGCGACGAGTTGGTCGGCCTGCTCGGCCGCCGCGCTCAGCCGCTTGGCCGCCGCCTCGCGCGCCTCGTCGGCCTTGGCCGTCGCCTCGTCGTGCAGCCGCTCGGCCTCGGCCCGGGCCTCGGCCACGAGACGGTCGGACTGGTCGGCGGCGGCGGAGCGGCGCTGGTTGGCATCGGCACGGGCCTCCTCGCGGACGCGTGCGGCCTCCCGCTCGGCCGTGGCGAGCGCGTCGGCGGCCTCGGTGCGCATGCGCTGCGACTCGGTGGTGGCCTCGGACATGAGCCGGTCCGCCTGCTCCGCGGCCTCGCCGCGCTTGCGGGCCGCGTCCTCGCGGGCGGCGGCCACCAAGCGGTCGGCCTCGTCGATGGCCTCCGAAACGGTGCGATCGGCCAGCGACTTGGCGGCCTCGGTCTCCTCCTGGGCCTCGCGCCGGAGCCGGGTGGCGTCCCCCGAGGCCCGCTCCCGCTCCGCGTACGCGTCGGCGCGGACCCGGTCGGCCTCTTCCTGCGCCTCGGTCCGGGTGCGCGCCGCCGCGTGCTCGGCGGCCGACCGCAGACCGACGATCTCCTCCTCGGCCTGCTCGTGCAGCCCGGCCACCGAGTCCCGCACCTGCTGCGCCGTCTGCTCGGCGGCGGTGACCAGTTCGGCGGACCGGCGCTCCGCCTCCTCGACCAGACGCTGGGCCTCGGTCTGTGCCTCCTCGACCCGCTGGCGGGCCGTGGCCAGCAGCTCGTCGCTCTGCTCGCGGGCCCGGGAACGCTCCTGGTGGGCCTCCTCGCGCGCGTCGCCGAGGAGGGTCTCGGCCTCCCTGCGTCGACGGGACGCCTCCTCCTGGGCGGCGGCCAGCGCCTCGGCGGCCTCGGTGCCGGTGCGCTCGGCGGCGGCCGCGGCCTCCGCCCGTACGCGATCGGCGGTCTCCTGGGCCTGTGCCCGCAGCTCCTCGGCCTCCGCCGCCGCCTCGCTGCGCAGCCGTACGGCGGCGGACTCGGCTTCCACCCGGGTGTTGGACGCGTCGCTCGCGGCCTCGTTGCGCAGCCGCTCGGCCTCCGCCTCGGCCTGCTGCTGCAGCGAGCGCAGCCGCTCGGCGGACTCGCTCCGCAGCCGCTCCGTCTCCTCGGCCGCCTCCCGGCGCAGCCGCTCGGCCTCCGTACGGGCCTCACGCAGTGCCTCCTCGGCGGCGGTGACCCGGGTCTCGGCCTCGGAGTGCAGCCGGGACAGCTCGTCCTCGGCCTCGGCGCGCCGGTCGCGGGCGGCCTGTTCGGCCTCCTCACGAAGCTGCTGGGCCTCGTCGGCCGCCGCCTGCGAGAGCTGCCGTGTCTGCTCGGTGGTCTCGGCCCGCAGCTCCTCGGCCTCCTTGCGGGCCCGCTCCAGCGCCTCGTCGGCCTGGCGGCGCAGGGTGGAGGCGCGCTCGATCGCCTCGGTGCGGACGCGCTCGCTCTCGGTCGACGCGGCGTTCCGCATCTCCTCGGCGTCCGCCTTGGACTTGGCCAGCAGGTCCTCGGCCCTGCTGGCCGCCTCCTCGATCTGCTGGACCGCCTCCCGCCGGGCCTCGCTGCGGAGCCGCTCGCCCTCCGCGACCGCCTCGGCGCGCAGCTCCTCGGCCTCGCCGCGCAGCCGCCGCGCCTCGTCCTGCAGCTCGACGGTCCTGGCGCGGTACTCCTTGGTGTCGTCCTTGGCGGCGCCCTTGAGCTGCTCGGCGGAGTCCTGCGCCTCGTTGCGCAGCCGGTCGGCCTCGGCCTCCGCCTCGCGGCGGATCCGATCGGCCTCCTCACGGGCGGCCTTGGTGGTCGATTTGGCGTCCTCCGACGCCTTGTCGAGGACCTCCTCGGCGCTGCGGGCGGCCTTGGCGAGCGCGGCCGCGGAGTCCTCGGCGGCCCGGGAGTGGGCGGACTCCTGGGCCTCGGAGACCATCCGCTCGGCCTCGGCGCGGGCGTCGGCGCGGATCTGCTCGGCCTCCGCCTTGGTGGCCTCGGCCTCCTTGACGGCCTCGGCCACCATCCGGGCGATCTCGCCCTTGGCGGTGCGGGTCCGCTGCTCGTTCTCCGACTCGGCGTTGCTCAGCCGCTTCGCCGCGGCCGCCTCTGCCTCCTCGTGCAGCCGCTCGGCCTCGGCGCGCGCCTCGCGCAGCGCTTCCTCGGCCTCCCTCATGCGCTGCTCGGCGGTGCGGGTCAACTCGGTGGCCTGGCGGCGGGCGGAGTCGGACTCGGTGACGGTGGACGTGCGGAGCTGCTCGGCGTGGTCCGTGGCCTCCTGCGCCTGCGTGGAGGCGGCGTTCAGCAGCCGCTCGGCGTCCGTACGGGCACGGCGCAGGATCGCTTCCGCTTCTGCGCGGGCGGCCTCGCTCTCGGAGTGGAGGCGCTCGCGCGCCTGCTCGGCCAGTCGCTGGGCCTCGGCGCGGGCGGCGGCGAGGGACTGCTCGGTCTCGGCCCGGGTCTCCTCCATGAGCCGTCGGGCCTGTGCCTCGGTGCGGGCGCGGAGCTGCTCGGCCCATGCGACGTTGTCGTTGACGTGCGACTCGACGGTGGCACGGCGCTCGGCCAGCTCCTCGTCCAGGCGCTGGCGGCGGGTGACGGCCTCGGCGTGGAGATCGGCCTCGAGCCGGGCCTGCCGCTCGGCCTGCTCCTGGAGGACGCGCTGGGTCTGGGCCCGGGCCTCGCGCAGCTCGCGCTCGGCGTCGGCGCGGAGCTGGTCGGCCTGGATCTGGGCGTTCCGCAGGAGCTGCTCGGCCTGGTAGCCGAGTCCGGAGGCGTCGTAGGCGGGGCGGGACGCGAGATTGCGGCGCGCCTCGTGCAGCTTGGCGCGCAACACCTCGACCTGGTAGCCGAGGTCGTCGGCGTGCTGGACCGCCTTCTCGCGCTCGGTCCGGAGCCGCTCCATCTCGGCTTCGAACTTCGAGAGGTGGTCGTCAGCCTCGTAGCGGTCGTAGCCCCGCACTGCGCGGTCCCATCCGTCCCCTGGTCGCGTCACCGGCACCATCCCTGCCCGTCCAGGCGCCGGCCCGTTCTCCGATCTGCACTGTTGCCCTTCTCCGATACGTGTCTGGATACGTGCCTATCGGAGAATGGTGTCAGATCATCGGCGAGGCATGGGTCACAGCCCCCAACCCCTACCCCGGCCGAGCGGCCACTCTACCGGCCGGGGCTCGATGAGGTCAGTGCTCGTCACCTGCTGAAGGGGCCGCTGTGACCAGTTCGGTGAGCACGCCGTGGCAGTCCTTGGGATGCAGAAAAGTGATGCGCGAACCCATGGATCCGATACGCGGCTCGTCGTAGAGCACGCGCACGCCCTTGTCGCGGACGGCCGCGGCGTCACCGTCGACGTCGGCGGTGCCGAAGGCGATGTGGTGCACGCCCTCGCCGTTCTTGGCCAGCCACTTGCCGACCGCGGAGTCCTCGCGGGTGGGCTCGAGGAGCTGGAGGTAGGAGGCTCCGCCGTCCGAGGTCTCATTGATCTTGAGCATGGCCTCCCGGACGCCCTGCTCCTCGTTGACCTCGGTGTGGAACACCTCGAACCCGTACGTGGCACGGTAGAACTCGACGGTCTTGTCGAGGTCGAAACAGGCGATCCCGATGTGATCGATACGCGTCAGCATGAATCCAGTCCACCCTTCTCACAGTCCGTTACGCAACGTGCGCGCCATCACACCCTTCGGGCGATGACCCGGGCCTGTACCGCTCAGTACATTGAAAGTAAACCCTCGTTCACATCCTTCTCCCCGAAGGGGCCGCCCCATGACTGGTTCGACCGGCACCACCTCCGTGATCGTTGCAGGAGCCCGTACGCCCATGGGGCGCCTGCTCGGATCCCTGAAGACCTTCTCCGGGGCCGACCTCGGCGGTGTCGCCATCAAGGCCGCGCTCGACCGGGCCGGCATCGGCGGCGACCAGGTGGAGTACGTGATCATGGGCCAGGTGCTCCAGGCGGGTGCCGGGCAGATCCCGGCCCGCCAGGCGGCCGTGAAGGCCGGCATCCCGATGAACGTGCCGGCGCTGACGGTCAACAAGGTGTGCCTCTCCGGTCTCGATGCCATCGCGCTGGCCGACCAGCTCATCCGCGCGGGTGAGTTCGACGTGATCGTCGCCGGCGGCCAGGAGTCCATGACCAGCGCCCCGCACCTGCTGGCGAAGTCCCGCGAGGGCTTCAAGTACGGCGCGGTGGAGATGCTCGACTCCATGGCACACGACGGCCTGACCGACTCCTTCGAGAACGTCGCGATGGGCGCGTCCACCGAGAAGCACAACACCCGCCTCGGTATCGGCCGGGAAGCGCAGGACGAAATCGCCGCGCACTCCCACCAGCGCGCCGCGGCCGCCCAGAAGAACGGACTCTTCGAGGCCGAGATCACCCCGGTCGAGATCCCGCAGCGCAAGGGCGACCCCGTGATCTTCTCCAAGGACGAGGGCATCCGCGCCGAGACCACCGTCGAGTCGCTGGCCAAGCTGCGCCCCGCCTTCGCCAAGGACGGGACGATCACCGCCGGCTCGTCCTCGCAGATCTCCGACGGCGCCGCCGCCGTCGTGGTGATGAGCAAGGCCAAGGCCGAGGAGCTGGGCCTGGAGTGGATCGCGGAGATGGGTGCGCACGGCAATGTGGCGGGCCCGGACAACTCCCTGCAGTCCCAGCCGTCGAACGCAATCCGGCACGCGCTGGGCAAGGAGGGCCTGGGCGTGGAGGACCTCGACTTGATCGAGATCAACGAGGCGTTCGCCGCCGTCGCCGTCCAGTCAATGAAGGACCTGGGGGTTTCCCCCGAGAAGGTGAACGTCAACGGTGGTGCCATTGCCCTCGGCCACCCGATCGGCATGTCCGGCGCCCGGATCGTGCTGCATCTGGCGCTGGAGCTGAAGCGGCGGGGCGGCGGCACCGGCGCGGCCGCGCTGTGCGGTGGCGGCGGCCAGGGCGACGCCCTGATCGTCCGGGTCCCGCGGAACGGCGGCAAGTGAGCCGGACGCGAGCAGTGGGCGACCGGTGACGAGCAGCGCGAGGAGCGGAGCATTCATGGCTGATGTCCCCACCCTGGTGGAGCAGGCGAGGCAGGGGCGGCCGCGGGCCGTGGCCCGGCTGATCTCACTGGTGGAGGGGGCGTCGCCGCAGCTCCGCGAGGTGATGGCGGCCCTTGCTCCGTTGTCCGGCGGTGCCTACGTCGTCGGGCTCACCGGTTCGCCCGGTGTCGGCAAGTCGACGTCCACCTCGGCGCTGGTCACCGCGTACCGGAAGATCGGCAAACGGGTCGGGGTCCTCGCCGTAGACCCGTCCTCGCCGTTCTCCGGCGGTGCACTGCTCGGCGACCGGGTGCGGATGAGCGACCACGCCTCGGACCCCGGGGTCTACATCCGCTCGATGGCCACCCGCGGACACCTCGGTGGTCTCGCCTGGGCCGCGCCCCAGGCGATCCGCGTGCTGGACGCCGCGGGGTGCGACGTGGTCCTCGTCGAGACGGTCGGCGTCGGGCAGTCGGAGGTGGAGATCGCCTCGCAGGCCGACACCAGCATGGTGCTGCTCGCCCCCGGGATGGGGGACGGGATCCAGGCGGCGAAGGCCGGGATCCTGGAGATCGGCGATGTGTACGTGGTGAACAAGGCCGACCGGGACGGAGCGGACGCGACCGCCCGGGAGCTCAACCACATGCTCGGCCTCGGGGAGGCGCGGTCCCCCGGCGACTGGCGCCCGCCGATCGTCAAGACCGTGGCCTCGCGGGGCGAGGGCACGGACGAGGTCGTCGAGGCACTGGAGAAGCACCGCGCCTGGATGGAGGAGCGGGGGATACTCGCCGAACGCAGGGTCCGGCGGGCGGCCGGCGAGGTCGAGGCGATCGCCATGACCGCGCTGCGGGAGCGGATCGGTGACCTGCACGGGGACCGTCGTCTGGGTGCGCTGGCGGAGCGGATCGTGGCGGGCGAGCTCGATCCGTACGCCGCGGCGGACGAGTTGGTCGAGGGCGTGACGAACGGCGGCTGACCCCTCTCTCGTACACCGCCGCCCGGCGCGACCCGACGAACGGGCCCGGGCTGCTCCATTGCGGCCCCGGGCCCGTTCGTGCGCGGGGAATGTGCGCCGTGGGCGGTCAGTCGTCCTGGCCGCGGTCGTCGTCCCGGTCGCCTGTGCCTTCGTCCCGCCGGTCGTCGTCTCCGTGCCGGTGATCCTCGCGGTCGTCCCGGTCGTCCCGGTCGTCGGCGCGGTCGTCGTCACCATCCCGGTCGTCGCGGTCGTCCGCTTCCGCCGGTCCCTGGCCGACCTTGCCCGTCTTCAGGTCGACAAGCACGTCGCGCTCCTTGCCGTCCCGGCCCTGGACTTCGAGGGCCCAGGCGTAGACCGGGCCGTCGTCCTCCAGGTCGAGCGAGGTGACCGTGCCGGGGACGGCCCGCAGCGCGGCGGCGATGGCCTCGGTGGCGTCCGTCTGCGCGCCCTTCGCGGCCGCGGTCTCGCGGGCGTCGTCGGGTCCGCGGTCGTCGCTGCCGCTGTCGTCGCGGTTCTCCCGGGCGTCGTCCGCGTCGGCCCGCCGGTCGTCCAGGTCGCTGTCGTCGCGGTCGTCACTGTCGTCGCGGGCGTCGTCCCGGTCGTCGTCGGCGACCCGCAGGCTCGCGCCGGACGGCTGCTGCGCGGCCGTCGCGGCGCCGTCGCCCGTGAGCGCCACGGCGCTGGCCGTGCCACCGGCGACCAGGGCCGCCGCGGTGACGGTGGCGATCACGATGTTGCGCTTCATGAGGTTCCTCCCCTTTGCGGTGAATCGCGGTTGATTGCGATGGGGACCACCGTGCCGAAGCGAGGCTGAAGCCAGGCTGAAGGCGTCTGAAGGTTTCTTCAGGAACGTTCTGGGAGCCTGGGCGTCATGCGCTTGCTGATAGTCGAGGACGAGAAGCGGCTCGCCCTGTCGCTGGCCCGCGGACTCACGGCGGAGGGCTTCGCCGTCGACGTGGTGCACGACGGGACGGAAGGCCTGCATCGCGCATGCGAGGGCGCGTACGACCTGATCGTCCTCGACATCATGCTGCCGGGGATGAACGGATACCGGGTGTGTGCGGCGCTTCGGGCCGCCGGCAGCGATGTCCCGGTCCTGATGCTCACGGCGAAGGACGGCGAGTACGACGAGGCCGAGGGGCTGGACACCGGCGCCGACGACTACCTGACCAAGCCCTTCAGCTACGTCGTGCTGCTCGCCCGCGTACGCGCCCTGCTGCGCCGTCGCGCCCGTACGGCCGCCCCGGTGCTGAGTGTCGGGGACCTGAGCGTGGACACGGCGGCCCGGCGCGTGACCCGCCAGGACACCGAAGTCGCGCTGACCGCGAAGGAGTTCTCGGTGCTGGAGCAACTGGCGCTGCGCGCGGGCGAGGTGGTCTCCAAGTCCGAAATCCTCGAGCACGTCTGGGACTTCGCCTACGACGGGGACCCCAACATCGTCGAGGTCTACATCAGCGCGCTGCGGCGCAAGCTGGGGGCGCAGACCATCGGCACGGTGCGCGGCGCCGGGTACCGGCTGGTGGCCGACCGTGCGTAGGTTCTTCGGTTCCGTGCGCTCCCGCGCCGCGCTCGGCGCGACCGCGGTCGTGGCGCTTGCGCTGGTCGGCGCGGGCATCGCCGTGCTGATGGTGCTGCAGGGCAATCTGGACGGGCAGGTCAGCCTGCGGGCGGAGGTCGAGGCCCGGGAGGTCGCGGGAAGGATCGCCTCGGGTGTCGCGTACGACAGGCTCGACCTGCCGGACGCGGACGAGAACCCGGTCCAGGTCCTGGACGAGCGCGGCAGGCCCGTGGCCGTGAGCGAGGGGCTGAACGCGGTGAACGGCACGGCGGCAGGCTCCGGCGCCGCCGGAGGAGGGGAGAACCGGGGCAAGGGGGGCCGGCCGGAGGACCGGGCCGAGGACCGGGAAGGCCGCGAGGACGAGGACGCCGACGAACGCGCCGACCCCGGTGAGGCCGCCGGGGATCTTCAGGACGGCGAGGACGGCGAGGACGGCGAGGACAGCGAGGACAGCGAGTACAGCGACCCCGAGCCCGGAAAGAGCTCGGACGAAGCGCACATCAGCAGCTCCACCGCGACGGTGGAGGGGGAGAGCGGCGACTACCGCTTCGCCTCCGTGGAGGCGACCACGCCCAGCGGAACGACGTTCACCGTCCGCGCCGGTTCCCCGCTGGCCCCCGAGGAGGAGGCCGTCGGTGTGGTGCGCAACGCCATGCTCCTCGGCCTCCCCCTCCTGCTGCTGGTCGTCGCGGGCGTGACCTGGCTGGTCACCCGGCGGGCGCTGCGGCCCGTCGAGGGCATCCGCGGCGAGATGGCGGCGATCACGTCGTCCACCGATCTGTCCCGGCGGGTGCCGGAGCCGGACGCGCGCGACGAGATCGCACGCCTGGCCCGTACGACCAACGAGACGCTGGCGGCGCTGGAAGCCGCGGTGGAACGGCAGCGGCGCTTCGTCGCCGATGCCTCGCACGAGCTGCGCAGCCCCATCGCGAGCCTGCGCACCCAGCTCGAAGTGGGGGTCGCGCACCCGGAGTTGCTGGATGTGGGCGGCGCGGTTGCGGACACCGTACGGCTTCAGCAGCTCGCCGCCGACCTGCTGCTGCTGGCCCGGCTCGACGCGGGCGAGGGGCCCAAGCAGGGCAGCCGGGTCGAACTGGCCGCCATGGTGCGGAAGGAGCTGGGTCAGCGGCACCACGACCGCGTCCCCGTGGCCACCGGGCTGAGCGGGCCGCCGCTGGAGGTGGCGGGGTCGCGCGGCCAGTTGGCGCGTGTGCTGGGCAATCTCGTGGACAACGCGCAGCGGCACGCGGCCGGGGAGGTGCGTGTCACGCTGAGGTCCGAGGACGGCTGGGCGGTGCTGGAGGTGACCGACGACGGGGCGGGTGTGCCCCCGGCCGAACGGGAGCGGATCTTCGAGCGGTTCGTGCGCCTGGACGACGCCCGCAGCCGGGACGACGGCGGTGCCGGTCTCGGCCTCGCCATCGCCCGTGACGTGGTGGAGCGGCACGGGGGAACGCTGACGGTGGGCGACGCGCCGGCGGGCGGAGCGGCGTTCGTGCTGCGTCTCCCGGCGTCCCGTCCGGCGTCGCGAGCGTTCCGTCCGGCGTCGCGTTCAGCGGGAACGGCAGAAGCGGCGGGGACGTCAGAAGCGGCGGGGACGGCGGAGACTGCGGGGACGGCAGAATCGGCAGAAGCGGCGGGAACGGCGGAAGCCGCGGGGGAGGCGGAGACGGCGCCGGCCGTCGGCCGGCGGGGCTCGTAGGGCGGAGCCGGCCGGGCTCGTAGGGGCGGAGCCGGCCGGGCCGGTCGGACCCCTGGTACCGCCATGGGCCCGGCTGCGTCGTGCGGGGTCGTACGGGGTCGTACGGGGTCGTACGGGGTCGTACGGGAACGGCGGCCTAGCTGCGGCTCCGCTGAGAGCGCAGATGGTGGGCCACCGGGGTCAAGGACTCGCGCAGCGCTTCGAGTTCCTCGGCAGGCAGCAGATCGATGAAGTGCCGGCGCACCGACTCGACATGGTGCGGTGCGACCTTCCGCATGGTCTCGGAGCCCAGGTCGGTGAGGACCGCGTACAGGCCCCGGCGGTCGGATTCGCAGTGCTCCCGGCGAACCAGACCCGCATTCTCCATCCGTGTGATCTGATGGGAGAGGCGGCTCTTCGACTGGAGCGTCGCGGCGGCGAGATCGCTCATCCGCATCCGCTGTTCCTCGGACTCGGACAGGTTCACCAGGATCTCGTAGTCGTTGTTGGTCAGGCCGAACGGCTGAAGATCCTTCTCGAGCTGGTGCATGAGTAGCTTGTTGACATCAAGGTGGGTACGCCAGGCCCGCTGCTCCTGGTCGGTGAGCCAGCGGACATCCGTCTCGGTCTTCATAGACTGATTCTACCTAGAAAAGTTGAATTACGGACTATTGGCTGGTCAGGCAACGCCGTCCGTCCCCCCGAGACGTACGCGTGGGTGCACGCGTTCGACGTTACACTCCGCAGACTACCGCTCACAGCCCGAAGCGGCGCTGGAGGCCCCCCAGGGATCCCGGGAGTTGAGGGAGCTGCGGAGCCCCGGACTGACCGCCGTGACCGCCGCCCGGCACCCCGGCCTGATGCGGTACGACCCCGGTGTCCTGCTCGGCCATGAGTACCTCGGTGGACTGCAGCAGGACCTGCCCGGCGCCCACGAACTCGAATTGGTGCTCCTCGCCCGAGGCCCCGCCGACCCCCGTCAGCGCCCGCAGACTGCCCAGCACGCCCCGCATGTAGTGGTGGTCGTAGTGGTGGCAGGGGGATGGGCAGTCGGCCCAGCCCACAAGGGCCTGCGGGTCGACGCGGACCGGCGGCTCGACGAACTCGACGGGCCCGTTGGAGGCGGCCACGAACTTCCCCGTGCCGATGAGGGTGAGGAACCCCGGGATGATCGACTGCTTCAGCGACAGACCCGGCTGGAAGGCCAGCAGATTGCCTGAGCGGATGGTGAGGTTGCCGTCGTCGAGGTCGTAGGAGTTGACGTCGAAGGCCCGGTCGGCGAGCAGCATCTTGCCCTGGCCCTGGGCCACGACCCAGTCCTGCGCGTGCAGCGGGGAATGGAAGTTGGCCGCGACCAGGCCGTCGAAGGCGCCGTGGCCGATGCCGTTGAAGTCGATCCGCCCGTAGTAGGCGATCATCTTCCCCTTCTGCAGGAACCACTGGCCGGCCAGGTCGACGCAGAAGGTGTACGGGTTGACGTTGTCGTCGACCGGCAGCGTGTGCGGGTCGTACACAGCAGGACCGGTCACAGCTTCTCCTCCGAGGCCTGGACGAACACGGCGCCGTTCCCGGACAGTTCGAGCTGGAAGGCCTCGCCGGAACCGCGCCCGACCATGTCGCGCCAGCCGAGCGCGGTGGACAGCTTGTTGCGCACGTCGCCGTGGTGCGCGACGTACGCCTGCGGGTCGACGTGGACCGGCCGCTGCGGTATGACCGGCAGCTCGATCACCCCGCCGTGGGCCATCACGGCGACCGAGCCGTGTCCCTTGAGGGTGGTCGTGAACAGCCCCTGGCCCGTGACCTGTCCGCGCACCATGCCCATCACGCCCCCCTGCGAGCCCATGAACATCGTGCCCTGCTCCAGGGTTCCGTCGAAGGCCAGGAGCCGGTCGGACTCCACGTACAGGGTGTCGCCGGAGAGGTTGATCACCTGGATGTGGTGACCGCCGTGGCCGAACATCACGGTGCCGCTGCCTTCCACCGTCATCAGCGGTGCCGCCTCGCCCGCGACCCGGCGGCCGATCATCGAGGTCAGACCGCCCTGCCCGCCCTGCATGTTGGGCGTGAAGGTCACCTCGCCCTTGTACGCGAGCATGGCGCCGCGCTGGCTGAACATCCGCTGACCGGGCACGATCCGTGCCTCGACCATCTTGGAGTTGATCTCCCGGAACGGCATCAGACCTCGCCCCCCACCGTGTTGCGCTCGCTGGGCTGCACGTAGACGAGTCCCTCCCCCTCGAAGCGGATCTGGAAGGCCTCGCCCGAGCCCTCCCCGATGAACGTGCGGAAGTTCACGCCCGACTGGAAGTGCTGGCGCAGATTGCCGGTGTGCGCGAGGTAGGCCCCCGGGTCCACCTGGAGCGGGTACTGCGCGGTCACCCGGAGGACGACGGCCGGGCCGTCCGAGAGGATCGCCGCCTGGCCGGTGCCCTCGACGGTCGTGGTGAACAGGCCGTTGCCCTGCGAGGCGCCGCGCAGCCCGGTGAAGGTCGTGCCGGTGCGGAGCCCGCCGTCGGTGCACAGCAGATTGCTTGCCTCGACGTACAGCGTCTCGCCGCTCAGGCTCACCAGGTTGATCTCGCTTGCGCGGTCGGCGAAGAAGCAGGTGCCGCGGCCCTTCACCTCCATCACCGTGAGCTGCTCGCCGGTGAGCCGGCGGGTGACCATGCCGCGGAGACCGTCGCCCCCGCCGGACAACTTCTTGAACGCCATCTCGCCGTCGTACGCGATCATCGAGCCGTTCTTGGCCTTGACCGCCTCGCCGGCCATGTCGACGGCGAGCACTTTGCTGCCGTGCATCCGAAACTGAGCCACGCGCCGACGGTACCCGGGCGGAGGGGAGCCGCGGAGGGGCTGTCACAATGGATTCGCTTGTGCGTCCGTTCACAAACCCGAAGAGGATCTGCCCGTGGACATCAAGACGGCTTCCGCCCTCCGCCGACTGCGCCTGGTCTCCGCCCCGGAGGCCGTGTCCTTTCTGCTTCTGCTCGTCTGCTCGGTGCTCAAGCGGACCACCGAGTTCAACGCGGTGCCGGTCATGGGCGCGGTCCACGGCGTGCTCTTCATCCTGTACGTGATCTTCTGGCTCGACGCCTGGAACCGCGCCACGTGGGGATTTCGCACCGCGGCCCTCTACTTCGTCCTCTCCGTTCTGCCCACAGGCGGTTTCTTCGCCGATCGCAAGCTGCGCCATGAGGCCGAGGCGAGCGTGATCGCCGCCCGTGCCCGCAAGGAAGGCATCGTCAACGCATGATCGTCGCGTTCTCGGTCACCGCGCTGGGCGTCGGCGAGGACGTGGGCGCCCACGTCGCCGATGCCGTTCGCGTGGTCCGCGAGTCCGGGCTGCCGAACCGTACGGACGCTATGTTCACCTCGGTGGAGGGCGAGTGGGACGAGGTCATGGACGTCGTCAAGCGGGCCGTCGCGGCCGTGGAGGCGAGCGCCGGCGGGCGGGTCTCGCTCGTCCTCAAGGCCGACATCAGGCCCGGCGTGACCGACGGCCTGAACTCCAAGGTGGAGACGGTGGAACGCCACCTGGCGGAGGGCCCCGCCGACTGACGCGGGTCGCCGGCCTCCCGTCCCGGGGGCGGCGCTCAGGCGGCCTCCGCCAGCGCGATGCCCAGCGGCGTGCGCTCGTAGAGGACTTGGTGCCCGAAGCGGTACGAGGTCAGCAGGCCCGCCCCGCGCAGCGTGGAGAGATGGGCCGACACCGAGGACGGGGCCAGCCCGAGCCGCTGGGCGAGCGCGGTGGTCGTCGCGGGCTCGGCGAGCGCGGCCAGTACGGTCGCCCGGCCACGGCCGAGCAGGGCGGCCAGCGCCTGGGGCGGCCCGCCACCCGGCTCGGTCCACAGGCCGCCGGTCCCGCGCGCCGGATACACCACCGTGGCCGCCTTCGGGCGGGCGCTGCCGGGCTCCCGCGCCGGCGCGAATCCGCGCACCCCGTCCGGCCCGACGAAGACGCTGGGTACCACCAGCAACTCCTCCCCGGCCGTGATCCGCGATTCCTCGCCGTCCCCGCCGTCCTCGCCGTTCCCCTCGTCCGTACCGTCACGGACCGTGAGTGTCCCCCGGACCAGGGCGAGCCGCGGATGCAGCTCGCCGATCAGGCGCTCGGCGCCGCCGTCCGCCAAGTGCAGGGAGTGGAAGGCGATGTCCGCCTCCAGCAGTCCCTGCAGCCACGGCCAGTCCGGGGAGACCAGCGCACGCCAGGCCAGCTCCAGCAGATCCGCAAGATCGCGCACTGCACGCCCGGGATCCTCCAGCAGGGCCCGGCCCGGCGGGGCGTCGGCGGCACCCGGGGTCGCGGCGAGCGAGCGGGCCAGATCCGCGTACGCCCGGTGCGGATCCGTGCCCCGTACCTGCGCCAGCTCGTCGTCGATGACCGAGAACGGTCCGCCGGGCTGCGGGCAGAGGAAGGCGGGAACGGGGCCGCGATCCGGCATCAGCAGCCGCAGCGCCCGCAGATCCAGCCCGGCAGCGGCCGTCGCCATGCGCCGCAGCCACGGCAGCCCGTGGCCGTGGCGCAGCGGGCGCCCGAGCATGCGGACGGCCTCCCGCACCTCCCAGAGGGGGGAGACGGCGAACCGGCAGCGCAGTGGGCCCCCCTCCGCGAAGCGGATGTGGATCGGCACCGACGGCACCTCCCTCCGGGCCGGCCCTCCGGCCTGGCCCGAGAACGTTGCGTCGCCGCGCATCTACCCAGCGGACATGCCCGGCATGTCTCCTTTGCTGCTCTCGTGGATCCGCAGCGTGAGAAGGGGCTGACCGCCCTGTGGGCGGCCGCTAAGGTCGAGGCGTGCCGAAGCCGCTCAGCCTGCCTTTCGACCCCATCGCCCGTGCCGATGAACTCTGGAAGCAGCGATGGGGTTCCGTGCCGTCGATGGGCGCGATCACCTCGATCATGCGCGCCCACCAGATCCTGCTCGCCAAGGTCGACGCCGTCGTCAAGCCGTACGGTCTGACGTTCGCCCGGTACGAGGCGCTGGTCCTGCTCACCTTCAGCAAGGCGGGTGAACTGCCCATGTCGAAGATCGGCGAGCGGCTCATGGTCCATCCCACTTCGGTGACGAACACCGTGGACCGCCTGGTCAAGTCGGGCTTGGTCGACAAGCGGCCCAATCCGAACGACGGGCGCGGGACACTGGCCTCCATCACCGAGAAGGGCCGGAAGGTCGTGGACGACGCGACGCGCGACCTGATGTCGATGGACTTCGGCCTCGGGGTCTACGACGCCGAGGAGTGCGAGGAGATCTTCGCCCTGCTGCGGCCGCTGCGGATCGCGGCGCAGGACTTCGGGGACCAGTGACGCCGGGTCGCCGGTGAGCGGTCGGCGCCGGCCCGGGGCCCGCCCGAGGGTCTCCCGGCACCTGCGGTTACGCTCGTGTGCCATGAAGAAGAGCGTGCTGACCCGTTACCGGGTGATGGCCTACGTCACCGCCGTCATGCTGCTGGTGCTGTGCACCTGCATGGTCTTCAAGTACGGCTTCAAGACGGGCGAGGATGTCACCTTCGTCGTCTCGCAGATCCACGGCCTGCTCTACATCGTCTACCTGGTCGTGACCTTCGACCTGGGGTCCAAGGCGAAGTGGGACTTCGGCACGCTGCTCTGGGTGCTGCTCTCCGGGACGATTCCGTTCGCCGCCTTCTTCGTGGAGCCGAGGGTCGTCGCCCGGGTGAAGCCGCTGGTCAGCGACGTGCCGGGCCGACCGGTCAAGGTGTAGGGCGACCGCTTCGCAGCCGCCGCGCCGGCGGACTCCCGTCGACAATTACTAGGACGTCCTAGTAAATTTGCAGTATGGACGCCGACGCGATCGAAGAGGGCCGCCGCCGCTGGCAGGCCCGGTACGACGCCTCCCGCAAGCGGGACGCGGACTTCACCACGCTCTCCGGAGACTCCGTGGAGCCCGTCTACGGACCGCCGCCCGGGAGCACCGTTCCCGGCTTCGAGCGGATCGGCTGGCCCGGCGAGTACCCGTACACCCGCGGCCTGCACGCCACCGGATACCGAGGCCGCACCTGGACCATCCGCCAGTTCGCGGGCTTCGGCAACGCCGAGCAGACGAACGAGCGCTACAAGATGATCCTGGCCAACGGCGGCGGCGGGCTCAGCGTGGCCTTTGACATGCCGACGCTCATGGGCCGCGACTCCGACGATCCGCGCTCCCTCGGCGAGGTCGGCCACTGCGGGGTCGCGATCGACTCGGCCGCCGACATGGAGGTCCTGTTCAAGGACATCCCGCTCGGCGACGTGACCACGTCGATGACCATCAGCGGTCCGGCCGTGCCGGTCTTCTGCATGTACCTGGTGGCCGCCGAGCGCCAGGGCATCGATCCGGGCGTCCTCAACGGCACCCTGCAGACCGACATCTTCAAGGAGTACATCGCGCAGAAGGAGTGGCTGTTCCAGCCCGAGCCCCATCTGCGCCTGATCGGTGACCTGATGGAGCACTGCACGCGCTCCATCCCCGCGTACAAGCCGCTCTCGGTCTCCGGCTACCACATCCGCGAGGCGGGCGCGACGGCCGCGCAGGAGCTGGCGTACACGCTCGCCGACGGCTTCGGCTACGTCGAGCTGGGACTCTCCCGGGGCCTGGACGTCAACACCTTCGCCCCCGGCCTCTCCTTCTTCTTCGACGCACACGTCGACTTCTTCGAGGAGATCGCCAAGTTCCGCGCCGCGCGCCGCATCTGGGCCCGGTGGATGCGCGAGGTCTACGGCGCCACCTCCGAGAAGGCGCAGTGGCTGCGCTTCCACACCCAGACCGCGGGCGTCTCGCTGACCGCCCAGCAGCCGTACAACAACGTCGTACGGACCGCGGTCGAGGCGCTGGCCGCCGTCCTCGGCGGCACCAACTCCCTGCACACCAACGCCCTCGACGAGACCCTCGCCCTCCCGAGCGAGCAGGCGGCGGAGATCGCGCTGCGCACCCAGCAGGTGCTCATGGAGGAGACCGGCGTCGCGAACGTGGCGGACCCGCTGGGCGGTTCCTGGTACGTGGAGGCGCTGACCGACCGTATCGAGGAAGACGCCGAGAAGATCTTCGACCGCATCAAGGAGCGGGGCCTGCGGGCCCACCCCGACGGCAAGCACCCGATCGGGCCGGTCACCTCGGGCATCCTGCGCGGTATCGAGGACGGCTGGTTCACCGGTGAGATCGCCGAGTCGGCCTTCCAGTACCAGCAGGCACTGGAGAAGGGCGACAAGCGGGTCGTGGGCGTCAACTGCCACACCGGTTCCGTCACCGGCGACCTGGAGATCCTGCGCGTCAGCCATGAGGTCGAGCGCGAGCAGGTGCGCGTCCTCGCCGACCGCAAGGCCGCCCGGGAAGACGAGCGCGTCCGCACCGCCCTGGACGCCATGGTCGCGGCGGCCCGCGGTGGCGGCAACATGATCGAACCGATGCTGGACGCCGTACGGGCGGAGGCCACCCTCGGCGAGATCTGCGGCGTGCTGCGCGACGAGTGGGGCACCTACACGGAGCCCGCCGGCTTCTGACGGCCCGCTCACCGGACGGTCGCCGCCCGGCCGGATGCCGTCCATCCGGCCCGTGTGCCCGACCCGCCCGATCGGCCCACCCGGTCCCGGCGGCCTTCCCGGCCGCCGGGACCGGGCGCGCTGCGGGGAAGTCTGCGTGCACGGTGCCGCCGTCCCGGTCAGCCCAGGCGCGGGAAGCGGACGGTGAAGACCGCGCCGCCGCCCGGCGCCCCCCCCGCCTGCGGCTCCGCACCGTGGGCCAGTGCGATACGCCGGACCATCGCGAGACCGAGCCCCGAGCCCGGCAGCGCCCGGGCCGCGTCCGCGCGGTAGAAGCGGTCGAAGACGTACGGGAGATCGGCTGCCGCGATACCGGGCCCGTGGTCCCGTACGACCAGGTGCGGTACACCGCGCACCACCGTCAGCGCCGTCTCGACCGGGCCCCCGGGCGGACTGAACTTCGCCGCGTTGTCCAGGAGGTTGTTCCAGCAGCGCGAACTCGGTCCGGCTGAACTCCAGCCGCCGTCCGCCGCGTACGCCGGTGCGCGTTGCGGGGTCCACCACGAGGTCGGCGAAGGAGGTCCGAGGGGCCCCGCGGGCGTCCGGGGCCGCGCGTCGCAGTAGGGCCCGTACGCGCGCGGTCAGTTCGTCCAGCGCGAAGGGCTTGACGAGGTAGTCGTCGGCTCCGGCGTCGAGGCCGTCGACGCGCTCGCTCACGGCGTCGAGCTGGTCAGGACGAGGACGGGAGTACGGTCGCCGAGCCCGCGCAGCCGGCGGCAGACCGCGAGCCCGTCGAGGGCGGGCATGAGCACATTGAGCACTACGGCGTCCGGCTGCCACGCGGCCACGGCACTCAGCGCGTCGAGCCTGTCCGCCGCTCCGCGGACGGTGAAGCCTTCGATGAGGACGCCGTCCTCGACAGCGGCGCGTACGTCCGGGTCGTCGTCGACGACGAGGATCTTCGCGGCGCTGCCCGGCGGTGCGGGATGCGAGGGGCGACGTGCGCCGGCGGATCTCGACGGTGTGCTCATGGCACCCAAGGCTGCCAAAACGGTTCCAGGGGTGCCCAAGGCCGCAAGAGCGGGCCTCGGGGCCGCGTCGCGGAGTTCGTCATCCGCTCAGGGCATGCACACAGGTCCCGGTCAGGATGCCCTGCTCGTAGGCGCGCGCCACGAGATGCGCGCGGTTCCTCGCTCCCAGGCGGCGGCGCATACTGGCCAGCCGCAGCCGTACGGTCGATTCCCCGATACCGAGGAGGCGTGCCGCCTGACTGTCACTGGAGCCGGCGGCGACGGCACAGAGCAGCCGGTGATCGGCCGTTTCCAGTGTGTGACTCACCTGGCCTTCCTGCCGCGGTATTGCGGCCTTCTTGCTCTCGATGATCCAGAGCATCGATCGAGGCCGACCACTGCTGTCCCGGATCGCGGCGACGAGCACGGAAGCCGGCGTCCTTGTTCCGGCCGTGCCCGTGAAGAGCGTGTGGATGCGGCACTGTGAACGCCGTCCGGCGGCGAGATCGCTCAACACCTTGGAATTTCGCTCCAGTTCCGCGTCGGGCAGGAACCCCTGTATGTTCTTTCCTCGGATTTCGGACCGGATTCCCTCGGTGAACTCCGCGAAGGCGCCGTTCGCATCCGTGATCGTGAAGTCCATGTCGGTGGTGGCGTGGGCCAGCGGAGACCTTTCGTACAACACGGTCCAGCATGCTTCACGTTCGGCGAGCCGGTGACGGAGAAGCGCTACTTCGCTCGTGTCGATGAAGACGCCGCCCACGCTCCTGTCGGACGAGCCATGGACCGGGAAGCGATATCCCCGGCAGCTTCCCATGGAACCGTCGTCGCGTCGGAAGGACGCCTGGAACGGCCGAGCGGACTGCTCCGCCGTGACCGGACCCTCGCGGGCACCGAAGATTTCCGCTGCCACGTTGCCCAGTTCGGCCGGCGTCCGGCCCACGATGTCGTTCATCGTGATGCCGAGGTCCCGGGAAACTGCGGGGCTGACCCAGGTGATGCGCTGACGGGAGTCCTGGACGTAGGCGCGAATGGAGAGGAGTTCGAGGCAGCGTGCCAGATACCCTTCTTCGGGAGGCTTCGACTCCGTGAGCGGATTGTCCCGGAAAACTCTTCTCAGGATCCCGCCCACCACGATGGTTCCGTCGCCCCGCCGCACGGGGAAGAGGAAACCGTCCACGTGAGTCGTGCTGCCGAGGGCCTCCAGTGTCACCGTCCTGTGCACGGAGCCCAGCTTCTCCATCACCTCGTTCGTCCCCAGCTGCCGGAAGAGTATCCGGCCGGCTTCTCCTGTGCCGTCCACGGGGGCACCGGAGAAGCCGATGCACGCCATCATCTCGGGACTTGCCCAAAGGAGTTGCCCCCCGCCGGTGCAGAGGAAGGACAACCGGCGGGACTTCTCGGCCGACAGAAGGAATTCCTCCTCGCTTCGGACGAGAGAAGTGATGTCGATTGCGTACCCGTACGATCCGGAAACTCTGCCTTCCGGATCCTCGAGGGGACCGAGGTGTGCCAGGAGCGGCCGGCCGTTCCTGTGGAGGAGGGAGGCCGTGTTTCCGTGAACCGCCTCGCGCAGCGCTCTTTCCGCTGCCGTACCCGTACCGACGTCGAAGAACTCGGCTGTGGTGCAACCGCGTTCCAGGGACTCCTGCGCCGACGGGTCTTCGAATATTGCTCCAACGGACCGGATGATCCGGGATTCGCTGTCCGCTGTCCACCTGCTGAGAGGCAGATCGGCGAGTGCGTAAGAGGGATACATGACGGACAAACCCTTGCTTCCGTCGTGCAGTGCGCACGCAGGCGCAATTCTGCCGTTGGTACTGGATGCGGCCCGGACGACGGGTGGTCAGAGTTCCGCCGTACGGTGCTTCGGCTTTTCGGCGGTGCTCTTTCCGTCGGGGCTCACGTGCGGCGCTGCGTCCGTGAGGGAGGCAGTTCCGGAGTGAGGACATATGGCCGAGGGGCGGACAAGGAAGCTCGATCGCCCGCATCGGGCGTCGCGGTGTTCGCCGTGAGTCGGCCGTCTTCCTCGACTGTGAATCTCTGGCTGAGTGAGGATCCCCGGCCCACGGAAGGGTCAAGAGATCTTCGTGCCGCAGGACAGGCCTTCCAAAGGGGCTCCCGTGCTGCTCGCCGACCAGTGGTCTGCCCAGGGGCGCACGGTGGGTCTTTGTGCCTGGTCGCAGTGGTGCGGATCGCGGATCAGGCGCTCGCCGTCCGCACGCCCTGGGCGGTGATCGTCCGCTGACGATCTCTTTGAATGTCGTACATGACACTCTAGTGCCTAGACAACTGTTGTCAAGGCATTTGTAGGCATTTTTCCGGGTCCAGCCGAGCGTGGTCGGCGTGCACAGGCCCGCGTGGGTGCCGGGTGCCCGGGCGCTCCCATAAGGTGACTGTGATGGAACCGTCACTGAGGGGTCTCGAGGGGTATCTCGGCTTCTGGCTCCGCCGGCTGTCCGACACGGTCGCCGCCCGCCTCGAGCAGGAGCTTGCCAAGCACGGGGTGACTGTCTCGCAGTGGGACGTGCTCATCACGGTCCATCGACGCGATGCCACCACGGCCAGGGAAGTCGCCGAGATCATGCAAATCGACCCCGGCGCGGTCTCACGGCTGGTCGACCGTCTCGTGGCCAAGGGGCTCATGGCGCGGGAACTCCACCCCTCGTCGCGACGCAGCCTGTTGCTCACCCTCACCGAGGCGGGGCAGGCCCTGGTTCCCGAACTCAGCGCCACCGTAGACCGTCATGACCGTTACTTCTTCGGCCATCTCGACCAAGAAGAGCGGGCGTGGCTGACGGACTGGATCGTGAGTCTCCTCGAGCACAGCCGATCCATGCCCGACGACGATCAGTAGACGATGCGCCCCGCGTACCGCCGGTGCGACGGGGCGGCGCGGCGGCGCGGAGGCCGGGGCGCGACCACGGCGATCAGGCGCCCGTGGCTCGTGGTGCCCGACCGGATTGGCCGCTGCGTTCGCAGCGCAGGCAGGCCCAAACGGTGTGACCGTCGGGCCCGTTGGTGTCACCCCACGCCTGCGCCAACTCCTCGATCAGAACCAGGCCACGTCCGGAAGCGGCGAGGACGTCGCTCGGCGCTGACTCGTGATGGAGCCTGAGCAGATCGGCCCCCGGGCCGTGATCGCGTACGACGACATGCACGCAGCAGTGTTCAGGAGCGTCGCCGGTCAACTGGAGCGCGAGGTCGACGCCGGAATGGCTCGTCCCGTGGCGGACTGCGTTCGTCACCATCTCCGAGGTGACGACGAGCGCGTTCTCGGCCAGTTCGCCCAATCCGTAGAACTCCAGCCGCTCACCCACGAGAGCGCGAGCGTGCGCGGATGCCTGTGGTGTGCAGGACAGCTCCCACGTGACGTGCATGGCACGACTCACGGACGGCGGTTCGTGGGGGAGACCCGTCGGACGGCCGTCCCTCTTACACGGCCATGGGCAGTCACATGTCAGCGCGCCGCGGCCCTCGGGAGGGGCTCCGCGCACGGGTCCGGGCGCTCGACGTGGTGATCTTGGCACGTCAACGAGTCTGGCTCAGGGGATACGGGCGTCTCCATGCCGGCGGAAGGGGGGTGATAGCGGATCCGCCGGAAAAGGCACTGATACTGGCTTGACATGAAGCGGACCATTCGTCCCTGTGCGCTTGTTTTCAGGGAATTTCCTTGGCTTCGCCGGGTCCGAGAACTTCGTGGGGTGCTTGTTGCGGGCTCTCACCGGCAGTGCGGGCCCCGGCGCCGGACGGTCCGACGCCTCGGCGCCGGACGTCCGAAAGGCCCCGGTCCGCCGGTCAGTCCGGCCGGCCCACCGCCCCGAGTCCGCAGAGCAGGACGGCCGTGAAGTCCCGGGCCCAGTTCTCGTCCACCCGCTCGCCGCTCACCAGCGATCGGTGCACCACGGCACCCGCCGCAACGTCGAAGATCAGGTCCACGGCGCGTGCCGCGGCCGCCGCGCCCTCCGTGCCCGGCGCGTCGGGCGGCAGTTCGCCCCGGGCCTGGGCACGCTCGCGGCCGAGCAGCACCAGCCGCTTCTGGCGGTCCACGATGGCCGATCGGATACGGGTCCTCAGCACCTCGTCACGCGTCGACTCCGCGACCACCGCCATCAGCGCGGTCTTGGTCTCCGGCCGCTCCAGCAGTGCCCCGAACTGCAGCACCACATCCTCGATGTCCGCCTGCAGGTCGCCCCGGTCGGGGAGTTCGAGCTCGTCGAAGAGGATCGCGACCGCGTCCACCACGAGTTCGTTCTTGTTCGCCCAGCGTCGGTAGAGGGTGGTCTTCGCCACTCCGGCCCGCGCGGCGACGTCTCCCATCGTCAGCTTTCCCCAGCCGAGTTCGACGAGCGCGGCGCGGGTGGCGTCGAGGATGGCCTGGTCGGCCTCGGCGCTTCGCGGGCGTCCCGTACGGCCGGTGCGGCTCGTACGGCCGGAGATGCTGCACATGCGGGCGACCCTACCGCGCGGTATGCGGGGGGCGGGGTTGCTGACGCGGGGGTGGCATCAGATACGCTACGACTCGTAGCGAAACCTGGTGAGCACGCGACAGCCACAGGTGCGTGGGTGGGGACCCGGCGCCGATCAGCACCACCGTGTCCATGGCGGAAACAGGCGCTTTTCCGATCTCTGCGCGGAAGGGGGAGGATGTACTCATGCAGCCACGGAACATGTCCATGAGCGGAGTCGTCGACCTCGCCGCGGTGAAGGCCGCCGGGGAAGCCAAGCAGAAGGCAGAGCAGGCCCGGGCCGAGGCGGCCCGCGGCGGCGGGCAGCCTACGACGCCCGGCCGTCTCGTCCTCGACGTCGACGAGGCGGGCTTCGAGCGGGATGTCCTGCAGCGCTCCGCCGAGGTTCCTGTCGTCATCGACTTCTGGGCCGAGTGGTGCGAGCCCTGCAAGCAGCTCAGCCCGGTGCTCGAGCGCCTCGCGGCCGAGTACGCGGGCCGGTTCGTGCTCGCCAAGATCGACGTCGACAGCAACCAGATGCTCTTCCAGCAGTTCGGCGTGCAGGGCATTCCCGCGGTCTTCGCCGTGATCGCGGGCCAGGCGCTGCCGCTCTTCCAGGGGGCTGCCCCGGAGGGGCAGATCCGCCAGGTTCTGGACCAGTTGATCCAGGCCGCGGAGCAGCGTTTCGGAATCGTGGGCGCCCCGGTCGAGCCCGGCGAGGGCGGTGCCGAAGGGGTAGCCGAGGAGATGCCGAGTACGCCCGCCGGTCCGTACGACAGCGCGCTCGGCGCCGCGCACCAGGCGCTGGACGCCGGTGACCTGGGCGGCGCGATCCAGGCGTACAGCAATGTGCTCGCCGACGACCCGGGCAACGCGGAGGCCAAGCTCGGTCTGGCCCAGGCCGAGTTGCTGCGGCGCGTGGAGGGGGCTGACCCGCAGGTGGTGCGCAAGGCGGCGGCCGACCATCCCACCGATGTGGCCGCGCAACTCGCGGCCGCGGACCTGGATCTCGTCGGCGGGCATGTCGAGGACGCCTTCGGTCGGCTCGTCGACACCGTCAAGCGCACGGCGGGGGATGACCGAAATGCCGCCCGAGTCCGGTTGTTGGAGCTCTTTCAGGTGATCGGCGGTGACGACCCCCGGGTGGCCGCCGCGCGCAACGCGCTGGCGCGCGTACTCTTCTGACGCTTCTCACCCGGTCAGGAGTGGACCGCGGCGGGGCGGGGGAAGAATCTCGTGCCGCGAGCGACGGACGGGCCTTCGGCCCGCGTTGTACAGGGTGACGGCAGCTGTGCCGCCACCGTGACCCGCCCCGAGGACGCCTGACGTAGCGTCAACCGGGGCTTGAAGTGATCACGGCGGCCGCGCTTTACCAAAACTTGGTAATCGCGGCCGCTGTTACTGGCAGTAAGCGAAGCGCGGAGTCTTGTCCGCGTATGTGCCTATTACTCCTCCGTAATCGGGCAGTGAACCGGCGACCCTGCGTACCCGGCCGAGATGCGTCGGCCACGGATCGGTTATCCGTCCGTTACTCCCCAGTAACGCGGGCCTTGTGCCGGACCCGGTTGATGCACCACGATCGGCCACGCTCGGTCCAAACCCGCAGTCCCGGACTCCATCCGGTGCCGCGGGCCTCCTGGGTCCCTACCGAGCAGGCCGGCGGCAGTGGCGCCGGCCTTGGACAGGGGGGTCTCTGCCGAACCCTCGGCAGGGCCTGTCCAGAGAGGTTGCGCGAGAGCGTGGCCAGTGGTTGTCGCTCGGGGGTGATCGCCGGTGTGTCGGGTGCGGTTCGCGCCTCCGAGTGCGGCGGCGCTCTCCTTCCCGAGGACGTAGCACTTCTCCCATCCCAGGTCGGGCCGGCCCACCGGCCCCGCCGGAGATGTACGTCCGAGAAGGAGGAAAGTCATGGAGTCCCTGGCACGTGGCGGGACCAGATGGAAGCGGTTCGCCGTTGTCATGGTGCCGAGCGTTGCGGCGACGGCCGCGATCGGCGTCGCCCTGTCGCAGGGTGCGCTCGCGGCGTCGTTCAGCGTGTCCGGCCAGCAGTTCAAGGTGACGGCTGAGCGGCTCGAGGGTAAGGGTTTCGTCCAGTACGGGGCCTACGACACCCAGGTCGGCGGGAAGAATGTCCCCGTCGCGGTCTCCGCGTTCAAGAGCGCGCAGATCAACGGGATGTGCCAGTCCGTCGTCACGCCGGACATCCCGCTCATCGGCACGGTGACCCTGCAGCTCAACGCGGGCGGCAAGACGCCGGTCGAGGCCGAGAATCTCTACATCGATGTGGCGCAGCTCGACGCGGACGCCACGTTCAAGAACATCAACATCGGTGTCGCCGCCGGTTCCAGCACCAAGGGCCCCGGCATCAACAAGGGTGACCACGCGAGCCCCGCCGGCTTCGCTCAGGAGGCCGACAGCGCCACCCTGACCGATGTCAAGCAGACGGCATGGGCCACCAGCGCCGGAACCTTCAAGCTGAGCGGGCTCAGCATGAGGCTCCACAAGGGCGTCAAGGAGTGCTACTAGGCACTCGCCGGGCGGGTGGGGAGCGCAGGTTTCCCGCCCGCCCAACCACCCCTGAACTCTGTTGTAACAACGCCGTCCCCAGGAGCTGTTTTCCATGAGCGCCGAGTCACCAGGGCTGCGTGACCGAATTCGATACTGGCGGCTTCGCTTCCGCGGATGGCGCGGCAGCCGGCCGTTCTGGGCGGGCCTGCTGACGATTCTCGGCGGCGTGCCGATCGCATACCTGCCGTATGCCAACCTCAAGGTCGGTCAGCTCACCATCCGTATGGCGACGACGGCGGGCGCGGGCTCGCTGATCATCGGCGTACTGCTGGTGACTCTCGGCCTGACCATGTGGTTCCACCGCATCGTCCGGGTGTTCGCGGGTGTCGCGACCATTCTGCTGGCCCTGGTCTCCATCCCCGTGTCCAACCTCGGCGGATTTCTGATCGGCTTCCTTCTGGCGCTGACCGGTGGTGCTCTGTCCATCGCGTGGGCGCCGGGCGACACCGGCGGCAGGCCCGCCGGACGGACGGGCGACGAGCCCGACGCGGCGCCCACGGAGGCCGGGGACGACTACGAAGCCGGAAGGGTTGTCGAAGTGAATGGCGGGAGGCACCGTGCAGTCTGACGAGGCCCGGCCGGTCACGGCCGGAAGCGGCGACTCCCCCGTGGTTCGCCCCGTCAGAACGGGGCCGCGCCACGCGGCACCTCGGAAGTCGCTGTTCACCAAGCTGCAGATTCCGGCCGGCAAGGCGATAGCCCTGGCCGCCATGCCCACCGCGGTGTTCGTGGGCATGAGCCTGACCCCGAAGCTCGCCCAGGCGGACGAGGTTCCCGGAAACCCCTTCGCTCCCGGGCCCTGTGTCTCCCGCTCCGACGAGCCGACGGAAAAGGACCAGGACAAGGACAAGGAGCAGGCGAAGGACGAGAAGTCGCCGTCCCCGTCCGAGTCGGCGGACGCGTCGAAGTCGGCCGAGCCGAGCGACGAGCCCTCCGCGAAGCCGAGTCCTTCCGGGGACAAGGCGGACGAGGCGGGCAAGTCCGAGTCGCCGAAGCCGTCCGAGTCCGCCCCGGCCGAGGAGAGCCCCTCGCCCGAGCCGAGCCCGACCGAGTCCGACAACCCGCTGGACCCGCTGGGCATCGGTGACAAGCTCAAGGACCTCTTCGACGGCGACGACGACGAGGAGGAGGAGCCGGCTCCGGCCGAGAGCAGCTCCACGCCCTCGGCGACGCCGAGTTCCGAGACCGAGGAACCCGAGGCCTCCCAGACCGCGGACAAGCCCTCGGAGTCCGTCGACAGGACCAGGGACGCCATCAAGGACGCGGCGGACAAGGCCGGTGCCAAGGTCGAGGAGGTCGGCGACAAGGCCAAGAAGTCGGCCGAGAAGGCAACCGACGACGCCGAGGACACCGCGGAAGGTGCGACCGGGGGCCAGGACAAGGACGGCAAGAAGCCGTTCCCGTGCCCGGAGAAGGACCCCGAGGCGCTGGCCGCAGCCGACCTGGAGCAGGGCATCCCGCTGCTCCCGGACGAGGCGTGGCGCCTGGAGACCTCCAAGCTCACGCTGCGCGGCCTGGACTTCAAGGGCATCGTCGAGGTCAGGACCTACAGCGGCAAGGTGAAGAAGGTCCTGAAGTTCACCGCCGACGAGACCGACATCAAGGACCTGCACCAGATGGTGGTCGGCCCGCAGGGGAGCACCGCCCATGTGAAGGCCGCCGAGGGCAGCACCTCGAAGCTGCGCGACGGCACGGTGACCATGTACACCGAGGAGCTGAAGGGCAAGCTGTTCGGGCTGATCCCCGTCACCTTCAGCCCCGACAGCCCGCCTCCGCTGAACGTGCCGTTCGCCATTTTCACCGATGCCAAGGTGAAGCAGGCCGGTCAGTTCGGCGGCACGCTCACGGTCCCGGGCATACAGCAGTTCAGCACCCAGTAGGCCCGGACACCCGCGTACGACAAGGCGGTGGGCGGCTCCCCAGGGGAACCGCCCACCGCCTTGTCGTACGCCGCCTCAGCCGCCGAGGTGGTGCACCCGCACCATGTTGGTCGTGCCGGGGACACCGGGGGGCGAGCCCGCGGTGATGATCATGGTGTCGCCCTCGGCGTAGCGGCCGAGCTTCAGCAGCTCCGCGTCGACCAGGTCGACCATCGCGTCCGTGTTCTCCACGTACGGCGCGATGTAGGACTCCACGCCCCAGCTCAGCGTGAGCTGGTTGCGGGTCGAGACGTCTGTGGTGAAGGCCAGGATCGGCTGCTGGGCGCGGTAGCGGCACAGCCGGCGGGCGGTGTCGCCGGACTTGGTGAAGGCCACCAGTGACTTCGCGCCCAGGAAGTCGGCGATCTCAGCTGCGGCGCGGGCGACCGAACCACCCTGTGTACGCGGCTTCTTGCCCGGCACCAGTGGCTGAAGCCCGCGGGAGAGCAGCTCCTTCTCCGCGGCTTCCACGATGCGCGACATCGTCTTGACCGTCTCGATCGGGTACTTGCCGACCGAGGACTCGGCGGAGAGCATCACCGCGTCCGTGCCGTCCAGGATCGCGTTCGCCACATCGGAGGCCTCGGCGCGGGTCGGCCGCGACGAGTTGATCATCGACTCCATCATCTGGGTCGCCACGATCACGGGCTTGGCGTTCCTGCGGCACATCTCGATGAGCCGCTTCTGCACCATCGGGACCTTCTCCAGCGGGTACTCCACGGCGAGGTCGCCGCGCGCGACCATGACGCCGTCGAAGGCCAGCACGATCTCCTCCATGTTCGCCACGGCCTGCGGCTTCTCGACCTTGGCGATGACGGGGACCCGGTGGCCCACCTCGTCCATGATCCGGTGGACGTCGCGGATGTCGGCCGCGTCCCGTACGAAGGACAGCGCCACCATGTCGCAGCCCAGCCCGAGGGCGAAGCGCAGGTCCTCGATGTCCTTCTCCGACAGCGCGGGCACGTTGACGGCGACGCCGGGCAGGTTGATTCCCTTGTGGTCGGAGACGACGCCGCCCTCGATGACGATCGTGCGCACCTGCGGGCCCTCGACCTCCACGACCTGGAGCGCCACGGCACCGTCGTTGATGAGGATCGTCTCGCCCTTGGAGACGTCCCCCGGCAGGCCCTTGTACGTCGTGCCGCAGATCGACCGGTCGCCCGCCACGTCCTCGGTGGTGATGGTGAACTCGTCACCGCGCACCAGCTCGACCGGCCCCTCGGCGAAGGTCTCCAGGCGGATCTTCGGGCCCTGCAGGTCGAAGAGGACGCCGACCGGGCGGCCGATCTCCTCCGACACCTTGCGGACACGGTGATAACGCTCCTCGTGCTCCGGGTGGGACCCGTGGCTCATGTTGAAACGGGCCACGTTCATGCCGGCCTCGATCAGCGACTTCAGCTGGTCGTAGGAGTCGACGGCAGGGCCCAGGGTGCAGACGATTTTGGAACGGCGCATGAGGGCGATCCTATCGGTTTTGTTTAGGAGCGGAATATTGTGCCCGGGATACGGCCGGGAGCTAGGCGCTGACCAGGGCGTATGTCTCCGTGGCGATCTCCAGTTCCTCGTCGGTGGGCACCACGGCGACCGCCACCCGGCTGTCGTCGGCCGAGATCAGCCTTCCCGTGCCTTGGCCGGGAGTGCCCCCGGAGGCCCGCTGGGAATTGCGCACCGTGTCCAGCTCGATGCCCAGACCTTCCAGCCCGCGCATGGCGGCCTCGCGTACGGCGGCGGAATTCTCGCCCACTCCCGCGGTGAACGCGATGACGTCCACCCTGCCGAGTACCGCGAAGTACGCGCCCACATACTTCCGCAGCCGGTGGATGTAGATGTCGAAGGCGAGCTGCGCCCGCTCGTCGCCCTCGGCCATCCTCCGTCCGATCTCACGCATGTCATTGGCGCCGCACAGACCGAGCAGCCCGCTGCGCTTGTTCAGCAGCGTGTCGATCTCGTCCGTGGACATCCCCGCCACCCGGGAGAGGTGGAAGATCACCGCCGGGTCGATGTCGCCGGAACGGGTGCCCATGACCAGGCCCTCCAGCGGGGTCAGGCCCATCGAGGTGTCCACGCACACCCCGCCGCGTACGGCCGAGGCACTGGCGCCGTTGCCCAGGTGCAGCACGATCGCATTGGTGCCCGAGACGTCCCGGCCCAGCAGCTTGGCCGCGGCCCGCGAGACGTACGCGTGCGAGGTGCCGTGGAAGCCGTAGCGGCGCACGCCGTGCGCGTCGGCGGTCGCGGCGTCGATCGCGTACCGTGCCGCGGCCTCCGGGATCGTGGAGTGGAAGGCGGTGTCGAAGACGGCCACCTGCGGGAGGTCGGGGCGCAGCTCGCGCGCGACCCTGATACCGGTGATGTTCGCCGAGTTGTGCAGCGGCGCGAGCGGGACCAGCTCCTCGATGGCCGCCACGACGCCGTCGTCGATCAGGGCGGGCTCGGTGAACCGGGTGCCGCCGTGCACCACCCGGTGGCCGACCGCGGCGAGGGCGGGGGAGTCCAGACCGAGTCCCTGCCCGGCCAGTTCGGCGGCGGCCCGCTTCAGCGCGGCCGTGTGGTCGGCCACTTCGCCCTCGCCGATGCGCTCCACGATGCCGGAGGCCAACCGGTCTCCGCTGCCGTGCGCCATGTCGAGGAGCTGGTATTTCACCGACGAGGAGCCGGAGTTGAGAACGAGGACGCGAGTGGCGTTCACGCGGTCTCCGCTTTCTGTGACGGGGGCGTGGGCGGGCCGGGCGGGTCGCCCTGGGCCTGGATGGCGGTGATGGCGACGGTGTTGACGATGTCCTGGACGAGAGCGCCGCGGGAGAGGTCGTTGACCGGCTTGCGCAGACCCTGGAGGACCGGGCCGACCGCCACGGCACCGGCCGAGCGCTGCACCGCCTTGTACGTGTTGTTGCCGGTGTTGAGGTCCGGGAAGACCAGCACCGTGGCCTTGCCCGCGACCTCCGAGTCCGGCAGCTTCGTCGCGGCCACGGCGACGTCCACCGCCGCGTCGTACTGGATCGGTCCGTCCACTGCCAGGTCCGGTCGGCGCTCGCGGACGATCTCGGTGGCCTTGCGCACCTTGTCGACGTCCGCGCCCGAACCGGATGTGCCGGTGGAGTACGACAGCATCGCGATCCGCGGCTCGACGCCGAACTGGGCGGCGGTCGCAGCCGATTGGATCGCGATGTCGGCGAGCTGCTCGGCATCCGGGTCGGGGTTGACCGCGCAGTCGCCGTAGACGAGCACGCGGTCGGCCAGGCACATGAAGAAGACGGAGGAGACGATCTGGGCGCCGGGCGCCGTCTTGATCACCTCGAAGGCGGGGCGGATGGTCGCGGCGGTGGAGTGGACCGCGCCGGAGACCATGCCGTCGGCTAGGCCCTCCTCGACCATCAGCGTGCCGAAGTACGAGACGTCGGCGACGATGTCGTACGCCAGCTCGTACCCGACGCCCTTGTGGGCCCGGATGGCGGCGTACTGCTCGGCGAATCGTTCCCGCAGCGCGGAGGTGTGCGGGTCGATGAGATGGGCGCCGGTGACGTCGATGCCCAGCTCGGCCGCGCGCTTGCGGATCAGGTCCTCGTCGCCGAGCAGCGTGAGGTCGCAGACATCGCGGCGCAGGAGCACGTCCGCGGCGCGCAGCACCCGCTCCTCGGTGCCCTCGGGCAGCACGACGCGGCGGCGCCGGGCGCGGGAGCGCTCGATCAGCTCGTGCTCGAACATCATCGGCGTGACCCGGCTGGAGCGGGCGAGGGATATGCGGTGGGTCAATGCGGCCGTGTCCACGTACCGTTCGAAGAGGCCGAGTGCGGTCTCGGCCTTGCGCGGGGAGGCGGCGTTGAGCTTGCCCTCGATGCGCGACAGTTCTCCGGCCGTCGGGAAGCTCTGTCCCGGTACTGAGAGGACGGGGGTACCCGGGGCGAGCCGGGAGGCCAGCGCCATGATGTCCGGTCCCGGCCGTTCGTCGAGGGTGAGCAGTACGCCGCCGATCGGAGGGGCGCCGGCACTGTGGGCGGCGAGTGCCCCCACGATCAGGTCCGCCCGGTCGCCCGGGGTGATCACCATGCAGCCCTCGGTCAGCGCGCGCAGGAACGTCGGCAGCATCGCGCCGCCGAAGACGAAGTCCCGGACGTCGCGGGCGAGTCCGGCGGCGTCGCCGAGCAGCACCTCGGCGTCGAGCGCGTGCACGATCTGCTGCACCGTGGGCGCGGCGAGCGAGTCGTGCTCGGGGAGGGTGTAGCAGGGGACCGGCAGCCGGTCCGTCAGATGGACGGCGACCTCCTCGTGGTCGGCGCGCGCGACCCGGTTGACGATCATCGCGGTGATGTCGCAGCCGAGGGAGTCGAGCGCGGCGTACGCGTTGTGGACCTCGGCGCGCACGGAGACGGCGTCTTGGCCCTGGCCGCCGACGACCGGGATCACCGAGGCGCCGAACTCGTTCGCCAGGCGCGCGTTCAGATTCAGCTCGGCGGGGAGGTTGGTGCCGGCGAAGTCCGTGCCGAGGACGAGCACGAACTCGTACTCCCGTGCCACCTCGTGGAAACGGGCGACGAGTTGGGAGACCAGTTCGTCGGTGCCCTGCTCCGCCTGCAGCCGGGCCGCAGTGTGGTAGTCCGTCCCGTACACGCTCTCGGCGGGCTGGCTGAGGCGGTAGCGGGCCCGCAGCAGCTCGAAGTGCCGGTCGGGACCGTCGTGTACGAGCGGCCGGAAGACCCCCACCCGGTCCACATGACGGGTCAGGAGCTCCATGATCCCCAGCTCGACGACCTGGCGGCCGTCGCCGCGGTCGATCCCGGTCACGTACACGCTCCGCGTCACGTGTGCTCTCCGATCTTCGAACGCCGGATCGGCTCGGATGCAGCCGATGGAGTGGCCTTACCCTCTTGACAATACCTGTACGGATGAGTAGGAGCCGGGCCCGGGTGGAGGGGGCGTACGCAGGGCATACGCGCATCGGGGACGGGGTGGATGCGGGTCGGCGCGGGCGGTCCCGCGAGGTGGAACAGCGGTTTCCGCGAGGTGGAACAGCGGTCCGTGCGACGTGGAACAATCGAACAGGTCGACGTGAGCGACCACCCGGCCACCGAGCACCGAGCAGGAGAGTCAAGCCGATGCGCATCGGAGTTCTCACCGCAGGCGGCGACTGCCCCGGCCTGAACGCCGTGATCCGTTCGGTCGTGCACCGCGCACTGGCCGACCACGGCGACGAGGTCATCGGATTCGAGGACGGATTCAAGGGGCTGCTCGACCGCCGGTACCGCAAGCTCGATCTGGAGGCCGTCAGCGGCATCCTCGCCCGCGGCGGCACCATCCTGGGCTCCGCGCGGCTGGAGCGCGCCCGCCTGAGCGAGGCCATCGACAACGCCGAGGAGCTGTGTCGTGAACTCGGTCTCGATGCGCTGATCCCGATCGGCGGCGAGGGCACCCTCACGGCGGCCCGGATGCTCTCCGACGCCGGAATGCCGGTCGTCGGCGTCCCCAAGACGATCGACAACGACATCTCCTCCACGGACCGCACGTTCGGCTTCGACACCGCCGTCACCGTCGCCACGGAGGCCATCGACCGGCTCAAGACGACCGCCGAATCCCACCAGCGCGTCATGGTCGTCGAGGTCATGGGAAGGCACGCGGGGTGGATCGCGCTGGAGTCCGGCATGGCAGGCGGCGCGCACGGAATCTGCCTGCCGGAACGGAAGTTCAGCGTCGACAACCTCTGCAGGATGGTTGAGGAGCGCTTCGCACGCGGCAAGAAGTTCGCCGTGATCTGCGTCGCCGAGGGCGCGCACCCGGCCGAGGGCTCGATGCCGTACGAGCGCGGCGCGATCGACCAATACGGCCATGAGCGCTTCGCCGGAATCGGCAACCGCCTGGCGGCCGAGCTGGAGCGCCGGCTCGGCACGGAGGCCCGGCCGGTCATTCTCGGCCATGTCCAGCGCGGCGGGACGCCGACGGCGTACGACCGCGTGCTGGCAAACCGCTTCGGCTGGCATGCCGTCGAGGCCGCGCACCGCGGCGAGTTCGGCATGATGACGTCGCTGAGCGGCACGGACATCCGCATGGTGCCGCTCGCGCAAGCCGTCACCGAGCTGAAGACGGTGCCCGAGTTCCGCATGCGCGAGGCGGAATCGGTCTTCTGACGCCTGGGCCCCGTCCATTCGACGCTGCGCTTCCGTGGTCCGCCGAGCGCCGGAGGGCCGCGGCACGCCGCGGGCGAGCCCCCGCCGGGTCCGCATCGGGCGGGGCTGCCCAGTGCCGCTCCCGCCAAGGTGGCGGCCCTAGCCGCCGTCGCGCTCCTGCGCGTACAGCAGGGCCCAGAACAGTTCCAGCACCTCGTCGAGAAAGGCCTTCCCCGCGTCCCCCGACTGGGTCGATGTCGTGCCCACACCCCAGTTGAGGGTGCCGACCATCCGCGTCTGGTAGTCGGTGTGCAACCTGTGCAGGACGTCACCGAGTCGCTGCTTGGGGAGCGGCAGCATCTTGGCCAGGGGTTTGACGTAGGCCTGCCAGCGCGTGGTGACCGCGTTGCGCAGCAGGTCGGTGAGGGCGTCGGCGCGCCCGGTCAGTTCGATGAACGCGGGCAGCGGCAGGGCCAGGACCTCGGCGAGCGCCGTGGCCTGCCGGTCGTTGCCGGTCCAGTGGCCGGTCTGCTCGACCAGTTCGTAGGCGGCCGGGTCCATGCCGATGTGCATCGCCAGGTCGGTGGCGGCGAAGCCGCGCGCCAGCCGGTGCTCCCGCAGGGTGCTCGGCGAGCCCAGCAGATCGCCCGGCGAGCACCAGAGGGCTCCGGCGAGCGCGGTGAGTTCGGCTTCGGTCGGTGATTCGTCGCCGAGCTCCCAGGCAGCCACCATTGCCGGACTGACCTGCAGTCCGTAGGAGGCCCAGATTCCGTAGGCGACCTGGGCATGGCCCATTCCCAGCCCTTCTCGCAACCGGCGTGCGGTAGTTGCGTCAAAGGGGGGTTTGTGGGCGTCGGGTGGGGGGAACGAACGCACGCCGAAAGGCTAGGGGCTACTGGAGAGTAACTACTACGGTTCGTCCACAGAAGCTCACGACTTGTGCAATCGCACCGAGATGTCAACCTGTGACGCGCTCGCCTGCCTTCCGGCTCGCGTACCGAGGCCCCGGGCCGTGCCGTCACCGCAGAGCGGGACGCACGCCCCACTGGGCGCGGAATTCCCCTCCGGGCGGCAGAATTCTCAGCCCGTAGCCGTTGTTGAACGCATTCGCGGCACAGGAATACAGCTCAACGGCCAGTCCGCGCCGGCGGCCGTCGGGGTCGGGCAGGGTGTCTCCCGTGTAGACCTGAAGGAATTCGTGCTGCCGGTCCTGCCATACCTCCAGCGAAACTGGGCTCGCGGGAGACGTCATACGGACCACGGCCAATCCGTTGCCGTCCCGGACCAGTTCGGCGAAACCGGTGTCGAGAACGGTGTCACCCAGCCGCCGCGGCCGCAGAAAGTCGAACGCGGTCCCTTTGACCGGGACGGGCGGAGGAAGGGGAATTCCGCGCGCGTCGGTACGGAACCATTTCCGGGCCGGGAGTGTGAGCACGATGTCGTCGATGTACTCCGTGCCGAGCGTGAAATAGGGGTGGGCACCCACGCCGTACGGGACCCGGTCGGCGCCCGTGTTGCGCGCGGTGTTGGTGACCCGCAGTCCCTGCTCGGTGAGTTCGTAGGTCTGCCGCAGGCGCAGGACGAACGGATAGCCCGGCTGAGCGTGCAGGGTGAGCCCCATGACCAGCCGTGACATGCCACGCTCCATGACCTCCCAGTTCATCCACCGGGTCAGCCCGTGGATGGCGTTGGCCTGTGCGGGCTCGCTCCAGGGCAGCACCTGCTCAGTGCCGTCGAAGGTGTAGGTGCCGTGGTCGATCCGGTTCGGCCACGGAATGAGCACCTGGCCGTAGGAGGCGCCGGTCGGATAGGAATCGGCTGCGAAAGTGTCCAGCAGTTCATGGCCCCTGACCGTGTAGGACCTCAGGCCGGCGCCCAATTCGGTGACGACGAGACACTGTTCTCCGCGGCAGATCTCGTAATTCTCGCCGCACAAAGAGGACGACGGCGTCCGTTGTGCCGCCGAGCCGGATCCGGGGGCCGCTTGCGCGGGTCCCGCGCCCGTGGAAAGCAGGCCGAGACCCGTACCGATTCCCGCCGCGAGGACGCCGCGCCGGCCGGGGCGCGTGGATTCCGTTTCGCCGTGCACAGTCATTCCACCCGCTCCTTCGCAATTCCGCAGACGCTCGTGCGCCACGGTTCTCCGTCGCCTTTTCCGCCGGTCGTGCCGTTGGACCGGCCATTCCCGGTCGATCTTGACGCGTCCGTACGCGGGCGGGAACACGACACGCGTGGACAGCGTGCGGAGAGTGACCGATCCTGGAAGTACCGGCCGGACGGGCGGTGCGCGGCTCTCGGCGCGGACCGGGGCGTCCCGACGTGGACCGACGTGAAGAGGTGCGCGATGGACTGGTGGGTGTGGATCATCATCATTGCGGTGATCGTGGGCGCGCTGGCGCTGTCGACCATGGGGATCCAGGCACGCCGCCGCAGTGGTGGCGTCATCGCCGTGAAGCGGCGCGGGCGCGGCCGGACGGGTGGCCTGAAGTGACCGCCCTGATGCTCGCGACGGAGATCACCAAGCGTCCGGTGGTCACGCTCGGCGGAGACGCCGTCGCCCAGGTCAAGGACGTCGTGTTCGACGGCGGCGGCGGCCGCGTCGTGGGCTTCACCCTCAGCGGGCGCAAATGGTTCTCCGGGCCGATGAAACAGAGCCTGCCCTGGACGGCCGTCCACGGGCTCGGCCGCGACGCCCTCGTGATCGCGAACGAGGACGTCCTCGAGACCCGTACGGATGTGATGGAGAAGAGTGAGGCCCGGGGCGGCGACGTCCTGGAGTCCCGCGTCCTCACCGACGCAGGCACGGACATCGGCAGGATCGTCGATGTCGTCGTGGACCCCGGCGCGGGCGCCGATGTCGTCGGCTACGAGATCGCCCCCACCGAGGCGCTGGGCCGCCGCGCCCGCACGGTGTTCCTGCCCCGCGCGGAGACCATCGCGGTCTCCGGCCAGGCCCTGGTCGTGCCCGCCACGGTGACCGAGTACGTCGCCGAGGATCTCGCCACCTTCGAGGAGCGGGTCAGGGCGTACCGGGACCGCACGCAATCGACGGAGACGGAGGCCTGATGCTTTTCAGCCAGACCGAGGACCGGCCCGTGGTGAGCGTCGCCGACGCGACAAGGGTCGGTGTCGTCGATGCCTGTGTCGTGGACCCGGTGGCGGCCCGTGTCGTGGCGCTCCGCCTGCACAAGACCAAGGACTCCAAGCGGAACATCCTGACTCTCTCGCGCGCCCGCGCGATCGGCTCCGACGCCGTGATGGTGGAAGGCGCGGAGGTGCTCGAGACCGCCGAGGGCGGCCTCGCGGAGCTTGCGGACAAGAACCGCGACATGCCGCAGAAGCGGGTCCTCACCGACCGCGGCGACGAACTCGGCTCGCTCACCGACGTCGATTTCGACCCCGAGAGCGGCGCGGTCCTCACCCTGCACACCACGGCCGGTGACCTGGAGGGCAAGGCGCTGATCGGCAACGGCGGCTACGCCGTGGTGGTCCGGGCCGAGCTCACCCCGGCGGGATCGACCACCCCCGCCCGCGGGACCCCGGCTCCGGGCACGCCCTGACCGGCGGCGGCGAGGGCGCGCGCGCCGACGCGGCCTTCAGCCCTTGACCGCGCCGCCGAGCGTGAACCCGCCGCCCAGTCGCCCCGAGATCAGCACGTACAGCAGCACCACCGGGGTGGAGTAGAGGATGGAGAAGGCCGCGAGCTGCCCGTAGACGATGGACCCGTAGTTGCCGAAGAATGTGAAGATGGAGACGGATGCCGGGAGTTGATCGGGGCTGAGCAGCAGCATGAAGGGGACGAAGAAGTTCCCCCACATCATGATGAAGCTGTAGATCGTCACCACGGTCACCCCGGGGCCCATCAGCGGCAGCACCACCCGCACGAGCGTCTGCAGTGACGAGGCCCCGTCCGTCCAGGCGGCCTCCTCGAGGACCATCGGGACCCCATCCATGAAGTTCTTCATCAGCCAGATGGCGAACGGCAGTTGCGAGGTGGCCAGGAACAAGGCCGTGCCCCGCATGGTGTCGATCAGATCGACCTGGACGAACAGACCGTAGACCGGAACCATCACCGCGGTGATCGGCAGACAGGTCGTGAACAGGACGGTCAGCAGATACGGCCGGTTCAGCCGCGACCGGAAGCGGGACAGCGGGTAGGCCGCCAGCGCCGCACAGGCCACCGTCAGGGCCGTCGCACCGCCGCACAGCAGCAGGCTGTTGAGCATCGGTGTGAAGGTGATGTCGTCCGTCATCACCGCGGAGAAGTTGTCCAGCGTGGGCGTCTCGGGCGGCCGTACGCGCAGGGTGGCGTCGGCGTCCACGGAGGCCAGCAGCAGCCAGGTCAGCGGTACGGCGAAGGCGGACGCGAGGACGAGGAGCGCGGCGTCGGCGGCCAGACGGCGGCGGGCGCGGCGGGAGACGGGCACCCTGAGGGGCCGGGGCGGGGGCACCGGTCACACCTCCGTGCGCAGCAGGCGCAGATAGACCACCGAGAACAGCGCACCGACCAGCAGCAGGAGCAGCGCCACCGCCGTGCCGTAGCCGATCAGGCTCTTCAGGAACGCCTGGTCGTACATGAACACCGGCAGGGTCTGGCTGCGGTCGCCCGGTCCGCCGCGGGTCATGGCCCAGATGAGGCCGAACACCGAGAGCGTCTGCAGGGTGTTGAGCATGAGGTTGGTGCCGATGGAGCGGCGGATCATCGGCAGGGTGATGTGCCACAGCCGCCGGTGCCCGCGCGCCCCGTCGACCTGGGCCGCCTCGGTGATCTCCTTCGGGATCCCGGAGAGTGCGGCGGAGTAGACGAGCATCGAGAAGGCGGTGCCGCGCCAGACGTTGGCGAAGGAGACCGCGAGGATGGGGAGGGTGAACAACCAGTTCTGGGAGGGGAGATGGAGCTGGCCGAGAAGTGCGTTGAGCGTCCCCTCGCGGCGGAAGAAGGCGTAGAGCAGAAAGCCCGCGACGATCTCGGGCACTACCCAGGCGGTGATGACGATCGCGCCGGTGAGGGTGCGCACCGGCTTCGAGGCGCGCCGGAGGAGTCCGGCGAGCGCGAGGCCCAGGGTGTTCTGCCCGAGGATCGAGGAGATGAGGGTGAAGACGAGGGTCAGGACGACGGCGTTGCGGAAGTCGTCGTCGGCGAAGGCCCGCCGGAAGTTCTCCAGGCCGACGAAGTCCGCGGACGACGAGCCGGTCAACTGCATGTCGGTGAAGGCGATCCAGACGCAGTAGCCGATCGGCCCGCCGAGGAAGAGCAGCAGCAGGAGGGTGGCGGGGGCGAGCGGCAACCAGCGCAGCGGGCCGCGGGCGCGCGGCCGCGGGCGCCCCGCCGCCATTTCGGCGGCCGCCTCGGCGGGCGGCGCGGTCGCGGTGCTCATCAGGGCCTGTTCAGTACGGCGCCGTCGGTGATGGACCTCACCTGGTCGTCGTAGGCCTGTGCGGCCTCGGCGGGCGAGGCGTCACCGGTGGTGACGGCCTCCATGGCCTCGCCGATGGCGGTGGAGACCTGCGGATAGACGGGGAGCGCCGGCCGGTAGCGGGTGTACTCCACCAGGGAGGTGAAGAAGTCGATGCCCGGCATGGATTTCCTGTACTCCGGATCGGCGGCGACGTCCTCGCGGACCGCGATCTGTGCGTTGACCACGTCCCACTCGACCGCGTTCTCCTTCGTCTGGAGCTGCTCGATGAACTTCCAGGCGAGATCGGGATTGTTGGCCTTGGCGGGAATGGCCCAGGTCCACCCGCCGGACATGCTGACCTTTCCGGGCGCCTGGCCCTTCTGGGTCGGCATCGGCGCCTGCCGCAGCACGTCGGGCCACTCGGGCCACGGTTTTCCGCCGGACTTCTGCCACTGCTGGCCGATCCAGGAACCGTCGAGGTTGATCGCGAGTTTGCCTTCGGGTAGCAATTCGGTGGCCACACGGGTGTTGATGTTGGGGTCGAGGGCGTCGGACGGGTCGGGGCCGAGCTTCTCCCCGTAGACGGTCCGGACGAACTCCAGGGAGTCCTCGAAGCCCTGCCCGCCGGCGACCCACTTCTTCGCCTGCGGGTCGTAGAGCGGGTCCTCCCCCGTGCCGTAGAGCAGCATCTCGAAGCCCTGCATGGCGGCGACTTCGCCGGGTGCCTTGCCGGTGTAGACGTTCAGCGGGACGACACCGGGGACCTTCTTCTTGATGGTGCGGGCGGCGTCGAGGATCTCGTCCCAGTTCTTCGGCTGCCAGTCCCCGGGGAGCCCGGCCTTGGCGAAGATGTCCTTGTTGAACCACAGTCCGCGGGTGTCCGTGCCGTCCGGGATGCCGTACGTCTTGCCGTCCTCGGCCTTGGCCGCGGTCTTCGCCGTGTCGACGAATCTGTCCCAGGTGTCCCAGGACTCGAGGTGGTCGTCGAGCGGGCGGAGATAGCCGGCCTTGATGTCGGAGTTGATACGGAAGGTGTCCTCGTAGACCAGATCGGGCGCGGTCTTGGGGGAGCGCATCATCTGCTGGACCTTGGCGGCGTAGTCGTTGTCCGGCGCCTGGATGGGGACCAGTTCCACCTTCTTGCCGGGGTTGGCCTTCTCGAACTGCTTCTTCACCGAGGCCAGTAGTTGGTCCTTGAACCGGATCTTGTTGTCGGTGCTGCGGTTGTAGGCGACCTTCACGGTGTCGGTGTCGCTGCCGGAACCACCACCGCAGGCGGTGAGGGCGGCGGCGGTGAGGACGGCGGAGAGGGCGATCAGCGGAGCGGTGGGGCGCACGGCACGACCTCCTGAAAGCACCTGGCGGGCTGCTCGGTGACCGTACGAGCGGCTGAACGGGGGGTCAATGCCCCGGGATATCGCCTCGTCAGATCCGTGACAACGTTGTTATTCGCCATCTCTGGGAGGGAGTTCGAAGGCGAAACCGATGGGACCCCGCACCAAGAGAACTCGCTGACGTACCGTCAGGGATGGCTGAGCCAGCGGTAGCAGAGTTCGGGGCGGCCCACCTGCCCGTATTGCGGGCTGCGTTCGGCACGAGCCGCGTCCACCAGGTGCTCCAGATAGCGCCGGGCGGTGATCCGCGAGATGCCCACCGCCTCGCCCGCCGCGCTCGCGGTGACACCCTGCGCTCCCGAAGAGCGCAGGACGCGCGTGACCGCCTCCAGCGTGGGGCCGCTCAACCCTTTGGGAAGGGAGGCCGGTTGGGGGGCGCGCAGCGCGGCCAGCGCGCGGTCCACCTCGTCCTGACCGCTGGCCTCGCCGGCCGACGCGCGGAAGTCGGCGTAGCGGACGAGCCGGTCGCGCAGGGTCGCGAAGGTGAAGGGCTTCAGCACGTACTGCACCACACCGAGCGAGACCCCCTCGCGGACCACCGCCAGATCGCGGGCCGAGGTCACCGCTATGACATCGGCGGTGTGCTCGGCCGCGCGCAACAACCGTACGAGCTGCAGGCCGTGACCGTCCGGAAGATACAGGTCGAGCAGCAGCAGATCCACCGGCTCGCGCTCCAGATGGCGCTGCGCCCCGGCACCGGAGTGCACGGTCCCGGCGACGGCGAAGCCCGGCACCCGCTCGACGTAGAGCGCGTGGGCGTCCGCGGCGACCGGGTCGTCCTCGACGACCAGGACGCGGATCGGCGGGAGGCCGGTCATGCGCGCACCCGAGCGGGCAGCGGAAGCCGGACGGTGAACTCGGCGCCGCCGTCGGCCGACCGGCCGAGCGAGATCGTTCCGCCGTTGCGGCGGACGGCCTGGCGGACGAGGGCCAGGCCCAGGCCGCGCCCCGGCCCGAGCCCCGCCTTTCCAGCGGGTGCCTTGGTGCTCCAGCCGCGCCGGAAGATCTCGTCCATCTCGCCCGCGTCCACGCCCGGTCCGGTGTCCACGACCCGGATCAGCAGTTCGCCGTCCTCGGCGCGGGCCGTGACGGTGACCCTGGCACGGCGGTCCGCGCGGCCCTCGGCTGCCGCGTCCACCGCGTTGTCGACGAGGTTGCCGAGGACGGTGACCAGGTCGCGCGCCGGCACCGTGTCGGGGAGTACGCCGTCGTGGATGCTGCTGTCCGGGGTGAGTTCGAGCTCGACCCCGCGTTCGTTCGCCTGCGCAGCCTTGCCGAGCAGCAGCGCGGCGAGCACCGGTTCGGCCACGGCTCCCACCACGGTGTCGGTGAGTACCTGGGCGAGTTGGAGTTCGGCCGTCGCGAACTCCACCGCCTCGTCCGCCCGTCCCAGTTCGATGAGCGAGACGACCGTGTGCAGGCGGTTGGCCGCCTCGTGCGCCTGGGAGCGCAGGGCCTCGGTGATGTCGCGCACCGAGTCCAGCTCGCCGGAGAGCGCCTGCAGCTCGGTGTGGTCCCGCAGGGTCACGACGGTGCCGCGCTTCTCGCCGCTGGAGACGGGTGAGGTGTTGACCACCACGATCCGGTCGGTGGTCATGTGGACCTCGTCCACCCGCTGCTCGGCGGCCAGCAGCGCGCCCGTCAGCGGGGCGGGCAGGCCCAGTTCGGCGACGTTCCGGCCGACCACGTCGGCCCCGACGCCGAGCAGATCCCGCCCGGCGTCGTTGATCAGGGCAATCCGCCGCTGCCCGTCCAGCATCAGCAGCCCCTCGCGCACCGCGTGCAGTGCGGCCTGGTGGTAGTCGTGCATCCGGCTCAGCTCGGTCGCGTTCATCCCGTGCGTATGACGGCGCAGCCGAGCATTCACCACATACGTCCCGATACCCCCCAAAATCACCGCTCCCGCGGCGACCGGCAGCAGACCGGCGAGCTGCCGCTCCACCTGGGCGCTGATCCGCTCCACCGTGATGCCCGAGCTCACCAGCCCGATGATGCGCCCGTCCCCGTCGGCGCCGTCCCGAATCGGGGTGACCACGCGGACGGAGGGGCCGAGCCTGCCGGTGTAGGTCTCGGTGAAGGTGCGGCCGCGCAGGGCCTCCGCACGGTGGCCGAGAAACGTCTCGCCGATCCTTGCGGGGTTCGGGTGGGTCCAGCGGGTGCCCCGCGGATCCATGATCGTGACGAAGGCGACGCCCGCCTCCTTGCGGACCCGCTCGGCGTAGGGCTGGAGGACCACGGAGGGGTCGCCGCCGTGGATCGCGGCCCGGACGGAGGGGGAGTCGGCGATGGCGCGGGCCGCGGCGGTCGTCTGCCGCTCCGCGGCGTCCTCGGCCTGCTGGCGGGCGGTGAGGTACGCGAAGACCGCGCACCCGGCCACCACGGCCGCGACCAGCACGACCTGCATCGCGAAGAGCTGGCCGGCCAGGCTGCGGGGACGGGGGATGCGCATGGCTGCCAGTCTGCCCGGCCACCCGCGCGGTGCGGAGATCCGGTCGTGAACGAAATGAACGCAAGGGTGACGCGGGTCACACCGTGGTGGATATTCACCGGGACGCCGAAGGACGTGAGCCGCACGTTCTGCGCCAGGACAAGGAGAATCCCGTGGCTGCGCAAACCCCGCCACCCCGGCTGCCGGTGAAGACCGGAGAGAGAACGAAGCGGGACCGGACCCACTACCTCTACCTCGCCGTCATCGGAGCCGTGCTCCTCGGCATCGTGGTCGGCTTCGCCGCGCCCGGGGTGGCGGTCGAGCTCAAGCCGCTGGGCACCGGCTTCGTCAACCTGATCAAGATGATGATCTCGCCCATCATCTTCTGCACGATCGTCCTCGGCGTCGGGTCGGTGCGGAGGGCCGCCAAGGTCGGTGCGGTGGGCGGGCTCGCTCTCGGCTACTTCCTGGTCATGTCCACCGTGGCGCTCGGCATCGGCCTGGTGGTCGGCAACATTCTGGAACCCGGCTCCGGGCTCGAGCTGACCGAGGCCGCGCGCAGCGCGGGCGAGGCGGAGGCCGAAGGCGCGGCCACCTCAACCCCGGACTTCCTGCTCGGCATCATCCCGACCACACTCGTCTCGGCCTTCACCAGCGGTGAGGTGCTGCAGACCCTGCTGGTCGCCCTGCTCGTCGGGTTCGCGCTGCAGGCCATGCGGTCCGCCGGTGAGCCAATCATCCGCGGTATCGGGCACATCCAGCGGCTGGTCTTCCGGGTCCTGGCGATGATCATGTGGGCTGCACCGATCGGCGCGTTCGGCGCGATCGCGGCCGTGGTCGGCGAGACCGGCCTCGACGCCCTCAAGTCGCTGGCCGTCATCATGATCGGCTTCTACGTCACCTGTCTGCTGTTCGTGTTCGTGGTGCTGGGTCTGCTGCTGCGCGTGGTCGCCGGGATCAACATCCTGACCCTCCTGAAATACCTGGCCCGGGAGTTCCTGCTGATCCTCTCCACATCCTCGTCCGAGTCGGCGCTGCCCCGGCTCATCGCGAAGATGGAGCATCTCGGTGTCAGCAAGCCGGTGGTCGGCATCACGGTGCCGACCGGCTACTCCTTCAACCTGGACGGTACGGCGATCTACCTGACCATGGCCTCGCTCTTCGTCGCCGAGGCCATGGGGGACCCGCTGTCGCTCGGGCAGCAGATCTCGCTGCTTGTCTTCATGATCATCGCCTCGAAAGGGGCGGCGGGTGTCACCGGCGCGGGCCTCGCCACGCTCGCGGGCGGTCTGCAGTCGCACCGGCCGGAACTCCTCGACGGCGTCGGCCTGATCGTGGGCATCGACCGGTTCATGAGCGAGGCCCGAGCGCTGACGAACTTCGCGGGCAACGCGGTCGCCACGGTGCTCGTCGGCACCTGGACCAAGGAGATCGACAAGAACCGGGTGCACGAGGTGCTCGCGGGACGGGTTCCGTTCGACGAGAGGACGCTCGTCGACGATGACGGCACCGGCGGCGATGCCGCTGGCGGGCACGCGCTCGGCGGCGTGCCGGGACAGCCCGAGGGCGGCGCGAAGGAGAAGGCCTCGGTGTAACGGCAGCCGCATCCACGGCCGCATCCGCCCAAGAGAAATCCCCCGGCGAATTGACAGCCGGGGGATTTCTTTGCGTATATTGAGTCTTTCGCGACTTCGCAGAATTGAGTCACGGGAAAAGTGCTGAGGACAGCATATCCGGGTGGGAGTGGAATTGTCAAACACGGAATCACCGGACCAGGAATTGCAGGGCGAGCAGAAATTCATCGACCACGTCTACGACCGGGTTGACGCCCTGCGCAAGGAAGCCGAGGCCTCGGTGGCCGAGGCCATGGTGCCGGTCGGCAACGGGCAGCAGGCACTCGTCGAACGCGATGTCGTGGTGGCCGAACGCTCCGGGCTGCTCGCCGCCCTGAATGCGATCGACGCATCACTCTGCTTCGGCCGCATCGATCTCACCGAAGCTCCCGGCGCTCCCGCCTCCGGTGAAGACACGGAGAAAAGCGGCGGTGCCAGGGAGGGCGCCGGCGCCACGCACCACATCGGCCGTATCGGAATCCGCGAGGACGACGCCGACCGCACCCCGATCCTCATCGACTGGCGTGCCCCGGTCGCCCGCCCCTTCTACCTCGCCACCGGCCATACGCCGATGGGCCTGCGCCGCCGCCGCCACATCACCACCGAGGGCCGCACCGTCACCGCCCTGCACGACGAGATCCTCGACCTCACCGACACCACCCGCACCGGCCATGAGGACCCCTCCGGTGACACCGTCCTCCTCGCCGCGCTCAACTCCGCCCGCACCGGCCGCATGAGCGACATCGTCCAGACCATCCAGGCAGAGCAGGACCGCATCATCCGCGCCCCGCACCGCGGCGTCCTCGTCGTCGAAGGCGGCCCCGGCACCGGCAAGACCGCGGTGGCCCTGCACCGTGCCGCCTTCCTCCTCTACGAGCACCGGGAGCTGCTGGCCCGGCGGGCCGTTCTCATCGTCGGGCCGAACCCCGCCTTCCTCGGCTACATCGGAGAGGTGCTGCCCTCCCTCGGCGAGACCGGGGTCCTGTTGTCGACGCTCGGCGAGCTGTACCCCGGCGTCCACGCCACCGCCGCAGACACCCCGCACGCCGCCGCCGTCAAGGGCCGCGCCGGGATGGCGGACGTCCTCGCCGCGGTCCTCGCCGACCGGCAGGCGCTGCCCGACCCCGTCATCGCGGTCATCCACGACCGCGAGGCGCTGCTGCTGGACGCAGACCTCGTACGGGTCTGCCGCGAACGGGCCCGTGGGACGAAGCTTCCGCACAACCTCGCCCGCGAGCACTTCGAGGGGTTCCTGCTGAACGAGCTGACCGACATGCTCGCCGAGCGCATCGGCACCGACCCCTACGACGGCAGCAATCTCCTCGACCCCAGCGACATCTCCCAGTTGCGGGAGGAACTGGATGACAATCCGGACTTCCACGCGGCCGTGGACCAGCTCTGGCCGCGTCTCACCCCGCAGCGCCTGGTCACCGACTTCCTCGCGGACCCCACCCACCTCCCCGCCGAGGAAGCCGCCGCCATCCGCCGTACGCGGGGCGGTTGGACTCCTGCCGACGTCCCGCTGCTCGACGAGGCCGCCGAACTCCTCGGCCAGGACGAGCGGGCCGCGCGCGCCGCGGCCGAGCTGGAGCGCCAAGAGCAGATCGCGTACGCCCAGGGCGTGCTGGACGTCGCGTACGCCTCCCGGACGTACGAGTTCGAGGATCGGCACGACGAGGAGTCGGAGGTGCTTGGCGTGCACGACCTCATCGACGCCGAGCGCATGGCCGAGCGCCACGAGGAGGCCGATCACCGCAGCGCCGCCGAGCGGGCCGCGGCCGACCGCACCTGGGCGTTCGGCCACATCATCGTCGACGAGGCGCAGGAACTCTCGCCGATGGCCTGGCGATTGCTGATGCGGCGCTGCCCCACCCGCTCGATGACGCTCGTCGGCGACCCGGCGCAGACGGCGGAGGAAGCGGGCGCCGGATCGTGGAGCCGCATCCTCGGCCCGTACGTCGAGGACCGCTGGGAGCACACCCGGCTGGCCGTCAACTACCGCACCCCGTCGGAGATCATGGACGTCGCGGCGGCCGTGCTGCGCTCCGCGTACCCGGACTTCGAACCGCCCAGCTCCGTACGGTCCACCGGTACGCGCCCCTGGGCGTGCGCGACCGATGCCGCCGGCCTCGGCCGTACCGTGGCCGAGCACGTCGCGGAGGCCGCCGCGGACGAGGGGCGGCTCGCCGTGATCGCCCCGACCGGCCTGCACGCCGAACTGGCCGCGCATCTGCCGGACGTGACAGCCGGGGACAAGCCCGACCTGACCCGGCCGGTAGTACTCCTCCACCCCCGCCAGGCGAAGGGGCTGGAGTTCGACACGGTCATCGTCGTCGAGCCGTCCCGCTACACGACCAGTGATCTGTACGTGGCGCTGACCCGGGCCACGCAGGCGTTGGGCATCGTGCACACGGAGGGGCTTCCGAAGGCACTGGAAACGGCGGTCCGACCGCCGGTCCTTCCAGGACGGTGAAGGGCCCGCGGACGTCGTCGTCCGCGGGCCTCCGTCGGTGTGCCGGGGCAGTCAGACCGGCCGCAGCCAGATCGTGGCCAGGGGCGGCAGCACGGGCGTGATGCTGTTGGGTCGTCCGTGCCACGGCGTGGGCTCGGACTTGAGCAGGTCGGGGTTGGTGACGTCCCCGCCCCCGTACCGCGCCGCGTCCGTGTTCAGGATCTCCAGCCACCCCGAGTGCTGCCCCGGTACGCCGAGGCGGTAGTCGTGCCGGACCACCGGCGAGAAGTTGCTCACGCACAGCAGCGGATTGCCGAACGCGTCGTGCCGGGTGAAGGCGAAGACGTTGTCGTCCGCCGCCCCGCCCTCGACCCAGCTGAAGCCCGCGGGGTCGGTGTCGCGTTCCCAGAGGGCGGGCTGGTCGAGGTAGGTCCGGTTCAGATCCCGCACCAGATCGCGCACGCCCCGGTGATCGCCCGCCGAGTGGTAGGTGTCGTCCAGCAGCCACCACTCCGGGCCGTGCGCCTCCGACCACTCCGCTCCCTGCGCGAACTCCTGGCCCATGAAGAGCAGTTGCTTGCCCGGGTGCGCCCACATGAAGCCCAGGTACGAGCGGTGGCCGGCGCGCCGCTGCCACCAGTCGCCCGGCATCTTCGTCACCAGCGCCTGCTTGCCGTGCACCACCTCGTCGTGCGAGATGGGCAGTACGTAGTTCTCGCTGTACGCGTACACCATCGAGAAGGTCATCTCGTCGTGGTGGTGCTTGCGGTGGACCGGCTCCTTGGCCATGTAACCGAGCGAGTCGTGCATCCAGCCCATGTTCCACTTCAGGCCGAAGCCCAGGCCGCCGAAGCCGCCGGGCCCGGTGTGGTGGGTGGCGCGGGTGACGCCGTCCCAGGCCGTGGACTCCTCCGCGATGGTGACGATGCCGGGACAGCGCCGGTAGACGGTCGCGTTCATCTCCTGGAGGAAGCGCACGGCGTCGAGGTTCTCCCGGCCGCCGTACTCGTTGGGGGACCACTGGCCGCCCTCGCGCGAGTAGTCGAGATAGAGCATCGAGGCGACGGCGTCGACCCGCAGACCGTCGACATGGAACTCCTCGCACCAGTACACGGCGTTCGCGACCAGGAAGTTGCGCACTTCGCGGCGGCCGTAGTCGAACTCCAGCGTGCCCCAGTCGGGGTGCTCGGCCCGGTTCGGGTCGGAGGGTTCGTACAGCGGCGTCCCGTCGAACCGGGCCAGCGCCCAGTCGTCCTTCGGGAAGTGCGCGGGCACCCAGTCGACGATGACGCCGACCCCGGCCCTGTGCAGGGCGTCCACCAGGAATTTGAAGTCGTCGGGCGTGCCGAGGCGGGCGGTCGGGGCGTAGTACGAGGTGACCTGGTAGCCCCAGGACCCGCCGAAGGGGTGCTCGGCGACCGGCATCAGTTCCACATGGGTGAAGCCCAAGTCCTTGACGTAGGCGGGCAGTTGTTCGGCGAGCTGCCGGTACGACAGACCGGGTCGCCAGGAGGGAAGGTGCACCTCGTAGACCGAGAGAGGTGCCTCGTGGATCCGGCGGTCGGCACGGTGGGCCATCCACTCCTCGTCGCCCCACTCATGGCGGGAGACGGCGACGATCGAGGCGGTCTCCGGGGGGCACTGTGTGCGCCGGGCCATCGGGTCGGCCCGCAGCGTGTGGGAGCCGTCGACGGCGGCGACGTCGAACTTGTAGAGCGTGCCCTCGCCGACGCCCGGCAGGAACAGTTCCCAGATGCCGCACGACCCCAGCGAGCGCATCGGAAAGCTGGTGCCGTCCCAGAAGTTGAAGTCCCCGGCGACGCGGACACCGCGGGCGTTCGGCGCCCAGAGCGTGAACCGGGTTCCCTCGACGCCCTGATGGGTCATCGGATGCGCGCCCAGCGCGCGCCACAACTCCTCGTGACGGCCCTCGGAGATCAGATGGAGGTCGAGGTCACCGACGGAGGGCAGGAAGCGGTACGGGTCCTCGACGGTGAGCGTGACCCCGTCGTACGCGACCTCCAGCCGGTACTGCGGGATCTCGCTGAGGGGCAGCACACCCGCGAAGATCCCGTCCTCCTCGTGGATCAGTTCCGCGCGCAGCCCGCCCGCGACGACGGTCACGGAGCGGGCGAAGGGGCGCAGGGCGCGGAAGACGACGCCGCCGGGGGAGGGGTGTGCGCCGAGCAGCGCGTGCGGGTCGTGGTGCTCGCCGTGGAGCAGCCGCCGACACTCACCCGGATCCAGCGGTGGCGCGGGCCGGACCCCTGGACGGCCGGACCCGGGCCGTACGGTGCCCCGGCCGCTGGCGGTGGCGGTACCGGGCGGCGCGGTGCCGGCACCGCCAGGAGCGGACGGCACCGGGGTCGCCTCCGCTGACGGGGCGGGTCCGGCTTTCCTCACCGGAGGCACGGGAGTTGCGTCGGACGGGCGGATCTCGGGCGGGGTACGGCGGGTCACGGGGTGAGTCCTCCTCGGGGACGGGCGGGCGTCGGGCTCCGCCGTACTGCGGGCGGGGCGGCTTGCCGGCAACGGGAGTTGGAGCGGGCTGTACCGCTCCCGGGACACTCGCCCCGCCACGGGGACGGGTGACCCGAAGCCGGCGGCTCACGCTGGGAATCACTGCGGGCGCACGGGGACGTGCCCCGGTCCGGACGTACGAGCGCCACCGGGTCATGCGGAAGTCATCCGGACGACGGTCGGGGCGTGGCGCCCGGCGAGGGCAGGGCACCGGCATCGGGCCGGAGGGGCCCGGCGCTCCCGCCGCCCGGAGCCGCGGATCCCCCCGGCCCGGGTCCGGCTTCGGAGGTCGGGCGCGCCTTCGGGGCACGGCCCCTGGACGGTGGCGCCGTAGAGCCCGCCGCGTTTTCGGGGCGGGCCAGCCGCTCGATGGCGGCCATCGGCACCGGCAGCCAGTCCGGCCGGTGCCGGGCCTCGTACAGCACCTCGTACACCGCCTTGTCCGTCTCGTAGGCGCGCATCAGCTCCGGCTCCCGGCGCGGATCGGTGCCCGCCGCCTCGGCGTAACCGTCGCAGTACGCGGCCCGGTTGCGCTTCGCCCACTCCAGGGCCCAGGCGGACGAGTCGGGTCCGGGACGGCAGGCGCGGGCCGCGTAGTCGAAGGAGCGCAGCATGCCGGCGATGTCGCGGGCCACGGGCTGGACACGGCGGCGCTCGACGATGGGCCTGGCCGGTTCTCCCTCGAAGTCGATGAGGGCCCACCGGCCGTCGCGCGCAGCGCGCAGCGTCTGGCCGAGGTGCAGATCACCGTGTATCCGCTGGGCGGGCCAGGTGCGGCCGCGCCGGCCCAGTTCGGCGAGGTTGTCGAAGGCGGCGCGGAGCGGATTGCGGTACGGGCGCAGCGCGGGAACGGAGGCGGCAGCCGAGTCCAGACGCGCGATCATTCCCGCCGCCAGCAGCTCGATCTGCCGCCGGCGCAGCACGGCGGTGGGCAGAGCGTCCGCCAGTGCGGTGTGCACCTCGGCGGTGGCCCGCCCGAGCGCGCGCGCCGAGCCGGTGAAATCGGCCCCGACGGCGAGGGAGTTCAGGGCGAGCTGCCAGCCGTCGGCGGAACCGCGCAGATACGGCTGGAGGATGCCCAGCGTCATCGATTCGGCGGACGGGCTCTCGAACCATGCCGTGGGATGCGGCACCCGGTCGCACCCGGCGTGGGCGAGCGCCAGTGGCAGTTCGAGGTCCGGGTTGACCCCGGTGCCGACCCTCCGGAAGACCTTCAGGATGTACGCATCGCCGTACACCACAGAGGAGTTGGACTGCTCGGCGGTGACCGGGCGCGGGATCAGCCCGGAGGGGATGGAGGTGGACGGGGCGCGGGTGAAGCGCAGGGCCCCGAGTCGCCCCGGAACCCGGAGCCGCTCCAGCAGCAGTCCGGCGAGCCGTGGGTCGTAGAGCGCCTCGTAGACCGTACGGCCGTGCAGCGGGCCGCCCGCGGGCCGGCCGATCAGGGCGTGGGCGAGCTGTGGTGGCAGGACGGAGCGGATGCCGAGCAGAAGTTGGTAGCAATCGCCGCCGCCGATCTGCGTCCGCGACGGCGACTGCTGAGCGGTGACGAGCAGGTGGAGCAGCCCCGGCGACGCGCCGCCCGCTCCGCAGGGCAGCAACTCGGTCGCGGAGACCAGGGTGAAGCCGCTGATCGGCGTGCCCTTGCCCGCGAACCACCGCTGGTGGGGCAACCATTCACGCAGCAGCGGAACGAGTGAGGGCATCAGTGCCCGGTCGCTTCCCGTGGCCGCGTCGGGAGCACGGGACACAGGGGCAGGGGTGGCCGCGCGGGTCGGGTTGGCGCGGGTCGAGCCTTCCGACATGGCGTCGCGTCCTTTCCCCGGGCACACCACAGATGGGCAGAGTGTCCCGGATTGCGGCAAAGCTGTCCGGCGGTGCGGGACGTGTCGGGAGAGGATCGTCCGTACAGGTAGAGCGATTGGACTACTCGCTGTACGGCGCTGCTTCTGCAGCGTGGTACATGAGGAACAGAGTGCCCATGGCGGGACGGCGGAAACCGAAGCGGTGCCATCCCGCCAGATCGCGGGAGTTCAGCGTGCGATGGGCAGGGGCCGTGCCGGATCCGGGGCTGTGAGGACCTCGTCGTCCGCGGCCGCCGCGGCTGCGCTCGCCGCCCCCGCGGAGGTCGCTCCGGGCGCCCGCAGCCGGAACCAGTAGAAGCCGTGCCCGGCGAGCGTGAGCAGGTACGGCAGCTCGCCGATGGCCGGGAAGCGCACGCCGCCGATCAGCTCGACCGGGTGCCGTCCGTTGAACGTCTGCAGATCCAGCTCGGTGGGCTGCGCGAACCGCGAGAAGTTGTTCACGCAGAGGACGAGGTCGTCCTTGTACTCGCGCAGGAACGCGAGCACCGCCGGGTTGCTGGAAGGCAGTTCGGTGTACGAGCCGAGGCCGAACGCCGGGTTCTGCTTGCGGATCTCGATCATCCGCCGGGTCCAGTGCAGCAGTGATGAGGGCGACGACATGGACGCCTCGACATTGGTGACCTGGTAGCCGTAGACCGGGTCCATGATGGTCGGCAGATAGAGCCGCCCCGGATCGCAGGAGGAGAAGCCGGCATTGCGATCGGGCGTCCACTGCATCGGGGTGCGCACCGCGTCCCGGTCGCCGAGCCAGATGTTGTCGCCCATCCCGATCTCGTCGCCGTAGTAGAGGATCGGCGAGCCGGGGAGGGAGAGCAGCAGCGCGGTGAACAGTTCGATCTGGTTGCGGTCGTTGTCGAGCAGGGGCGCGAGCCGTCGGCGGATCCCGATGTTGGCGCGCATTCGCGGGTCCTTGGCGTACTCCGCGTACATGTAGTCGCGCTCTTCGTCCGTGACCATCTCGAGCGTCAGCTCGTCGTGGTTGCGCAGGAAGACGCCCCACTGGCAGCCGGACGGGATGGCCGGGGTCTTGGCCAGGATCTCCGAGACCGGGTAGCGGGACTCGCGCCGCACCGCCATGAAGATCCGCGGCATGACGGGGAAGTGGAACGCCATGTGGCACTCGTCGCCGCCCTTGGCGTAGTCGCCGAAGTAGTCGACGACGTCCTCCGGCCACTGGTTGGCCTCGGCGAGCAGCACGGTGTCGGGGTAGTTGGCGTCGATCTCGGCCCGCACGCGCTTGAGCAGGTCGTGGGTGCGTGGGAGGTTCTCGCAGTTGGTGCCCTCCTCGGCGAACAGATAGGGCACGGCGTCCAGCCGGAAGCCGTCGATGCCGAGGTCGAGCCAGAAGCGCAGCGCGGAGACGATCTCCTCCTGGACGGCCGGGTTCTCGAAGTTGAGGTCCGGCTGGTGGGAGAAGAAGCGGTGCCAGTAGTACTGCTTGCGCACCGGGTCGAAGGTCCAGTTGGACGCCTCGGTGTCCACGAAGATGATGCGTGCGTCCTGGTACTGCTTGTCGTCGTCGGCCCAGACGTAGTAGTCCCCGTACGGCCCGTCGGGGTCGGTGCGCGACTGCTGGAACCACTCGTGCTGGTCGCTGGTGTGGTTCATGACGAAGTCGATGATCACGCGCATGCCGCGCTGGTGAGCGGCATCGACGAACTCCACGAAGTCGGCGAGGTCGCCGAACTCGGGAAGGACGGCGGTGTAGTCCGAGACGTCGTAGCCGCCGTCACGCAGCGGGGACTTGAAGAACGGCGGCAGCCAGAGGCAGTCGACCCCCAGCCACTGGAGGTAGTCGAGCTTGGCGGTCAGGCCCTTGAGGTCGCCGACGCCATCGCCGTTGCTGTCCTGGAAGGAGCGTACGAGCACTTCGTAGAACACCGCGCGTTTGAACCAGTCGGGGTCACGGTCCTTGGTCGGGGTGTCTTCGAAGGTGTCCTGGACGGGCTCGTTGACGATCATGTGGTGGGTGACCCTCCGATCGGTGAGGACGGTCGCAGGGTGCATACGTGCGCGGGCGCGATGCCCGGCGTCAGGCGCACGTAGTTGTCCCTGCCCCAGTGATAGGTCTCGCCGGTGAGCTCGTCGCGCACCGGGACGGACTCATGCCGGTCCAGGCCGAGTTCCGCCATGTCCAACGAGACCGTCGCCTCCTGGGTGTGGTGGGGGTCGAGGTTGACCACGGTGAGGACGCAATCGCTCCCGGAGCGCTTGGAGTAGACGATCACCGCGTCGTTGTCGGCCCGGTGGAAGTGCATGTTCCGCAGTTGCTGCAGAGCCGGGTGACGCCGCCGGATCCGGTTGAGCGTGGTGATGAGCGGCGCGATGGTGCGGTTCTCGCGTTCGGCCGCCTCCCAGTCGCGCGGGCGCAGCTCGTACTTCTCGGAATTCAGGTACTCCTCGCTGCCGCTGCGCACCGGGGAGTTCTCGCACAGCTCGTAGCCCGCGTAGACGCCCCAGGCGGGGGAGAGGGTGGCGGCGAGGACGGCGCGCACCTCGAAGGCGGGGCGGCCGCCGTCCTGGAGGTAGGCGTGCAGGATGTCGGGGGTGTTCACGAAGAAGTTCGGCCGCATGCAGGAGGCCGCGTCCCCGGAGAGCTCGGTGAGGTAGTCGGTCAGCTCCTGCTTCCCGTTGCGCCAGGTGAAGTAGGAGTACGACTGCTGGAAGCCGATCGCGGCGAGGGTGTGCATCATCGCGGGCCGGGTGAACGCCTCGGCGAGGAAGATCACGTCGGGATCGGTCCTGTTGATGTCTCCGATGACCTTCTCCCAGAAGATGACGGGCTTGGTGTGCGGGTTGTCCACCCGGAAGATCCGCACCCCGTGGTCCATCCAGAAGCGCAGGATGCGCAGGGTCTCCCGCACGATGCCGCGCATGTCGGCGTCGAAGGCGATCGGATAGATGTCCTGGTACTTCTTCGGCGGGTTCTCGGCGTACGCGATGGTGCCGTCGGCGCGGTGGTGGAACCACTCGGGGTGCTCGTCCACCCACGGGTGGTCCGGCGAGCACTGGAGCGCGAAGTCGAGTGCGACCTCCATGCGCAGATCGCGTGCTTTCTCCACGAAGCGGTCGAAGTCCTCGATCGTGCCGAGGGCCGGGTGGACGGCGTCGTGGCCACCGTCGGGAGAGCCGATCGCCCAGGGCGAGCCCACGTCGTACGGGCCCGCGGACAGGGAGTTGTTCGGGCCCTTGCGGTAGGCGGTGCCGATGGGGTGGATCGGCGGGAGGTAGAGGACGTCGAAGCCCATCGCGGCGATGGCGGGCAGGCGTTCGCCCGCGGTGCGGAAGGTTCCGCTGACGGGAGGTCGCCCGTCCCTGACGACGGCCCCTTCCGAGCGGGGGAAGAACTCGTACCACGACCCGTAGAGCGCACGGCGCCGCTCGACCTGGAGGGGGAGGGGCCGGGAGGAGCTGACGAGTTCGCGCAGCGGGTGGCGCGTGAGGGTCCGCGTCACCTCCGGTGCGAGGGCCGCGGCCAGCCGGGCGGCGGCGGGCCGGAGTTCGTCGCGCAGTGCGTCGGCCGCCTGCAGGACGCACTCGCGGCCCTCGCTCTTGGGTACTCCGGCGGCGGCCTGTTCGTGCAGTTCCGCCCCCTCCGCCAGGACCAGCTCGATGTCGATGCCGGCCGGAATCTTGACCCCGGCATGGTGCCGCCAGGTGGCGACCGGATCACCCCACGCCTCGACCGTGTAGGTCCAGCGCCCCTCGGTGTCGGGTGTGACCTCGGCGCCCCAGCGGTCGGTGCCGGGCGCCAGTTCGCGCATCGGGGTCCACGGCCCGGCCCGCCCGCCCGGGTCGCGCAGGACCACATTGGCGGCGACGGCGTCGTGGCCCTCGCGGAAGACGGTGGCGGAGACGAGGAAGGTCTCACCGACCACCGCCTTCGCCGGGCGCCGCCCGCAGTCGACGAGCGGATGGATGTCGAGTACGGGAATGCGTCCGATCACTGGATCACCTGGAAGCGTCGCTGTTCGGGCCTTTTTACGGGCTTTTGTACTTTCTATCGGCTTCACGGAAGGGGGACGGGCTGCGGGCATGGACGCTCCTGTCCGCGTTCACTCAGGTGGGCGACTGTGTCCTGCGGGTGTGTGCGCGGCGTGCTCGTTCCGTTACCGGATGAGCCTGCCCCGGGGGAGTGCGCCCCCAACCGGCGCGGCGGCGGCTACTGTCGCGTAAGGGTAAAAACGCGCAACGGCCCCGCGGCGTGTGCCGCGGGGCCGTTCGGGCACCGGCGTCGGCCTGCCGGTGCCGGTGCGTCAGTTCTTCACTTGCACAAGACGGTTCGGCGAGCCGAGGCCCGCGTCGCCGACCTTGCCCCGGGCAGCCCGGTCCACCAGCGCCTTGGCCACGCCGGCCGGACTCGCTGACGGATGGTCGCCCAGATACACCGCCGCCGCGCCGGCGGCGTGGGGTGCGGCCATGGAGGTGCCGGAGATCGTCTCGGAGCCGGAGTGCGAGTCGTTCCAGGCCGACGTGATGTCGACGCCCGGCGCGAACAGATCGACCGTTCCGCCCCAGTTGGAGAAGGAGGCCCGCTGATCGGTCCGGTCCGTCGCGCCCACGGTGATCGCCTCGCTCACCCGGGCGGGGGAGAACAGATCCGCCGGGAGGCCGTCGTTGCCGGCGGCGACGGTGAAGGCCACCCCGGAGGCGATCGCATTGCGTACGGCCGCGTCGAGCTGGGAGTTGAGCAGCCCGCCCAGACTCATGTTCGCCACGGCCGGCTTCTTCGCATGTGACGCGACCCAGTCGATTCCCGCGATGACCTGGGCCGTGGAGCCCGAGCCGTCACTGTCCAGCACTCGTACCCCGACCACCCGGGCGTTCTTGGCAACCCCGTACGTGTCGCCGGCGATGGTCCCGGCGACATGCGTGCCGTGACCGTTGCCGTCGTTCGCGACCGCGTCGTCGTCCACGAAGTCCCAGCCGCTGGAGGCCCGGCCGCCGAAGTCCTGGTGCGCGGTCCGTATCCCGGTGTCGATGACGTAGGCCGTCACCCCCGACCCGCCGTCGCCGGGCCAGGTGTAGGACTTGTCGAGCGGGAGGCCGGCCTGATCGAGCCGATCGAGGCCCCAGGAGGGCGGGTTCCGCTGCGTCCCGGTGATGGAAACCTCGGTGTCCTGGACGACGGAGGCCACACGTGGGTCGGCCGCGAGCCGTCCGGCCTGCGCCGGAGGAAGCCGCAAGGCATAGCCGTTGAGTGCGGCGCCGTACGTATGGCGTATCGATGCCCCGTATTTGCGGGCGAGGCTCTTGCCGGCCGAGGAGGCGGCGGGCAAACCCCCTGAACCGGACTTGAGTGTGACGATGTAGCTGCTGCGGATGGCGCCGGGTGCTCCGGCGCCCACTATGCGGCCCTCGAAGGGGGCGGCCTGCGCGGGCAGCGTGACGGCGGAGAGAACTGCTGCGGTGGCCGCCGCGGTTGCGGCCGCGGACAGACGCGCGTGCGGACGTCGGGTAGTTGCCATGGGATCCCCTTCCTAGGACCTCGGTCAACCTTGTTCACAGTTTCGTCATACGTCACTCTCGACAAACCGACTTGTACGTATCTCAACAAACTCCCCACGCGGATGCACCGAACGGGCGCATGGAAGCGCGACGGGGGTTGTGCCGTGGTTGCCTCCGGTTCCGCACGGCTACCGTCGAACCGTGAAGGCCATTCGTCGATTCAGCGTGCGTCCCGTCCTTCCGGAACCCCTACGACCGCTCAGCGAACTGGCGCGCAATCTGCGCTGGTCCTGGCATCCCGAGACCCGTGAGCTGTTCCAGGCCGTCGACCCGGAGGGCTGGGAGGCCGCCGACGGCGACCCCCTGCGGGTGCTCGGTTCCGTGTCCGCCCCGCGTCTGGCCGTCCTCGCCGGGGACCGCAGATTCCTGCGGCGCCTGGCGACCGTGGCCGACGACCTCGACGACTACCTCCGAAGCCCCCGCTGGTACCAGACCGCGGACCCCGACCTGCCTGCCGCCATCGCCTACTTCTCGCCCGAGTTCGGCATCACGGCGGCGCTTCCGCAGTACTCCGGCGGGCTGGGCATCCTCGCGGGCGACCACCTCAAGGCCGCGAGCGACCTCGGCGTCCCGCTCGTCGGCGTCGGACTGCTCTACCGGCACGGCTACTTCCGGCAGTCCCTCTCACGGGACGGCTGGCAGCAGGAGCAGTACCCCGTCCTCGACCCCAACGAGCTGCCGCTGTCCCTGCTGCGCGAACCCGACGGCAGGCCCGCCGAGATCAGGCTCGCCCTGCCAGGAGGCCGATCCCTGCGCGCGTACGTGTGGGAGGCCAGGGTCGGGCGCGTACCGCTGCTGCTCCTCGACTCGGACGTGGAGGAGAACGACCCGCGCGCCCGCGACGTCACCGACCGGCTCTACGGCGGCGGCAGTGAGCACCGGCTCCAGCAGGAGATGCTGCTCGGCATCGGCGGTGTCCGCGCGATCCGCGCATACTGCCGGATCACCGGCCACCCCGGCCCGGAGGTCTTCCACACCAACGAGGGCCACGCCGGATTCCTCGGTTTGGAGCGGATCCATGAACTCGGCGCGACCGGCCTGGACTTCGACGCGGCGCTCGAAGCCGTCCGCGCGGGCACGGTCTTCACCACCCACACCCCCGTCCCGGCGGGCATCGATCGCTTCGAGAAGGATCTCGTCGCCCGCCACTTCGGCGACGGCGGCGAGCTGCCCGGCGTCGACCCCGGCCGTATCCTCCAGCTCGGCCTCGAGACCTACGACGGCGGTGAGCCGGGACTGTTCAACATGGCCGTCATGGGCCTGCGCCTCGCCCAGCGCGCCAATGGCGTGAGCACCCTCCACGGCAGGGTCAGCCGGGAGATGTTCGCCGGGCTGTGGCCGGGGTTCGACCCCGAGGAGGTGCCCATCACCTCTGTGACCAACGGTGTGCACGCGCCCACCTGGGTGGCGCCAGAGGTCCTGCGGCTCGGCGCCCGCCGGGTCGGCGCGGTCCGTGCCGAGGACGCTCTCGCCGAAGGCGGCGCGCCGCGCTGGGACGCGGTGGCGTCCGTCCCGGCCGAACGGATCTGGGAGTTGCGCAGGTCGCTGCGCGAGCGCCTGGTGACGGAGGTGCGCGCCCGGCTGTACGCGTCCTGGCGACAGCGCGGCGCGGGAACCGCCGAACTCGGCTGGATCGAAGGCGTCCTCGACCCGGACGTCCTCACCATCGGCTTCGCCCGCCGGGTCCCCTCGTACAAGCGGCTCACCCTCATGCTGCGTGACCGCGAGCGACTGACCCGGCTGCTGCTCGACCCCGAGCGTCCGGTGCAGATCGTCGTCGCGGGCAAGGCGCATCCGGCGGACGACAGCGGTAAGCGGCTCGTCCAGGAACTGGTGAGGTTCACCGACGACCCGCGGGTGCGGCACCGCATCGTCTTCCTCCCCGACTACGGCATGGGGATGGCCCAGAAGCTCTACCCCGGGTGCGATGTGTGGCTGAACAATCCGCTGCGCCCCCTGGAGGCGTGCGGTACCTCGGGCATGAAGGCCGCGCTCAACGGGGGCCTCAACCTCTCGGTGCTGGACGGCTGGTGGGACGAATGGTGTGAACCGGACTTCGGCTGGGCCATTCCCACCGCCGACGGCGCGGCCACCGATGAGGAACGGCGGGACGAGCTCGAGGCCGCCGCCCTCTACAAGCTGCTGGAGGAGCGGATCGCCCCGCGCTTCTACGACCGCGGGCCCGGCGGACTGCCCGACCGCTGGATCGAGATGGTCCGGCAGACCCTCGTCCGCCTGGGCCCCAAGGTGCTGGCCGGGCGGATGGTCCGCGAGTACGTGGAGCGGCTGTACGCTCCGGCCGCGAGCGCCCACCGTGCGCTCGACGCCCCGGCCGCGAGCGAACTGGCGGAGTGGAAGCGGCGGGTGCGCTCGGCCTGGCCGGACGTGGCCGTCGACCATGTGGAGACGGGCACCGCGGCGGCGGTCGGCGGCAGCGCGGAACTGGGGTCGACACTCTCGCTGCGGGTGCGCGTCGCCCTGGCCTCACTGACCCCCGACGACGTCGAGGTGCAGCTCGTCGCGGGGCGGGTCGACGCGGAGGACCGGATCACGGACGGGACGGCCGTGCCGCTCAAAGCGGCAGGGGGAGCGGACACCGACGGCCGTCTGCTGTACGAGGGGCCGCTCGCGCTGAACCGTACGGGACCGTTCGGCTACACCGTACGGATCCTGCCGGCGCACCGGCTGCTCGCCGATGGCGCTGAGATGGGGCTGATCGCGGTGCCCTCACCGGTCACGGGCAACGGGGCCGGTGTGCTGATGCGCTGAACCGTGCCCGCGCCACCGTGGACAGCACTTCGGCCTTCTCCCCGCGATCCGGGAGAAGGCCGAAGCGTTCACAACACACAGCACTTTGCTTGGTGAGGGCGATGCCCGGGGGCGAGGAAGGGCGTCCCCGGGCATCGCCCGGCTCGGTGTCCGGCGCTTACTTCACGTTGACGCCGGTCCAGGCGGCCTCGACACCCTTGGTCTCGGCGCTGCCTTCGCCGTAGAGGTCGTTCGCGGCCTTCACGGTGGCCTCACGAGCACCCTTGTAGTCGGTGTTCGTGGTCATGTACGTGGTGAGGGCCTTGAACCAGATCTGCTCGGCCTTGTCACGGCCGATGCCCTTGACCTCCTTGCCGTCGGCGGTCGGCGAGTCGTACTTCACACCGTTGATCTCCTTCTTTCCGCTGCCCTCGGACAGCAGGTAGAAGAAGTGGTTGCCGACGCCCGAGGAGTAGTGGACGTCCTCGTTGCCGATGCCGTCCTCCCAGTTGTCCTTGGACCCGCCGTCCTTGCTCGGCTTGTCCATGTAACGCAGCGGAGTACCGTCGCCGTTGATGTCGATCTTCTCGCCGACGAGGTAGTCGCCCACGTCCTCCTTGTTCTCCGCGTTGAACTCCACGGCCGCGGCGAAGATGTCGGAGGTGGCCTCGTTGAGGCCGCCGGACTCGCCGCTGTACTCCAGGCCGGCGGTGGCCGAGGTGACACCGTGCGTCATCTCGTGCGCGGCGACGTCGATCGAGGTGAGCGGGTGCTTGTTGCCCTCACCGTCGCCGTAGGTCATGCAGAAGCAGGAGTCGTCCCAGAAGGCGTTGACGTAGTTCTCGCCGTAGTGGACGCGGGTCGTGGCACCCTTGCCGTCACCCTTGATGCCGTCCCGCTTGTGGACCTTCTTGTAGTAGTCCCAGGTGAGCTGGGCGCCGTAGTGGGCGTCGACGGCGGCGGTCTGCCGCTCGTCCGGCTTGCCGTTGCCCCACTTGTCGTCCTCGTCGGTGAAGAGCTTGCCCTCACCGTCTTCCTTGTTCTCGAGGTCGCTCGTGGTGTGGCCGCCGCGGTCGCCGTCCTTGAGCGTGAAGCCCGAGCCTTCCTTGCTGGTGGTCAGCTTGACCTTGCCGCTGTACTGGCTCTCGCCGTCACCGGTGTGGATGGCCTGGAACTCGTGCAGCTTCTTGCCGGTGTTGGCGTCGGTGATGACGTGCAGCTTGCTGGGCGTGCCGTCCTTCTGGAAGCCGCCGGTGACGGTCTCCCAGGCGAGGACCGGCTTGCCGTCCGCGGCCCAGATCACCTTGCGGGGCTCCGCGCCGCCCTTGGCCTTGGCGCCCTCCGCCGACTTGGCGATGGAGACCGCGCTCTTCTCGGCGGCGGCCGGGGAGACCTCGGCCTTGGTGGAGGCGACGGTGATCTTCGCCTTGGTGGCCTTGGTGACGCCCTTGGTCTCGCCGCTCTTGGCCTTGTGGACGATGAGGTCGCCGCCGAGGACGGGCATGCCGTCGTAGGTGCGCTCGTAGCGGGTGTGGACCGTGCCGTCCTTGTCCTTGACGACGTCGCGGACCACGAGCTTCTCCTTGGCGCCCAGCGCCAGGGACTTGGCGGTGGCGCCGGCCTCGGCCTCGGCGGCCTTCAGCATCTCGACGCGCTGTGAGCCGGAGAGCAGCGCGGCGGCTGCACCCGAACTCTCGCCCGCGGGGGCCGCGTCGGCACCGCCTGCGACACCGGCGGCGAGCAGTGCGCCGGAGGCGACGACGGCAGCGGCGATGGCCAGCTTTGAACGACGACCTATGTGGGGGGTTGCTGAACTCACACGAACTCCTATGAAGGTGGGGGGTTAGGAGGTGCTTGGTGGAGCTTGCTCGGAAGCCTGCCACTCCTTGCACGAACATGTCAGGATGCGTGCACGATGTTGGCCGATTTTCGTTCGTTACGCAATGCTCAATGTTCGGATTGCGAACGAAGGCACCCCGGACCAAAAGGCCCGGGGTGCCGCCGCGTTCAGGAGGAGCCGATTCCGACATGAGGTCAGAAGGTCAGCTTCCAGCCGTTGATGCGGCCGGTGTCGATGCTGTAGACGTCCCGGACGCGAAGCTTCCAGGTGCCGCCCGCAGCCTCCGACGAGGCGTTGACCGTGTACGTGGCCTTGACGTTGTCCGCCGAGTCGAAAGCGTTCGCGTTCTTCAGCCGGTAGGAGGTCCCGTCCGGAGCGACCAGGTCGATCACCAGGTCACCGCGGTAGGTGTGGATGATGTCCACGTCCACCTTCAGGCTGCTCGGAGCGTTTCCGCTTCGGCTGACATTGATCGGCGACGTGACCGCCGGGCCTGCGTCCGGGATGGCCACGTCGTCGGTGTTCTCGAAGACGCTTCCGCCGCCCGTCGGGTTCACTGTCCACGTGAACGAAGTTGTACCGGTCTTGTTTGCGGAGTCCTTGACCGTGACAGTTACGTTGCTGGAACCGGCAGTTGTCGGCGTTCCCGAGATCAGTCCGGTGGAGGAGTTGATCGAGAGCCCGGCGGGCAGACCGGTCGCCGAGTAGCTCAGCGCACCGGCGTTGGTGCTGGTCGCCTTGATCTGCAGGCTGGCGGGCTGCCCCACCGTGCTGGTCTGGTTGCCCGGGGCGGTGACGGTGACGCCGTCGTTGATCCGTGTGCCCACGTTCACCGCGGCCCAGGCGTTGGCCACCGCGCTGTACGAGGAGCTGCCCTGGCCGAAGAGGTCGGCCGCGGCCTGGAGCGTTGCCGTACGGGCGCCCGCGTAGTCGGTGTTGGAGCTCATGCGCTCGGTCAGGGCCTTGAACCACACCTTTTCGGCGTTGGCCCGGCCGATGCCGGTGACCGGCTGGTTGTCGTACGTCGGCGAGTCGTAGGACACGCCGTTGATGATCTTCTGGCCGCTGCCCTCGGACAGCAGGTAGAAGAAGTGATTGGCGACACCCGAGGAGTAGTGGACGTCCACGTTCCCGATACCGGAGTACCAGTTGTCCTTGGACGCGCCGTCCTTGCTCGGCTTGTCCATGTAACGCAGCGGGGTGCCGTCGCCGTTGATGTCGATCTTCTCGCCGACCAGGTAGTCGCCCACGTCCTTGGTGTTGTTGGCGTAGAACTCCGTGGTGGCGGCGAAGATGTCCGACGTCGCCTCGTTCAGGCCACCGGACTCACCGGCGTAGACGAGCTTGGCGGTCGCGGCCGTGACGCCGTGCGTCATCTCGTGCGCGGCGACGTCGATGGAGGTGAGCGGCTTGGCGTTGCCGGAACCGTCGCCGTACGTCATGCAGAAGCAGGAGTCCTGCCAGAACGCGTTGACGTAGTTGTTGCCGTAGTGGACGCGGGAGTACGCGCCGACGCCGTCGCCGCGGATGCCGCTGCGACCGTGCACGTTCTTGTAGTAGTCCCAGGTCAGCGCGGCACCGTAGTGGGCGTCCACACCAGCGGTGGCGGCGTCGCTGCTGGTGCCGTTGCCCCACACGTCGTCGGCGTCGGTGAAGAGCGTCCCGGTGCCGGAGCTTCCGTGGTTGAGGTTGTACGTCTTGTGGCTGCCGCGGGCGGTGTCGGTCATGGAGTAGCTGCCGCCGGACTGCGCGGTCCCGATGGTGACGTCTCCGCTGTACTGGCTCTTACCGGTGCCCTCCATCACGGCCTGGTACTCGTGCAGCGTCTTGCCGGTCACCGCGTCACTGATGACGTGCAGCTCATTCGGTGTGCCGTCGTGCTGCAGACCTCCGACGACGGTCTCCCAGGCGAGGACGGGCTTGCCGTCGGCGACCCAGACCACCTTGCGCGGTGCCCGGTCGGCCTCGGTGCGCCTCGAACCGTCGCTCTTCGCGGCGCGCAGGGCCTTGGCCTCGGCGGCCCCAGCACTGACCAGGGGCTTCGTCGACGGGACGGAGACCCTCGACTTCACGGCCTTGGTCACGCCCTCCACCGCGCCGGACTTCGTCCCGTGGACGATCAAGTCGCCGCCGAGTACGGGCAGTCCGGCGTAGGTGCGCTCGTAGCGGGTGTGGATGGTGCCGTCGGCGTTCTTGACGACGTCCCGGACGACGAGCTTCTCCTTGGCGCCGAGGCCAAGGGACTTGGCAGTCTCGGCCTTGGTGGCGTTGGCCTCGCGGATCAGCTCGGCGCGCTGCGCGGGCGGGAGCTTGGCGGGCAGGGCGCCGGGGTCGGGCCTCGCGGCGATGGTCTCGCCTGGGGCCTTCGTCCCGGGGCCGGCGCTCGCGGTGCCGGACTGGACGCCGACGGCGAGCATGGCGGTGACGGCGACCACGGCACTGGTGGCGACGGCACGTCTACGGGGGTTGCGGGGGGTGCGTCTCACGCGGACTCCTTCTGCTGTGGCCGCGCCGGATCGGGCGTCGGCCCAGGGGGACCGGACGGCATGGGTTGTGCCGCCGGGGCAGAACAAGCAGTTCGCAGAACAGGTGGAACCTGGGAGAACAGGCAGTACCTGTGGGGGGAGACGTACGGCCGTGCAGGCTCGGCCGGCGTGCAGCCGTGGCACCTGTGGGGGGTGCTGAGACGCCGGTCGAGGGAAGAGTCCCACCGGACCCCCCCTGATGTCAGGAGCGCGTCAATAAGTTGGCCGGAAAACGTCCGTCTGGTAGTGATCGGTGCCCGCTATGCGAACGCGCCCCAGCGCACCCCGGCGCGTCACACAAGGCTGTCCCGCCACGCCTGATGGAGAGAGGCGAAGTCGCCCCGTCCCGCGATGAGTTCGGCGGGAGAGCCGTCCTCGGTGATGCGTCCTCCGGACATTACGAGCACCCGGTCGGCGATCTCCACGGTCGACAGCCGGTGGGCGATGACCACCGCCGTACGGCCGTGCAGCACCGTGCGCATCGCACGCTGCACCGCCCGCTCGCCGGGGATGTCGAGCGAGGAGGTGGCCTCGTCCAGGATCAGCACACCCGGATCGGCCAGCAGCGCGCGGGCGAAGGCCACCAACTGGCGCTGCCCCGCGGAGATCCGGCCGCCGCGCTTGCGCACATCCGTGTCGTAGCCGTCCGGCAGCGCGGTGATGAAATCGTGGGCGCCGATCGCCTTCGCCGCCCGCTCGATCTCCCCACGGGACGCGTCGGGGCGCCCGATCGCGATGTTCTCGGCAACCGTGCCCGAGAAGAGGAACGCCTCCTGCGTCACCATGACGACACCGCGGCGCAGTCCGGGACCCGCCAGATCGCGCAGATCCACCCCGTCGAGCAGGATGCGGCCCGCGGTGGGGTCGTAGAAACGGGCCAGCAGCTTCGCCAGCGTCGACTTGCCCGCGCCGGTCGAGCCGACCACGGCGGTCGTCCCGCCGGCGGGGAGCGTCAGATCGAACCGCGCCAGCACCTCACCGCCGGTGCCGTACGCGAAACTCACGCCCTCGAAGACCACGTCACGCCCGGGGCTCTCGGCATCCCGCGAGGGCAGCGGCCGGGGCTCGGCCGGTTGGGGCACGGACGGGGTCTGAGCGAGCAGGCCCGCGATCTTCTCCAGCGACGCGGCCGCGGACTGGTAGGAGTTGAGGAACATCCCCAGCCGGTCGATCGGATCGTAGAGCCGCCGCAGATAGAGCGCGGCGGCGGCGAGCACGCCCAGGGCCAGCGCGCCGCCCGCCACACGGTAGGCGCCCCACATCACGATGGCGGCAAGGGCGACGTTCGCGACCAGGCGCGAGGAGACCACATAGCGGGCCATTTCCAGGATCGCGTCGCCGTTCACGCGCTCATGGCGGCGGTTGAGCCCGCGGAACTCCGTGTCGTTGCGGCGCTCACGCCGGAACGCCTGCACCGGCCGGATCCCGTTCATCGTCTCCGCGAACTTCACGATCACGGCGGCGATGGCGGTGGAGCGCTTGCGGTAGATGACCATCGACCGCCGCTGGAAGGAACGGACGAGGAGATACAGCGGCCAGAAGGACAGCACGGCCGCCGCTCCCAGACCCCGGTCGAGGTACAGCAGCAGCGCGGAGATGTAGACGACCGACAGGGCGACGCCCAGCAGCTCCTCCAGGCCCTCGTTGAGCAGTTCGCGCAACGACTCGACGTCCGTGGTGGCACGGGAGATCAGACGCCCCGAGGTGTAGCGCTCGTGGAAGTCCACGCTCAGGGCCTGGGCGTGACGGAAGATCCTGCCCCTCAGGTCCAGCAGCACGTCCTGGCTGACCCGGGCCGAGGCACGGATGAAGGCGTACTGCAGCACGCCGGAGGCGAGCGAGCACAGGAGGTACGCACCGCCGACGGTGGCCAGCGGGCCGTAGTCGTCCGTGCGGAGGGACGGCACCGCATGGTCGATCGCGAGGGCGACCAGCAGCGGGCCCGCCTGCATGGCGGCCTGCTGCAGCAGCAGGAGCACGGCCGCCCTCCAGACCCGGGCGCGGTGCGGACGCAGCAGGGACAGCAGCAGCCTGCGCGAGGCTCCCTTGGGAGCGGGAAGCACATCCCGGTCGAACATGTCGCCGGCAGGCGGCGCTTCGGGCCGGGCGGGTGTGACGCCTGGGGCCGAGGGCTCGGAGGCGGCGAGCGTCCCGTCCGGGCGGTCCGGAGCGGGCTGTCCTGACACCGTGGTCGTCATCGGGAGGCACCCCCGTGGGTGGTCGTCGGGTCCGGCGTGCGGGAGGTGCCGGGGCCGGGTGCGTGGGGCGGTGGATCTGGTGCGTACGGCGATGACGCGGCGGGATCGGATACGGGCTCCTGCCCGGAGTCCGCACCGGGCTCGCCCGACATCAGCAAGCGGTAATCCGCGCTGGTGCGCAGCAGTTCGTGGTGGGTGCCGACGGCGGCGATCCGGCCCTCCGACAGCAGCGCCACGCGGTCGGCGAGCAGGACCGTGGACGGCCGGTGCGCGACCACGAGGGCCGTGGTGGTCGCCAGCACCTGGCGCAGCGCCGCCTCCACCAGCGCCTCGGTGTGCACGTCCAGCGCGGAGAGCGGGTCGTCGAGGACGAGGAAGCGCGGGGCGCCGACCACCGCGCGGGCCAGCGCGAGCCGTTGGCGCTGTCCGCCGGAAAGGCTCAGACCCTGCTCGCCGACCTGCGTGTCGGCGCCCTGCGGCAGATCGTGGACGAACTCCGCCTGGCTCACCTCCAGGGCCCGCAGCAGCGCGGCCCGGTCGGCGCCTTCCGCGCCCATCGACACGTTCTCGCCCGCGGTCGCGGAGAAGAGCGTCGGCTCCTCGAAGGCGACCGCGACGAGTTCGCGCAGGCGGGCGCGCGGCATGGCCGCGACATCCGTGCCGTCGAGGGTGATACGGCCGCCGGTCCGTTCGTGGAGGCGGGGGACGAGCGCGGTGAGTGTGGTCTTGCCCGAGCCGGTGGCGCCGACGAGGGCCATGGTCTCTCCGGGCCGGATGTGCAAGTCCACGCCGCGCAGCGTCGCCGGGGCGTCGGCGGGCGCGTCCGGGTAGCGGAACTCGACCTGTTCGAACCGGAGTCCGCCCGAGCCGGGGCCCGAGGGGACCTCCCCGACGGCGGCGCTCGTACGGACCGTCTCCCGCACGTCCGTCACCGGTGCGTCCCTCTGCGGGCCGTCCGTTTCCGGGGCGTCCGCCTCGCACGAGTCCGTCTGCCGGACGTGCGTCACCGGTGCGTCCGTCACCCGTGCGTCCGTCTGCGGGCCGTCCGTCCGCGGGCACTCCGCTACCGGGCCGTCCGTCACCGGGCCCTTGGTTTCCGGGACGTGCGTCACCGGGGTGTCCGTCTGCGGCGGGGCGTCCATCACCTCGAAGTAGCGCTCCGTGGCCGTGGCGGACTCCTGGCTCATTGCGAGCAGGAAGCCGATCGACTCCACCGGCCAGCGAAGCGCCAACGCCGTCGACAGAAACGCCACCAGCGTCCCCGCGGAGAGTCCCCCGTCGGCGACCTTCACCGTGCCGAGCACCAGCGCCGCCCCGATGGCGATCTCCGGGAGCGTGAGGATGACGGCCCAGATCGCGGCCAGCAGCCGGGCCTTGTGCAGCTCCGTCCCGCGGACCCGGTCCGACAGGGCCCGATAGGCGCGCGCCTGACTGCGATGGCGGCCGAAGCCCTTGATGATGCGGATGCCGAGGACGGACTCCTCCACCACGGTCGTCAGATCGCCGAGCTGGTCCTGCGCCCGGCGCGCGGCGACCGAGTAGCGCGCCTCGAACCACGAGCACAGGACCATCAGCGGGACGACGGGTGCCAGCAGCACCAGCCCAAGGGTCCACTCCTGGCCGAGCAGAACCGCGAACCCGACCAGGATCGTGGTCGAGTTGACGAGGAGAAACGTCATCGGGAAGGCCAGGAACATCCGCAGGAGCTGCAGGTCCGTGGTCGCACGCGAGAGAAGCTGACCCGACGGCCACCGGTCGTGGAAGGAGACCGGAAGCCGCTGCAGATGGCGGAAGAGATCCGCGCGCATCGCCGCCTCGACCCCCGCGAGGGGCCGGGCCACGAGCCACCGCCGCAGCCCGAACAGTCCCGCCTCCGCGATGCCGAGCAGCAGCAGATACCCGCCCCCGAGCCAGACGCCGCCCGGGTCGCGCACGGCGACGGGCCCGTCCACGAGCCACTTGAGCACCAGGGGGATGACCAGACCGAGGCACGAGGCGACGATCGCCACGAACGCCGCGGTGAAGAGCCGCACCCGCACCGGCCGCACATACGGCCACAACCGCAGCAAGGAGCGCACGGTGGAGCGCCGGGCTGCGGGCTCGGAACGTCCGGGCGGTGCGGACGCTGCGGAAGGGACGGGCTGATCGGCGGGGTCGGACGGCGCGGACTCTCGGCTCTCGGGCATCAGGAGCGAGACTACGGTTCACCACTGACAGCGCTCATCCGGATTTTTCGCGTGTGGGGCCGTCACCGGACACATACGGCCACCCCCGCGTCGCTGCCGCCGACCCTCCCCGCCGCTCCTCACGGCGAGTCCGGCACCGGCGCCTCCCCGGTGACCCGCAGCAGCAGCAACGACCGCTCCGGCAGCGGCAGTTCGCTTCCCGCCGCGTGGCGCGTCCCCGGCGGTTCGGACTGTTCCTCCCGCGACGTGTCCACCAGCAGCTCGTACTCCGCCGCCCATGGCGGGCCCGGCAGAGTGAAGCGGCCCGCTTCGGGATCCGCGTGGAGCACCACGAGGAAACTCTCGTCCACGACCGGCTCCCCGCGCTCGTCGCGCTGCGGGATGTCACGGCCCGAGAGATACATCCCCACGGTGGCCGTCGGCGCGTACCAGTCGGCCTCCGTCATCTCCTCGCCCCGCGCCGTGAACCACGCCAGGTCCCGCAGCCCGTCGGGCCGTTGCGGTCGCCCGGAGAAGAAGGCGCGGCGTCGCAACACCGGGTGGCGGTGGCGCAGTGCGGTCAGCCGGGAGACGAGATCGGTCAGCGGACGCCAGGCGGGGTCGTCGCGCAGCGACCAGTCGACCCAGCCGGTCTCGTTGTCCTGGCAGTACGCGTTGTTGTTGCCGCCTTGGGTGCGGCCCATCTCGTCCCCCGCGACGAGCATCGGCACCCCGGTCGACAGCAGCAGCGTGGTGAGGAGGTTGCGGAGTTGGCGGCGCCGCAGGGCGCGTACGGCCGGATCGTCCATCTCGCCCTCCGCGCCGCAGTTCCAGGACCGGTTGTCATGGGTGCCGTCGCGGTTGCCCTCGCCGTTGGCCTCGTTGTGCTTGTGGTCGTAGCTGACCAGGTCGCGCAGGGTGAATCCGTCGTGCGCGGTGACGAAGTTGACGGAGGCGTACGGTCGGCGCCCGCCCCACGCGTACAGGTCGCTGGAGCCGGACAGCCGGTAGCCCAGATCCCGTATGTCCGGCAGCGCGCCACGCCAGAAGTCCCGTACGGCGTCCCGGTAGCGGTCGTTCCACTCCGTCCACAGCGGGGGGAAGGCGCCGACCTGGTAGCCGCCCGCGCCGACGTCCCACGGCTCGGCGATCAGCTTCACCCGGCGCAGTACCGGGTCCTGGGCGATGACCGCCAGAAAGGGGGAGAGCATGTCGACGTCGTGCAGGGAACGGGCCAGCGCCGCGGCCAGGTCGAAGCGGAAGCCGTCGACGCCCATCTCCGTGACCCAGTAGCGCAGCGAGTCGGTGATCAGCCGGAGGACGCCCGGTTGGACGACGTGCAGTGTGTTGCCGCAGCCGGTGTAGTCGGCGTACCGGCGGGGGTCGTCCTGGAGGCGGTAGTAGCCGCGGTTGTCGATGCCGCGCAGGGAGAGCATGGGTCCGAGTTCACCCGCCTCGGCGGTGTGGTTGTAGACCACGTCGAGGATCACCTCGATCCCGGCGTCGTGCAGCGCCCGCACCATCCGCCGGAATTCGCCGACCTGCTCGCCCCGCGTGCCGGAGGCGGCGTACGCGGCGTGCGGGGCGAAGTAGCCGATGGAGTTGTAGCCCCAGTAGTTCTTCAGCCCCCTGCGCAGCAGATGGTCCTCGTGCGCGAACTGGTGGACCGGCAGCAGTTCAACGGCCGTGACCCCGAGCCGGGTGAGGTGCTCGATCGCGGCGGGATGGGCCAGACCCGCGTACGTGCCGCGCAGCTCGGGCGGGATGCCGGGGTGGCGCATGGTGAAGCCTCGGACGTGCAGTTCGTAGATGACGGACTCGGCCCACGGCGTCTTGGGCCGCCGATCGTCCGCCCACTCGTCGCCGGGAACGTCGTCGTGCACGACCACGCCCTTGGGCACGTAGGGCGCCGAGTCGCGGTCGTCACGCACGGTGTCCGCGACGTGCTGCTCCGGCCAGTCCCGTACGTGCCCGTACACCTCGGCCGGGAGGGTGAACTCCCCGTCGACGGCACGGGCGTACGGATCGAGCAGCAGCTTGGCCGGATTCCAGCGGGCCCCGGCCCAGGGGTCCCACCGGCCGTGGACCCGGAAGCCGTACCGGGTGCCGGGAAGCACGCCCGGGACGAAGCCGTGCCAGATCTCGTGCGTCAACTCGCCGAGCGACCAGCGGGTCTCGGTGCCGTCCTCGTCGAAGAGGCAGACGTCGACGGCCTCGGCCCCGCCCGCCCACAGCGCGAAGTTGGTGCCGGGGACCCCGTTGGCCCCGACCCGGAACCGCGCCCCGAGCGGCTGCGGGCTGCCCGGCCGTGCGGGGAGCACGGGGGCCGTGGTCCGCCTCTCTTCCTCGCTCCCTGGGCGCCCGGGAACCGTCATGGGTCCGGGAGCCGTACCGGCTCCCGCACCGGGCCCCGGCGGACCGCTGCGGTGCCCGTTCGGCTCCGCGGCGGTGGTGGCCCGCTCCCGCAGGTGCTCCTGCTCGGGTGCGCTCGACACGTGGCAGCCTCCTGCGGCTCGCGGCAGCTCGAGCGGTGGCCCGCGGCGTCCCTTCCGCGGGCCCCGACCTCTGGTTGTTCCCATTCCTGCCCGTTCGAGACCCGACCCTCACGTTTCCCTCACCGGGGGAAGATCGTTGGGATCCGCGTGAGGCTGGATGCGAGGCGCGCGTGGCGCGCACGGGCGTGGTACGCGGTCGCCGTGACGGTTGCGGCCCTGGCGGGGTGCGGGGTCCCGGAGATCGGGCTGCCCGGACCGCCGCTGCCACCCGAACAGGTCATCCAGGTCGCCCCCCTGCACGGCGCCAGGGAAGTCCGGGCGTCGGCGCCCGTCGTGGTGTCCGTGGCCGACGGGCGTCTGGAACGGGTCCGGGTCGTACGGGCCGGGGACGTGCGGCGGCGACCACTGGCCGGACGGATGAGCGCCGACGGTCTGCGCTGGCGTCCTGTCGACGACGCCGTGCTCGAAGTGGCCAGCAAATACCGGGTGGATGCGGTGGCGATCGACCGGCACGGCCGTCGTATCGCGCGCCACACCTCGTTCACCACCGTCGTGCCGGAGCACCGCTTCATCGGCTTCTTCCGGCCCGAGCACGGGGCGGTCGTCGGCGCGGGCATGATCGTGTCCTTCGACTTCGACCGCGCCATCGCCGATCGCGCCGCCGTCGAGCGTGCCATCCGGGTCACCGCGCGTCCCCCGGTGAAGGTCGTCGGCCACTGGTTCGGCGACCGGCGGGTTGACTTCCGGCCGCGGACGTACTGGAAGCCTGGCACGGAGGTCGTGGTCCGGATCCGGCTGCGCGGGGTCAAGGCGGCCCCGGGGGCTTACGGGATCCAGCACCGGACGGTCCGGTTCACCGTCGCCCGCCGCCAGGTGAGCATCGTCGACGCCGCCGCGTACACGATGACCGTCTACCGCGACCACCGGGTGCTGGCCACGCTGCCGGTCACCGCGGGCGCCCCCCACACGCCCACGTACAACGGGAAGATGGTGGTGATGGCGCGGCACGAGGTGACCCGCATGGACGGCGCCACGGTGGGTTTCGGCGCCGAGTACGACATCCCGGACGTGCCGCACGCGCTGCGGCTGACCACCTCCGGCACGTTTCTGCACGGCAACTACTGGGCGCCGCGGAGGACGTTCGGCTCGGTCAACACCAGCCACGGCTGCATCGGGCTGTACGACGCCCAGGGGGGTGGGGTGCCCACACCCGCGCGCTGGTTCTTCGACAACTCCCTGGTCGGGGACGTCGTACAGGTGGTGAACAGCACGGACCGCACGGTGGCACCGCACAACGGCCTCGGCGGCTGGAACCTCTCCTGGGCTCAGTGGCAGGCGGGTTCGGCCCTGCGCTGATCCGCCCGCGGCGACTCCGCTCCCCCTGCAGGTCGGGCTGCGGCCCGCCCGCTTCCCCATCCGCTCCGGCGCCCTGCCCCGCGCACCGGATTGCTCAGGCACTCGCCCATACCCGGTACTTGGGACTGATCCGTGACATTCACGGGGATCTCTCTGTGAAAGCTGTGTGGTTATCTAACGACGTGCGCGCTGGTCGTTGCGCGCCGGGGGATAACGGCTCGGGCCGTGCCAGCAGCCCGCGCGAGGGGAGAAACAACTGTGAACGTGCAGCCGATATCGGGGGCGCCGTCGGGACGGCGGAGTCGGCGCAGGGCAGGCACCCTGCTCGCCGCGATGACCGGAGCCATGTTGCTCGCGGTCACCGCGTGCGGCGGTGACGGGTCCGATGCGGGGGACGACGGCGACGGGGTCGACACCAAGGCTTCGCAGGCCGTTGTCAAGATCACCCCGAAGGACGGCGCCGACGACGTCATGACCAACGGCGGCCTCAAGGTCACGGCGGACAAGGGCAGGTTGACCTCCGTCAAGGTCAAGGACTCCAAGGGCAACAGGGTCACGGGGAAGATCACCGGTGACGGGTCCCGCTGGGAGCCGACCGGTCACCTCGGATCGGGCACCGAGTACACGGTGGACGCGGTCGCGAAGGACTCCGAGGGCAGGGAATCCGCGAAGCACGCGAGCTTCACCACGTTCGTGCCCGAGAACACCTTCATCGGCTACTTCACTCCGGAGAACGGCCAGACGGTCGGCGCGGGCATGCCGGTCTCCATCCGCTTCAGCCGGGGCATCACCGACCCCGAGGCCGTCAAGCGGGCGATCGAGGTCAAGGCCGAGCCGTCCGTGCCGATCGAGGGGCACTGGTTCGGCAACGACCGGCTGGACTTCCGCCCGGAGAATTACTGGACCAAGGGCACCAAGGTGAGCCTGAAGCTGAACCTCGACGGCGTCGAGGGCCGTCCTGGCGTCTACGGCAAGCAGGCCAAGACCGTGGAGTTCACCATCGGCCGCTCCCAGGTGAGCACCGTCGACGCCAAGTCGAAGAAGATGACCGTGAAGCGCGACGGCAAGGTGATCAAAACGATCCCGATCACGGCCGGCGCACCCGCCAACCCGACCTATAACGGTCAGATGGTGATCAGCGAGAAGCACAAGGTGACCCGGATGAACGGCGACACCGTGGGCTTCGGCGGTGAGTACGACATCAAGGACGTTCCGCACGCGATGCGGCTGAGCACCTCCGGCACCTTCATCCACGGCAACTACTGGGCCGGCGGGCCCACGTTCGGCAGCGCCAACGTCAGCCACGGCTGTGTCGGTCTGCAGGACGTGCGCGGTGCCGGCGACAAGTCCACCCCGGCCGCCTGGTTCTACGACAACTCGATCATCGGCGACGTCGTGATCGTGAAGAACTCCAAGGACAAGCAGATCCAGCCGGACAACGGTCTCAACGGCTGGAACATGGACTGGGACGAGTGGAAGGCGCCGCAGTAGAGCTTGCGGCGGAGTCCCCCAAGCCCCGGCGGAGTCGGTGAAGCCGCCGCGGCGGCGCGCGGTCCGGTGCCTCGTGGCGGCCCGGCCGGGGGGTGGTGGCCCCCCGGCCGGCGAAAGCTAACCTTCCCCTCATGACTGCGCATCTTGAGGTCTCCGAAGGAGTCGGCACCATCCGGCTCGACCGCCCGCCGATGAACGCCCTCGACATCGCCACCCAGGACCGCCTGCGCGAACTCGCCGAGGAGGCGACGCGCCGGGACGACGTACGCGCCGTGATCCTGTGGGGCGGCGAGAAGGTGTTCGCGGCGGGCGCGGACATCAAGGAGATGCAGGACATGGACCACGCCGCCATGGTGGCCAGGTCCCGCGCCCTGCAGGACTCCTTCACCGCCGTCGCCCGCATCCCCAAGCCGGTCGTCGCGGCGGTCACCGGCTACGCGCTGGGCGGCGGGTGCGAGCTGGCGCTGTGCGCCGACATCCGTATCGCGGCCGACAACGCCAAGTTGGGCCAGCCCGAGATCCTGCTCGGCCTGATCCCGGGCGCGGGCGGCACGCAGCGTCTGCCGCGCCTGGTCGGCCCGTCGAAGGCCAAGGATCTGATCTTCACGGGGCGGCAGGTGAAGGCCGACGAGGCGCTCGCCATCGGCCTGGTGGACAAGATCGTGCCCGCGGCCGAGGTGTACGAGGAGGCCCGCATGTGGGCCGGCCGCCTCGCGCAGGGCCCCGCCATGGCGCTCCGGGCCGCAAAGGAGTCCGTCGACACCGGTCTGGAGGCCGACATCGATACGGGGCTCGCCATCGAACGGAACTGGTTCGCCGGTCTTTTCGCCACCGAGGACCGGCAGACGGGGATGCGCAGCTTCGTCGAAGAGGGCCCGGGCAAGGCCAAGTTCCGCTGACCGTCGTGGAGTTGAGGGCCGGACGGAGGGATTCGTCCCGGCCCCTTGCGGGGGAATCCCGGAAAAAAATCGAGCGCCCGGGATCGGGTCCTCGTCAACGCTCGGCGACCACCCGCATGCGGAACGTCATTGCAGGTCAGGCCGGATGAATGCGGGTCGCACTGCCGTCGGCATATGACGATGGCCGGTGCGGAATGCGATATTCCGCCAAATGCAATTGCACGGTTCCCGCTACGAGCGGTCCGACGGCCCGTCATGATGGGGTCATGGCGGGCCTGGAGGAGATGGAGCAGCCGCGGCCGCGCAGCGGTGCTGCCGCCGCGCGTTGGGTGCCGTCCGTCGAGGACGATCAGGCGCTCAAGGCGGTCGACCTGTTCGGCAATCCGGCGGTCGAGGAGGTGCGGCTGCCCTCGCGCCCGGAATCCGCGGCCACGGCCCGCCGGTTGGCGCAGACGGTCGTGCTGCGTCAGTGGGGCCTCTCCGTCCAGTTGGCCGAGCACGCGATTCTTCTCGTCTCCGAACTCGTGGGCAACGCCGTGCGCCACACCGGAGCCCGCACCTTCGGCCTGCGCATGCTGCGCCGCCGCGGATGGATCCGCATCGAGGTGCGGGACCCCTCGCGCGGCCTCCCGTGTCTGATGCCGGTGCACGAACTCGACACCAGCGGTCGCGGCCTGTTCCTCGTGGACAAGCTCTCCGACCGCTGGGGCGTCGATCTCTTACCCTGCGGCAAGACCACCTGGTTCGAAATGCGCGTCACCGATCGCTAGTGCCGCGACTGGGCCTGCCGAGACACGTTGGGCCGTCCAAATGGGTCAATAACGGGCTTATCGCCTTCTTGGGCCTTTCAATGGCCGCGTGAGATCCACCGCCACCCGCGCCGCCGCCCCCTTCGCCGCCGCCGCCCTCCTCGCCGTGCTCCCCGGATGTGCGTCCTCCCCCGAGGACCGCGGCCGTGCCGTCCGCAGTCACGGCGCCCCCTCGAAGCCGACCGGCAGCTCCCCGAGTGCCGCCCCCGCGGGCCTCCCCGGGATGCCGCCGGTGCTCGACACCCGGGACATCTACGCCGCCGACCGCCCGAACCGGCTGTCCCCGGTCGTCAAGGACTTCCCCTCCCGGGTCTACGTGCCCAACACCACGTCCAACACGGTCACCGTCATCGACCCGAAGAAGTACGAGGTCATCAAGACCATCAAGGTCGGCATCCAACCGCAGCACGTGGTCCCGTCGTGGGATCTCAAGACGCTCTGGGTCAACAACAACCGGGGCCACACGCTCACGCCCATCAACCCCCGCACGGGCAAGGCGGGCGAGCCGGTCGATGTACACGACCCGTACAACCTCTACTTCACGCCCAACGGCAAGTACGCGGTCGTCATGGCCTCACTGGACCGCGAACTGGTCTTCCGCGACCCCCACACGATGGAGGTGAAGAAGACCGTCCCCGTCTCCTGCTACGGGGTCAACCACGCCGACTTCTCGCCCGACGGCCGGTACTTCATCGTCTCCTGCGAGTTCTCCGGGGAACTCCTCAAGGTCGACACCGAGAGGATGAAGGTCATCGGTCAGCAGAAGCTGCCGTTCCGGGGTGCCATGCCGCAGGACGTGAAGATCTCGCCGGACGGCCGGACGTGGTACGTCGCCGACATGATGGCCCACGGCGTCTGGGTCCTGAACGGCGACAGGTTCACCAAGCCGAAGCTGATGCGCACCGGCCGGGGAGCCCATGGCCTCTACGTCAGCCGCGACTCCAAGTCGATGTACATCTCCAACCGCGGCGAGGGCACGATCTCGGTCTTCGACTTCCCGAACCGCAAGCTGAAGAAGAAGTGGCGGCTCCCCGACGGCGGCAGCCCCGACATGGGTGGTGTGTCGGCCGACGGCAAGGTGCTGTGGCTCTCCGGCCGTTACGACGACGAGGTCTACGCGATCGACACCCGCACGGGGAAGCAGCTCGCCCGCATCGAGGTCGGCGGCGGCCCGCACGGACTCGCCGTCTACCCGCAGCCGGGGCGCTACTCGCTCGGCCACACCGGCGTCTTCCGCTGACGGCGGCAGCGCTGCTGACCGGCGCCGTACGGTCGCGCGCTCCCCGGTCGGGGGCCGTACGGCCAGGTCCCCTTGGGGCCGGGGACCTCCTGGGCAGGGGTCCTTCGGGCCGGTGTCGTTCCATCAGGCGCCCCACGGCCCGGCCGCCGGGATGCCGGGGCCCGGCACCGGAAACTCGGTGGAGCCGCCCGGGTGCCCCTCCTTACAGTCGTGGACGTCCGGATGCGCGCGCGGCGTCGGTCCGGCCGGCGGAACGGGGGAGCGGGCCGGCGGGCGGGCACCGCGCACGCACCGGCCCGGTGCCCGGGGCCGGACGGCCATCACCCGTGGCGCCGCCCGGGTCCGCCGGTGTACGGGGGTTCCCGGCGGACCCGGGCCCACCGGTCACAGCGCTAGGCGGCGACGAGCAGGGCCTCGGCCCCGACCGGGCGGTACCCCGCCGCCTGGAACGCCCGTACGCTCGCGGCGTTGCCCGGCGCCTGCTGAGCCCACAACACCCCGCCCTCCGGGACCAGATGCCGGGCCGCCCGGGCCAGCGCCCGGCCGGTTCCCTTGCCGCGAGCGGCCGGATCGACCTCTACAGCGACCTCCCAGCGCCCGGCGACGCCCCGGCCCAGCACGACCACACCCCCCTCGCCCGCCCAGACCCGTACGTCGTCGCGGTACTTGTGCGCCCGGGCGACCCGCGGATGGTCCGGATCCTCGATCGGGCTCAGCGTCAGAGGCGGCTCGCCCTGGAGCGGCTCCGCGACGGTCAGCAGATCGATGTTGTTGACCATCCGGCCCGTTCGCGCGGTGAACGCGGTCAGGAAGGGAGGACAGAGCGCGGCGGCGAGCGGGTCGCTCGGCACCTCACGCAGCCGTCCCCGCACCCACTCCGGATCCTCGTCCGTGAAGATCACCGCATGAGCCGTGAAGGCGATCACCCCGGCGTCGCGGGAGTTGGGCTGGGGGAGCACGGTCGCCGAGCCGTCGGCGGGCGGGAAGACGCCGCGTGCCGCGTCGGCGAGCAGGGCGGAAAGCGCATCACTCATGGCAGGACGATAGCCGCACGTCAGTGCGACGGCCCGAGCCGGTACTGTATCTCCGTTCGGGAGGCATCTGCCATGACCGGCAGGCAACATCGAAGGGGTGGACCAGTGGCCGACATCGAGGCTGCGCGGCGGGCGTTCGAGCGGTACGACCTGAACAAGGACGGGCTGATCTCGGCGAGCGAGTACAAGAGCGTCATGGCCCAGCTCGGCGACCCGTTCGTGACCGAGACGGTTGCGCAGGCCGTGATCAACAGCGCTGACTCCGACGGCGACGGCCTGCTCTCCTTCGACGAGTTCTGGGCCACCCAGCAGCGCTGAACCCGGGGCGGGCCAGGTCGCGGCGGGTGCGTCGCCTCAGCGGAGTCCGTGCCGGTGCGTGCCCGCGCGCCGTCTGCGGTCGTTGCACAGCAGGCACTTGCCGTAGCCCGGCGGCAGCGGGTCCTCCGGATCCCCGTACAGCGGATCGACGGCGCCGCGCGGATGCTCGGGGCATCCCGTGGCGCCGACGGCGGAGGAGAGCGTGCCGGCGGCGGCCAGCGCGCGCCGCAGGGCCTCGACCAGCGCGTCGGCCTGCCGGCTCGACGGATCGGACTCGAGGCCGAACGCGATGTCCGACGCGGTGGCGAGCGAGTTGCGCAGTTCCAGCAGATCGGCGTGGCTCATGCCCGGGAGCGTAGGGGCCCTCACTGACAACGCGTCCGTAGGGGCAGCGGGCGCGCTGCCGCGATCGTACGGAGGCTGGGTGCCGCACCGTCCGACCGCACCTGCGACCACACGCGTCCGTACGTGATGCCCGGGTGCGCCGACAAGTGCCCCGGTAGGTCAGGGCGCGCCGCCCGCATCCGTATGGTCAGGGCGCGCCGCCCGCGTCCGTATGGTCAGGGCCCGCCACCCGCGTCCGTACAGGCCATGGACCCGCGCGGGACTCGGCAGGATTCCGGCCGGGCGCGGCACGTCACGGTGTCCGCGGGTCCTGTCCGGTGTCCGGGGCCGGTCGCTCCACATGGGCCGCGACATCGGCGAGGTCCTGTTCGATCGCCTTCATCACCGCCTTGGTGCCCAGCCCGCCGAACACCTTCATCAGCATTCCCGCGAAGCCTCCGGGCGGCGTGGCCGAGAACGTCATCCGCACCGTCGTCGCGCCCTCGACGTCGGCCTCCGGGGACAGGTCGAACTCCGAGACGTAGTGCGCACCGTGGGACTCGGACTCGACGACACAGCGCGTGGGCTCCTCGCAGGCCGTCACGTACATCTCCTCGGTCGCCGTCCGCCCCAGCATCCGCCGCGTCTCCCGCCACCGGGTTCCCTCGGTGAACGGACCCGGCGTGAGAACCTCGATGCTCTGCACGCCGCTCAGCACGCGCGGCGCCGACTCCAGGTCCGTCAGCGCGTGCCACACCTTGTCGACCGGGGCTTCGATCCGCCGGTTTACGACTACCTGCGTGTCAGTCATGATCTCTCCCGGTGACGGACCGTGATCACGTGCACGGCCGGTCCCCCCTCACACCCTGGCACCGACCGCAATACCCCGCTAGTCGGGTGACGGCGCCAGGATCAGCGCCACGGACGGGCAGGCCCGGCACCTGCCGTAAGGGTGACCGGGCCCGCCGGGGGTGGGCCCAGGGCGATCACGTCTCCGCGGTGAGCGGCCAGTGCGCTACGGGTGGGTGACCCGGATCTTCGACTGTCCGTGCGGCCGCCGCTCCCAGTCCTCCATCAGCCGTGCCGCCATACCGTGCCGCTCGGCGAGGGCGACGAGCGTCTCGGTGCGGTAGTAGAAGTCCTCGCGGAGGACGTGGTGCTCGGCGCCCTCGGTGCGGTCGAACGTGAAGTCGAAGAAGCCGTCCGGCGCCATGACCCGGCCGACATGGGTCAGGCACTGGTCGATGACCTCCAGCGGCGAGTGCGAGAAGACGCTGTGCGCATGGACTACCGAGAACCAGCCACTGGGCAGAAAGTCCAGGGTGAGATCGGTGGCCAGAGTCAGATGCGCCAGCTTGTCCTGCAAGTTCCGCCTGACCAGGGTCCTCTGTGCCTCGATCAGGATGTCCGGCGAGATGTCGATGCCGTAGTAGTTCCCCGGCTCGAGGTAGTCGATGAAGCGCCATCCGGCGCGCAGGTTCCCGCAGCCGATCTCCAGCATGCGGTCCCGGGGCTTCAGCCCGTGCTCCGCCAGGTAGTCGAACTGCATCTGCCCGAGCGCCAGCCATCGCTCCCGCGTCGCGCTGCCCACCGCTCCCTCGGGGCTGCGCGCCGTGTCGGAGGCCATGACGGCCCGGTAGTACGCGATGTGGTCGCGGTGCCGTGCCCGGAGCCAGGCATCGCGCGCGGCCCGGCGCACATGCGCGGGTATGCGCTGCGGATGGCGCACCGCGTAGGTCACCTTGTGGGCGAGGCTGGAGCGGTTCCGGCTCTGCCTCGGCGCGGATATCTCGGGCATACGGCCTCCGTGGGTCGGCGTTGCTGACCCCCCGGGGAGCGTAACCGAGTGGCGAAGGATCCGCCCTCGACGTGTCGATCCGGGACGGGTCCGTTCGCTGCCGGGCGTCCGCGGTGATCTGCTCGTCCGGTCGGCCGGACGGAGGAGGCCAGGGCCGAGCTGGAGAGGGGCGGCGGCTCTCACCCGTAATGCCCCGGAGCGGGCCTGCTGCTCGACCGTGCAGCGGCTCTGGGGGCAGGACCCGGGACGGGTGACTGCCGTCAACCACGTCTCCCAGGGTTGCTGACTCAGGTCGGTCTTGTCAGCGACTTGGGAAGGGAGCGGACGCGGAGCCGGAAGCGGCGCGGAAGTCGGTTGCCGCGCCGCTCCCCCCGGCGCTGCAATGACGCCATGGACCGCGATGCCGTACTCGCCCGCTTCGACCGCCAGATGCGCCAGGACGTGCGCGCCGACGGACCGAACGCCCGCGTCGAACGCACGGGCGCGGTCGTACGGCGGGTGGGCGCGGAGGACGACTGGAGCGCCGTCCTCTGGTCCGACCTGGACGAGGCGACCGCGGACGCGGAAATCGCGGAGCAGGCCCGGTATTTCTCTTCGCTGGGCCGCGAGTTCGAGTGGAAGCTCTACGGGTACGACGCGCCGCGCGACCTCGGCGCCCGCCTGGGGGCGGCGGGCTTCGTGCCCGAGCCCGAGGAGACCTTGATGATCGCCGAGACCGCCGCCCTGCGGACCGACGCCGAACCGCCTCCGGGCGTCCAGGTGCACCGGGTGACGGACGCCGCGGGCGTGGACCTCGTCGTCCAGGTTCACGAGACGGTGTTCGGCATGCGCCACGCTTTCCTCCGCAAGCAGCTCCTGGACCAACTCGCCCACGATCCGGACGCGGTGAGCATCGTCGTCGCGATGGCGGGCGAGCTGCCGGTCTGCTCGGCGCGGATGGAGCTGTACGCAAGCACGGACTTCGCGGGCCTCTGGGGCGGCGGCACCCTCCCCGCCTGGCGCGGCCGCGGTATCTATCGCGCCCTGGTCGCCCACCGCGCCCGTATCGCCGCCGCGCGCGGATTCCGCTACCTCCAGGTCGACGCCTCGGACGACAGCCGTCCCGTCCTCCAACGCCTCGGCTTCGCCCCGCTGACGACCACGAGGCCGTACCTGTACGGCGCCTGAACGCCCGCGCGGGCCATCGTCGGTGGGTCCGGCCGCGGAGACGCGTCGGGCCGCGGAGACGCGTCGGGCCACGGAGACACGGCGGCCCGCGAAGACGCGTCGGCCCGCGGCGGCACGGCGGCCACCGCGGCGGCGGACCACAGGTCTTGCGGGCACACAGGTCCGGTGTGCCCGGCGCGGGTCGACCCCGCTCACGCCGACGGGAGCCGCGCTCCGCCGGCGCGGCACCAGTCGTGCCATCGGCCCGCATCAGGCTGCCGCAGACGCCTACGCGTAGACCATCGCGGAGTCGGCGTCGCGCCATGTGATGGACGTCGGCGGCCGGACGCTCGGGCCGCCCAGTCGCCGCGAAGGGGCAGCGTGTCGCCGGGCAGGCGCCCCAAGCGTTGCCTACTATGTGGTGAAACAAAGGGACGGAGATAGTTCTATCCCTTTTGGGGTAACGGGGTCCTGGTCGGCCACGACCCCACTTCCAGGCGGACGCGCTGTTCGTGATTCCGGAGGCGTGACCTCCGCGCAGCAGCGACTGAGCGGCCGCAGAATTCGCACGCTGACCAGAAGGCGATCATGAAAGCAGAGCAAAGACTCACACACGTCGACGAGGTGGGCGCGGCCCGCATGGTCGACGTCTCAGGGAATGACATCACCGCGCGTACGTCCCGCGCGAGCGGCCGCGTCCGGGTCTCGGCGCGAGCCGTCGAGTTGCTGAGGGGCGACGGAGTACCCAAGGGCGATGTCCTCGCCACCGCCCGAGTCGCCGGCATCATGGGCGCCAAGCGGACGCCGGATCTCATGCCGCTGTGTCACCCATTGGCGGTGTCCGGAGTGGAGCTCGACCTGTCGGTGGCCGATGACGCCGTGAAGATCGTCGCGACCGTAAAGACGATGGACCGTACGGGAGTCGAGATGGAGGCCCTCACCGCAGTCTCCGTCGCCGCGCTGACCGTGATCGACATGATCAAGGAGGTGGACAAGGCCGCGGTCATCACAGACGTCCAGGTTGAGGAGAAGACCGGCGGCAAGTCCGGTCGTTGGTCCCGTTAGGGAGCCGACGATGAACCCTCGCGCGGATGAATCGCACAGTCACGCCCACGGCGGCCAGGCGCAACCACATGCCGGTGCCCGTGGGAAGGACGGCGGGCGGGCCGTGCGGCGCGCCCTCATCGTGAGCGCCTCCGACCGCGCCTCCGCCGGGGTGTACGGGGACAAGGGCGGCCCGATCCTGGTCCAGGGACTGGTGGACATGGGCTTCGAGGTCGACGGTCCACGCGTCGTCCCCGACGGTGACGCGGTCGAGGCGGCCCTACGTGAGGGGGTGGCCGCGGAGTACGACGTGATCCTCACCAACGGGGGTACCGGCGTCTCGCCCACCGATCGCACCCCCGACGTGACCCGTAGGGTCCTCGACTACGAGATCCTGGGCATTCCCGAGGCCATCCGCGCCTACGGTTTGGCGAAGGTCCCGGCCGCCGCGCTGTCCCGGGGCCTGGCAGGCGTGGCCGGGCGTACCCTGATCGTCAATCTTCCCGGTTCGTCGGGCGGGGTACGGGACGGGCTCGCGGTGCTGTCGCGGCTACTGCCCACCGCTGTGGACGAGTTGTGCAGGACGGTGGACGTTCTGGGCGGTACCGGCCCCGAGGGGAGTCCTGGTTGAAGCTCTCCTTGCCGGAGTACGCGGAGACCTGGACCACTTCGCCGCGCTGGGCTTCTTTGGCCTGTGCTGACGCGTTCTGACAACTGCCTGTGGAGCGGAGTGGATTGAGCTGGCGAGAGGTGTCCCAGGAGACCGGGACTCGCCGCTCGTGAGACGCGCTTGTCCCGCGGCTGCCCCGGCAGGCGCGCACTGCACGTGCCCCATCGTCCCGGCAGATAAACCGGGCATCTGGTGTGGGCCGCCAAAAACCCAGCGTCTGTTCCATCACGCGATCATGTACATCCGTTGTTGCAGCGGCGGCGTCATAAAAGGGGCCCTTCGGAAAGGCTTGTGTTGAGGCGTCTGCGCATCAGGGACGAGGATCACCGCTGGTGGGTGCTGGGCGCGATGATCGTGGCCAGGGCGATGGTCGGCATTGATGCACTTGTCGTTCTGGTCGCTCTGCCTGCGATGCAACGAAGCCTTGAGGCCTCTGGGACGGATCTGCAGTGGTTCGTCAACGCCTTTCTTCTCCCGTATGCGGGATTCGTCGCCTTGGGCGGTCGGGCAGGAGACTCCTTCGGCCATGTCCTGGTATTGCGGATCGGCATCCTGTTCTTCATCGCGGCATCGGCTGCCGGCGGACTGGCCCAGTCCACCGGTTCGCTGATCGCCGCGCGCGCCGCCCAAGGCGTAGGCGCAGCATTTCTGCGGCCGAATGCTGAAATGATCCTCGCTTCGCAGTTCGGCCGACAGGAACGAGGTCGCGCGGTAGGCGTGGCCAGTAGTGCGTCCACCGTGTTCTTCGGCTTGGCCCCGTTGCTGGGTGGGGTGCTGACTGCGACGGTGACCTGGCGAGCGATCTTTTTCCTCAACCTCCCTCTGGGGCTCGCCTGTTTGACTCTCGTCCACCTGCTCCTGCCCACCGGCAAGGTGAGGCGCAATCCACTTCCTTGGGGTAGTGCACCGCTGATCATCCTCGGAATGGGAGGCGTGGTATTCGCCATCGTGACCTCCCGGGATTGGGGATTGGCTTCGGCGGCCTCGATCAGCCTTTTCGTGGGGAGCGTCATCCTCCTGGTAGCGGTGATCATACGGGAGCTCCGTCTCACCGAACCATTGATCGAGTTCCGGTTGTTCGCCTTGCGTGCCTTCAGCGTTGACGTCGGAATGCTCACGGCAGTGCGATTCTCCGCCATTGGATTCCAAGTCTTCACTGTCCTCTGGGTGCAGGACGTTCTTGGTTTCTCAGCCATCAAAGCCGGCCTGTTCGTACTGCCTCTCACTCTTCCCATCGTTCTCTGTGGCCCCTTGGGCGGAATACTCTACGACCGCCTGGGTCCTCGCACACCTGTGGTGATGGGAGGAACGCTGCAGGCCGCGGGGACGTTGTGTGCCGCAGTGACACTCCACTATCAGTCCTACCCCGTGGCTGCTCGGCTCCTGCTTTGTGAACGGTTTAGGGATGGGCATCCTCATTGCCCCACTGTTCACTGATGCCTTCAATGTGACACCACCGGCACTGCGCGGCCAGGCAGAAGGCGTCGTTCAAACAACTCGTGAAATGGGGGCTGCCCTTGGGATCGCAGTTCTGGGTGCGGTCGTCACACATGTGCAGGGCTCGAGCCTCTCCAGCCTCCTCCAGCGCGACGGCCGTATTCCCGTCAGTCATCTCCCGGAGGTGGAACGATCGATCGGAAAGGCCGTGGCGGCTCAGGAGGCGAAACCGCCTGCCGGTATCCCGGCAGACCTGCTTCCTGAACTCAAGGCTGCTGTGACAGAGGGTGTCTCAGCAGCCTTCTATGTCGCCTTCGGCGTCGTGTTCCTGGCGACAACGGTGGCAGCTGTGTTCCTGTCACACGTGGCTCCGGGCGAGATCCCGGAACCTGGTGAGGTCGATTCGCCTTGAGCAACGATCACTACCGAGGTCAATCCTTGGTCCGATGACTCTTTGTGCGCAATCGCGAGGACCACGGGCTTCGGCTTCCTCCACGCGCTCCTCGCGTGCGCGCCCTGCCGATCGGCACCAATGCCCCGGCGTGTACATCCTGGCGACCGTGTGGCCCCGGAGCGCACCATGGGACCTGCTGACCGACGCGCGGCCCGATGAAACTGGAGGTCCAGGGCAACCGCCCCACGGTGACGACCGTCCTGCGACGGACTCCCCCTCGCACCCCGACTCTTCTCCCTGGTGTGGTCTGCATTTCTGTGTCCGCACTACAGAGTGGTGGCATCGAGTCGGCGCAGCGGTGCGTCGCTGCTCTGCCACGGGGATGAACTGGTTTCCCGCTGCTAGTAGGCTGGTATGTATGGCAAGGCTGGAGAGGCTTCTCCACCGGGGGCGGTGACGCAGCCTCGCACGCCCTCGTTCACCGCAAGAGACCCGGTTTCTGCGCGGCTTTTCCGCGCGTAGAGCTATCTCCCGATCTGATGGATTGATTTACCATGCGACCAGAGACGGAATTCACGCCCCGGGATCTGTTTGATCGCCCACTTCAGGATCTGCGGATATCGGTAATCGATCAGTGCAATCTGCGGTGCCAGTACTGCATGCCGGAGGAGCATTACACCTGGCTCGCGAAACGCGATGTGCTGACCCTCCCGGAGATCGCCCGCCTGGTGAACATCTTCATGTCATTGGGAGTCACCAAGGTTCGTCTGACGGGAGGCGAGCCACTGATCCGCCCCGATCTTCCGCAGATTGTGGGCGAGTTGGCCTCGAGGCTGGGCCAAGGACTGAACGACTTGGCGATGACAACGAACGGTGTGCTCCTGGCCCGGTGCGCCCAAGAACTCAAGAGCGCAGGCCTGCAACGGGTGACGGTGAGCCTGGACACGCTGCGCGCAGAACGCTTTTCCGCCCTGAGTCGACGCAATAGGCACGCGGCTGTCATCGAGGGTATTCACGCGGTGCCGGCTGCGGGGTTCACGGGCACCAAGATCGATACTGTCGTAATGCGCGGGCTCAATGAGGATGAGTTGGCCGATCTCATCGAGTTCGGCAGGACAGTGCCCGCAGAAGTGCGCTTTATTGAATACATGGACGTGGGCGGAGCCACCGGATGGAGCGAATCAAAGGTTGTCTCCCGTAACGAGATCCTCGCAAGCGTGGCGGAGCACTACGGCCAAGTCCCCCGTCCCCTCAACGAGGGTGGCGCGGCGCCCGCTGACCGCTACGCCCTGCCGGACGGCACGGTTTTCGGTGTAATTTCCTCGACCACTCAACCATTTTGCCGTACCTGCAACCGCAGTCGACTGACAGCGGATGGCGTCCTGCTGACGTGCCTGTACGCACTCGACGGTGTGAACTTGAGGAAACCTCTCCGCGAAGGCGCGAGCGACGCCGAGCTGCGTGAATTGGTGGCGGGCGTCTGGCTCACGCGGTCCGACCGGGGCGCGGAAAGCCGGCTCGCACAGCGCCCGCGGAGCACCTTCGTTCCACTCGACAGCCTGCAGCGTGATCCGCACCTCGAAATGCACACCCGCGGAGGCTGACTTCGCAAAGATCCGTCGTTACCCGGAACAATGAGGAGTCGGCCGTGCACACCACACCTCCTACCCCGGGTTACCCCGGGGTCGGCGCCCATGACGTCTGCCAAGGGGCTGCGGCCGCCATGGAGATCGGCGAAGTTGGCCGGTGTCTGGAAGCCATTCCAGGATGGGTATCGAGCGGGACCAGGCTGCATAAGACGTTTCATTGTACGACGTTCCGCACCTCCATTGAATTCGTACTGACCGTCGCTGAAATCTCCGAAAATGCCAACCATCACCCGAACCTGCATGTAGAAGACAAGCGCTCGGTGAAGGTTGAGCTCTGGACGCGCAGATTTGATGCCCTGACCAGGATCGACTTCGAGCTTGCTGCAGTGATCGATGCCGCCTATGAAGACCTTGAGATTCGCGTTGAGAATTCGGAGGGCTGAGTATGGTGAACGGCGTCGCCATGGGCGGTGCCGTTCACGATATTCTGTCGACTCTCTGTGGTCAGGAAAGCGAATGAGGAGTGAATCGAAGAAGTGCCGATATGAAAGAAGGAATTCTCCGCGGAGGGTTTCGAATGGATCGGAATGCGCCCATGACTGCCGCAACTTATCAGTACTCGCCCATGCGCTGAACGCCTTCGAAAGAGCCATTCTTCCGACAAGAGCGGATGCGGGGCAATCCACCATGACCCACGACGTTGCACATGTGCAGGAATTCTTCGGTGCCCGGGCGGCAGGGTGGGACGCTCGCTTCCCCGGCGACGATCCCGCCTTCGCCGTCGGCGTGGCGGCGCTCGGTCTTCGCACGGGTGACGTGGTGCTGGACGCGGGATGCGGCACAGGGCGGGCCCTGCCCGTCCTGCGGGCAGCCGTGGGCTCCTCGGGCAAGGTCATCAGAGCCGACATCACGCGGGAGATGCTGGAGGCCGGAGCTCGTACAGGGCGGGGACGGGCCGGCACTCTGCTGCTCGCTGATGTGGCCCGGCTGCCTCTGCGCCCCGAATCGCTGGACGCGGTATTTGCCGCTGGGCTCTTCGGTCATCTGCGGCAGCCCGCCGAGAACCTGCGCGAAATGGCGCGAGTCGTACGCCCGGGCGGTCGGCTGGCACTCTTCCACGTCATCGGGCGCGCCGCGCTCGCGGCTCGCCAGGGCCGGCCCCTCACCAAGAACGATCTGCTCGAGGAGACCAACGTCCGTCCGCTGCTGCGCAGTTCCGGCTGGCAGCTGGCCTCCTACGCTGACGAAGACGCGTACTTCCTTGCGCTGGCGGTACGTCAGAGCTGAGGCGCGCGCCGTCCCGGTCGTCACCGGCTCATCGGCGATCGCCCCCATCACTTCTGGGGCAGGCCCCATGTTGCCGGACCGAGCGCCGAGGCGTTGGGGCGCTGGGCGGCGGCGAGTGAGGCGGTGGATCAGACGCCTGAGTGATGGGAAACGAGGCCCAGCAGGGGCCTCATTGGAAGAATGAGAAACCCCTGATCAGAGCCCGCTTCTCAGCACTCGATGACGTTGACCGCGAGCCCGCCCCGCGCCGTCTCCTTGTACTTGACCTTCATGTCCGCACCCGTCTGCTTCATCGTCTTGATGACCTTGTCGAGCGACACGTGGTGGCGGCCGTCGCCGCGGAGGGCCATGCGGGCCGCCGTGACCGCCTTGACCGCGGCCATGCCGTTGCGTTCGATGCACGGGATCTGGACCAGGCCGCCCACCGGGTCGCAGGTCAGGCCGAGGTTGTGCTCCATGCCGATCTCGGCGGCGTTCTCGACCTGTTCGGTCGAGCCGCCGAGGACTTCCGCAAGACCGCCGGCCGCCATTGAGCAGGCCGAGCCGACCTCGCCCTGGCAGCCGACCTCGGCGCCGGAGATCGAGGCGTTCTCCTTGAAGAGCATGCCGATCGCACCCGCGGCGAGGAGGAAGCGGATCACGCCCTCCTCCTCGTCCTTCGCCGTTCCGCCGCCCGGCACGAAGTTGACGTAGTAGTGCAGCACCGCAGGGATGATGCCGGCCGCGCCGTTCGTCGGGGCGGTCACCACGCGGCCGCCCGCCGCGTTCTCCTCGTTGACCGCCATGGCGTAGAGGGTCACCCACTCCATCGCCCGCGAAGCAGGGTCGCCCTCGGCGCGGAGCTGGCGGGCCGAGTTGGCGGCGCGGCGGCGGACCTTCAGGCCGCCGGGGAGGATGCCTTCCCGGGAGAGGCCGCGCGCCACGCAGGACCGCATCACGGACCAGATCTCGAGCAGGCCCTCGCGGATCTCCTCCTCCGTACGCCACGCCTTCTCGTTCTCCAGCATCAGCGCGGAGATGGACAGGCCGGTCTCCCGGGAGAGGCGCAGCAGCTCGTCGCCCGTACGGAAGGGGTACTTGAGCACGGTGTCGTCGAGCTTGATCCGGTCCTCGCCCACCGCGTCCTCGTCGATGACGAAGCCGCCGCCCACCGAGTAGTACGTCTTCTCCAGCAGCGGCCGGCCCTCGGAGTTGTACGCGAAAAGTGTCATGCCGTTGGCGTGGTACGGCAGGGAACGGCGGCGGTGCAGAACGAGCTGGGTCTGCTCGTCGAAGTCGATCTCGTGGGCGGAGCCGATCTCGTCGCCGAGCAGACGGAGCCGCTTGGTGGTGCGGATACGTTCCACCTCGTCGTCGGCGCTCTCCACGTCGACCGTGCGCGGGGAGTGGCCCTCCAGGCCCAGCAGGACCGCTTTCGGCGTGCCGTGCCCGTGGCCGGTCGCGCCGAGGGAGCCGAAGAGCTCGGCCCGCACGGCGGCCGTCTGCGTCAGCAGGCCGTCCTTCTTCAGGCGGCCCACGAACATCCGGGCCGCGCGCATCGGACCCACCGTGTGAGAACTGGAAGGCCCTATTCCGATGGAGAACAGGTCGAAGACGGAGATGGCCACGGGCGGGCTCCCTTGCATGCTCGTGGGGCGTGCTGGTGGTGGCGGGGGGCGCCGGGACCGGCGCCCCCGCTGTCTGCCGGTCCGCCCGCCACGGCGGACGGACCGGTCGTGCTGTCTGTGCTGTTGTCGCTGATTCGCCGCCTGCGCCGGCTACTTCGCGAGTTCCGGGTACAGCGGGTGCTTCTCCGCCAGTGCGGTCACCCTCGCCTTGAGCGACTCCGCGTCGTACGACGGCTTCAGCGCCCCGGCGATGATGTCCGCGACCTCGGTGAAGTCCTCGGTCCGGAAGCCGCGCGTGGCGAGCGCCGGGGTGCCGATCCGCAGGCCCGAGGTGACCATCGGCGGCCGCGGGTCGTTCGGGATGGCATTGCGGTTGACGGTGATGCCGACCTCATGGAGCCTGTCTTCCGCCTGCTGCCCGTCCAGCTCGGAGTTACGCAGATCCACCAGGACCAGGTGCACATCCGTACCGCCGGACAGGACCGAGACGCCCGCCTCCGCGACGTCCGCCTGCGAGAGCCGCTCGGCGAGGATCCTCGCGCCCTCCAGTGTGCGCTGCTGGCGCTCCTTGAACTCCTCGCTCGCCGCGACCTTGAAGGACACCGCCTTCGCCGCGATCACATGCTCCAGCGGGCCGCCCTGCTGACCGGGGAAGACCGCCGAATTGATCTTCTTGGCCAGTTCGGCTGTGGACAGGATCACACCGCCGCGCGGTCCGCCCAGGGTCTTGTGGGTGGTCGTGGTCACGATGTGGGCGTGCGGTACGGGGTTGGGGTGCAGGCCCGCGGCGACCAGGCCCGCGAAGTGCGCCATGTCCACCATGAGGTACGCGCCGACCTCGTCCGCGATCCGCCGGAAGGCGGCGAAGTCGAGCTGCCGGGGGTACGCGGACCAGCCCGCGATGATCAGCTTCGGCCGGTGCTCCTTGGCAAGGCGCTCCACCTGGTCCATGTCGACCTGTCCGGTCTGCTCGTCGACGTGGTAGGCGGCCACGGCGTAGAGCTTGCCGGAGAAGTTGATCTTCATGCCGTGGGTCAGGTGCCCGCCGTGGGCGAGGTTCAGACCCAGGATCGTGTCACCGGGGGAGAGCAGCGCGAACATCGCGGCCGCGTTCGCCTGCGCGCCCGAGTGCGGCTGGACGTTGGCGTGCTCGGCGCCGAACAGCGCCTTGATCCGCTCGATGGCGAGCCGCTCGATGACGTCGACGTGCTCGCAGCCTCCGTAATAGCGGCGGCCGGGGTAGCCCTCGGCGTACTTGTTGGTGAGGACCGAGCCCTGGGCCTCGAGGACGGCGACCGGAGCGAAGTTCTCGGAGGCGATCATCTCGAGGGTGGACTGCTGACGGTGGAGCTCCGCGTCGACGGCGGCGGCGACGTCCGGGTCGAGTTCGTGCAGGGACTGGTTGAGAAGCGACATCGTGATCCCCATCAGGGTGGTGCGGGCGTGGGTTCAGTTGCCGGTGAAGGCGGTGTATTCGTCGGCGGAGAGCAGGTTGGCGGGCTCGTCGCTCACCTTCACCTTGAACAGCCAGCCACCCTCGAAGGGGGCGGAGTTCACCAGCGCCGGGTCGTCCACGACGTCCTGGTTGACCGCCGTGATCTCCCCGGAGACCGGTGCGTAGAGGTCGCTCACGGACTTGGTCGACTCCAGTTCGCCGCAGGGATCGCCCGCGGTGACGGTGTCGCCGACCTCCGGGAGCTGGACGAAGACGACGTCACCGAGGGCGTCGGCGGCGTGCGAGGTGATGCCCACGGTGGAGACACCGTCCTCGTCGGCCGGAGTGAGCCACTCGTGCTCCTTGCTGTAACGAAGCTGCTCGGGGTTGCTCATGATCTGAATTCTCCTGGATCGGGGGGCGTGCTCGGTTCGCGGTCTTGACAGGTGGGACGGGCGTGACGCAGTCGGCACCCGTACGGCGCGGTGAGGGGGTCAGCGCTGCCGCTTGTAGAAGGGGAGGGCGACGACCTCGTACGCCTCGTGGCTGCCGCGGATGTCCACCGCGACGCCTGCGGTGCCCGGTTCGGCGTGGGAAGCGTCCACGTACGCGATCGCGACCGGCTTGCCGAGGGTGGGGGAGGGCGCCCCCGAGGTGACCTCGCCGATCACCGTGCCCTCGCCGGCCGCCACCACGGCGTAGCCCGCGCGCGGCACCCGGCGGCCCTCGGCGATCAGGCCCACGAGCCTGCGAGGCGGGCTGGCCTCCGCGCGCTTCGCCGCCTCCTCCAGCGCCGCACGCCCGACGAAGTCGCCCTCCTTCTCGAACTTCACGACCCGGCCCAGACCCGCGTCGAACGGCGTGGTGGCGGTGGTCAGCTCGTGCCCGTACAGAGGCATGCCGGCCTCCAGGCGCAGGGTGTCCCGACAGGAGAGGCCGCACGGCACAAGGCCGGCGGGCTTGCCCGCGTCGGTCAGGGCCTGCCAGACGGTCTCGGCGTCCTCCGGCGCGACGAAGAGCTCGAAGCCGTCCTCGCCGGTGTAGCCGGTGCGGGCGATGAGTGCCTGCACGCCGGCGACGGTTCCGGGCAGGCCGGCGTAGTACTTGAGCCCGTCGAGGTCGGCATCGGTCAGGGACTTCAGGATGCCGGGGGACTCGGGCCCCTGGACGGCGATGAGGGCGTACGCCTCGCGGTCGTCGCGCACCTCGGTGTCGAAGCCCGAAGCGCGCTCGGTCAGCGCGTCCAGGACTCCTCGCGCATTCGAGGCATTGGCGACGACCATGAACCGCTCGTCCTGAAGGCGGTAGACGATCAGGTCGTCCAGGATGCCGCCCTCGGCGTTGCAGATCATGGTGTAGCGGGCCCGGCCGACGGTCAGCTTGCCGAGGTTCCCGACCAGCGCATGGTCCAGCGCATCGGCGGCCTGCGGACCGGTCAGGGTGATCTCGCCCATGTGGGAGAGGTCGAAGAGGCCCGCGCGAGTGCGGACCGCGACATGCTCGTCGCGCTCACTGCCGTAGCGCAGCGGCATGTCCCAGCCGGCGAAGTCGGTCATCGTGGCGCCGAGCGCGCGGTGCAGCGCGTCGAGGGCGGTACGGCGTGGGGAATCGGTCATGTTTCAGGCTCCCGGGCAGGGGTGGCGAGGCTGATGTCGTAGGGAACACAGCCTCCCCATCTGTCATCGGAACCTGAGAGGTTCGCCACGACCCTCATCACGCATCAGGGCTACGGCTTGCACCTTGGGTGGGGCCGCCGGGCGGCCCGCTTTTCAGATGTGCCTAATCCGCGCGGTACGGGGCCTGAGAGATTCAAGGGAGGACTTGCTCCTTCGGCGCCCCGGCGCCCGGCACGACTGCCGGTCCGGGGACTCTCCCGCGCGGGATCGAACGGCCGGTATGGAGTTGGCGCGGACATCATTGCACGACTGTCCGATGTTCGGGCGGGTCGGTGGCGAGGTATCGAGCTTGTACCGCATTGCCGTTTCTTGACACTCTGCTCCGGAAGAGCGCAGTGACCGGACCGAACGGGGAGGACGATCACGGTGCACAGGGACAGCGCGTACGCGACGTCGGCCGGGACGGCGGCCCCGGGGGGCGCGCCGCCCGGCGGCACCGCTGAGGGCCGCACCCGCCTCGTGCCCGGGACGGCGGGGCCCGGACGGAAGGAGCGTGCCCGCGCGGTCCCCGCGGTCGTCCGCCCGGGTCTCCGGGGGGACGTGACGGATCTGCGCGGGGGCGGTGGTCCGCGCGATGTGCCGGACGATCTGCCGTCCGCGGCCGGGCAGGCGGGAGCGCTCCGCTACCCGGCCGGTGACGTGCTCGTCGTCTCAGGGCTGCCGGGCAGCGGCAAGAGCACCCTGATCAAGCGGGCCGTCGCCGGGCTGGATCAGCGGGGCCGGGGCGTGCGGCGGATCGACTCCCAGGACATGCGAGACCGTTGGCGGCGCGTCGTGCCCGGCTTCTTCCCGTACGCCCTGTACCGCCCGCTGGTGCGGATCGCGCACTACGCCGGGCTGCGGCGCGCCCTCCGCTCGGGCGACAGCGTCGTCGTCCACGACTGCGGCACGCTCGCGTGGGTGCGCGGCTGGCTGGCGCGCGACGCCAGCCGCCGCGGCCGGTCACTGCACATGGTGCTGCTGGATGTGGAGCCGGAGGTCGCCCTGAAGGGGCAGGCCACGCGCGGGCGCGGTGTCTCGCAGTTCGCCTTCGCCCGCCACCGCCGCGCCGTGGGGCGGCTGGTCGCGGACGCGGAGGGCGGGCGTCTTCCGGACGGTTGCGCCTCGGCTGTGCTGCTGGACCGAAGATCCGCGAGCGCCGTACGGCGCATCGGCTTCGAGTAGCCGGAACGCCGGCCGGTCGGCCGGGGCTCCGGTTCGCACGGTCCGGCTACGGGGGTGCGCCCTCCGCGTTTTCCGCGCCCTCCGCGTTTTCCGCGCCCTCCGCGTTTCCGCGTGGACTCTTCCGTCGACCGTCTCAGCTCGCGGGCCAAGCGGCGGGCAGGTTCGCGGAGTTCGACGAGTCCGAGGAGTTCGACGAGTCCGAGGAGTTCGACGAGTCCGAGGAGCTCGAGGAGGTCGAGTTCGAGGAGGTCGAGTTCGAGGAGGTCGAGTTCGACGTCGAGTTCGAGGTGGACGACGGCTGCGAGGCGCCCGGCACCTCGGGCGACACCGGGACCTCGGTGGCGCCGGGGGAGGTCGGGACCTGCGGGGCGCCGGGGACCTGGGGCAGCCTCGGCAGGCCGTCGAGGTTCGCCGTGGGCAGACCGCCGCCGACCATGACGCTCGTCACCACGTTGACCGTACCGGTGAGGAGGTTCTGCACGGCGGAGGAGATGGCGTTCGGGTCCCCGGCCGAAAGGGCCTGGAGCAGGGAGTCGAGACGGCTCTGCAGATCGGCCGTCGCCTTGGCCTTGAGGTCCTGGCCGGGGTCGCCGGCGCGGCGCGCCTTCGCGGCGGGGTACGGCAGATCGTAGGCCGGGAGGACGACGGGGTCCTGGCCGGGTGCGGGCTGGGCGGAGGGCTGCGCGGGGGTCTGCGTGACGGAGGCGAGCGCCTGCTTGATCTCCTCCGCGCGGCTGGTGGCCTCGGCGACCGGCAGCCTGCCGTCGGGGGCCTGGAGCACCGCCTGCACAAGGTCGTTGACAGGACGGGTGATGCTGCCCATGTCGTCGAGCAGCTTCGCCTGTCCGAGCAGGTTGTCGGCGCCGGGCAGAGGGGCGTCGGAGGCCTTCCGGTCGGGCGCGGTACGGGCCGGTGCACGGGTGTCGGTGTCGGCGACGGCAACGGCGGCACCGGTTCCGATCACGAGTACGCCGCACACGGCGGACGCGACGAGGACGCCGCTCTTCCGGGACATATGCATGGTGAGTGTGCTCCCTTCGGGTGTCAGTCGGCCTTTGTCCCACCGTCCGGAGGCCCAGCACGGTGTGCAACTCGTCGTTACGCAGAGCGACGCCGCTGCCGTGGCGCCGGCAGCCAGGCCGTCACCGGTGACCTGCGCTTATGCCGCGGTTTCGAGCAGCCCGGGAGAAAGCGCATGTGCAGCCGTTAGGGTGCGTGGGCGATTCGTACGCGACAGTGGATGGGCCCGGTGACCATGACGGAGCAGCACGGCTACTCCTCCTTTCCTTCCGGCGGAGTGCCGGCCGACGCCGCACACGCCGGCGGACCCGGGCCTCTCCCGGGCTTTCCGTGCAACGCACTGGAGGAGACGCTGGCGGCTTCCGTGGGAGTGCCCGGTGCGGGCGCGCGCATCGTCGAGATGCTGGGCCGCAGCCACGTGTGGGTGCCGCTGCCGGAGGGCGGGGGCCGCGAGAGCCGGAACCTCGATCTGCCCACCGTGGAGATCGAGGGCGCCGCCTACGTCCCGGTGTTCAGCTCGGAGCAGCAATTCCTCCAGGTCGTCGGGGCGCACATGTCCTTCACCGTCGCCCCCGCCCGGGAGTTCGCCCGCGGCCTTCCGCCGCAGCTCGGCATCGCGGTCAACCCCGGCGGCGCGGTCGGCGTCCCGCTGCCCCCGGCCGCCGTTGCCGAACTCTGCCGCACCGGCCGCACCGAACTGGACCTGCCCGTAACCGAGTACGCGGCCGGGTCACCGAGCGGCGGACGGGTGCGGCTGTTCGAACCGGACTGGCAGGAGGAGCCGGTCGACTTCCTCGGCGCCGCCGCGGGCGAGTTCCTCACCACCGGCCTCGTCCGCACCGCCCGCCGCGCGCTGGCGAGCGTCGAGGGCGACCCGCCGGCGCTCTTCATCGGCGTCGAACTCCTGCGCTGCGAGCCGCAGGACCGGGACGTGGTGCTGAACGCTCTCGGCCGGGCGCTGGGCGTCGCTCCGGTGCCCTGGCCCGTACAACTCGTGCTGCTGGACGTCGCCCAGGACCCGGTCGTCGACTGGATGCGGGAGCGGGTACGCCCGTTCCACACCGCGTAGACCTCCGTAAGCTGGTTGGATGAGCGAGGGGTGCACGCGAGAGGCCGGTGCTGGCCGCGCTGTGCCGAGGAGAGAGGGCAGAAGTCGGTGAGTGCGGGAGGCGGCACGGCTGCGGTGGGGGCCGTGGAGCGGATGCTGCAGCAGGTGACGCCCGGGCGGTACGACGCCTATGAGGCGCTGTTGCGTGCCCTCGCCGACGGCCAGGTGTGGATGCTCCTGTGGCAGGGTTCCCCGGGGACGCCGGACGCCCAGTACGGGAACATGGAGGTGGACGGCCTGGGCTACGCGCCCTGCGTCACCTCCTCCCACGAACTGGCGGCCAGCGGCTGGAACCGCGCTCACGAGGTGGTCGCCGGCCACGACGTCGCCGCCTCCCTCTACCCCGACCACTGGGGCCTGTGGCTCAACCCGCACGCTCCGGGCGGAGGCGTCGGAATCCCGTGGGCGGATATGCGCCGCATCGCGGTCGGCCTCGACCAGCTGCCCGCCGGACCGCTGCGGTTGTCGGAACCGACCATTGAAATCGCCCAGTTCTACGCGCTTTTGACCCAGAATGCCCATCGCACGCCCACAGTGCGTTCCCTGCGCCGAGCCTGGGTCCAGCCCGCGCTCGGTGCGCCGTACTTGGCCATCGGCCTGGATCTGTACGACACGAGCCCGCCGGCCGTGGAGTCCGCGCGGGCGATGATGCAGCAGTCGGTGGGCGCGGCCCCCGAGGGGCTGCCGGTGTCGACCGTGGCGATGTCGGACGACCACGATCCGGTGGCAATGTGGCTGAGGGCCTTCGCCCGTCCCTTCTTCGACCGCGATGTCCAGGGTGGACAGCGTCCCATGGGTCCCGCGGCCCCCGTCTCCCCGGCGCCCGGCTACGGCTACCCGCCGCCGGGACCCGCGCACGGCAACATCTCGCCCCAGGGGTGGCATCCCGGGCCCGCTCCGCACGCCTACTGAACCGCCGCCCGGTCCCTTGCGCCTGCTGCACCGCTCGCCCCGCCCCGTACGTCTACTGAACCGCCGCTCAGTTCCTCTGCTGTGACCGGACCTCTGCTCAGTCCTCGACACCCCCGTCCGCCATCCGGACAACTCCGGGCGAAGTCCTGCCATGCGGAGGACTCGCGGGCGTTCGCCTTTGTCAAATGATGGGAGTACGGGCGGTTTTGGCCGCCGGCTTCGCGTCTCTTCCATGCGGCCGGTTGCTCCGCTGAGCAGACCGTCTCGTCCGAAATCCGGAAGCTCCCAGGCCACATCACAGTTGCGCATCCTTTCCCAAGGAAGGCTGGCACCTGATCGCAAACGCGATGAAGACTCACGTTCGCCGGGCCATCGGCCCTTTGTGCGATGTGAAGATCAAGGCCGCTACAGCGGCAGGCGCTGGCCGGCCACCGCCGGTCGAGAGGGGTCCCCACCACGATGACGGCACCTATGCACGACACGGTTCCGGTCAAGGGCGACGAGGCCGGTGTTGCCGCTGACGTCACGAAGAAGGCCGTCGAGGGCCGTTCGCTGGGTCGTATCGCTTGGAACCGGTTGAAGCGGGACAAACTGGCCCTCGCTGGTGGGGCGATGGTGCTCATCCTGATCGTGGTCGCGGTCTTTGCCCCGCTCATCACGAGTGTTCTCGGCCATGATCCGAATGAGCATCACGAGGACCTGATCGACCCGCTGTTCGGCACCCCGGCGGGCTCCTGGGGCGGCATCAGCTCCGAGCATCTGCTGGGTATCGAGCCCGTCAACGGCCGCGACGTCTTCAGCCGCATCGTCTTCGGCGCCCGCATCTCGCTGCTCGTCGGCTTCCTCTCGGCCCTGGTCGCGGTCGTGTTCGGCACCGTCCTGGGCATTCTGGCGGGCTACTTCGGCGGCTGGGTCGACGCCGTGATCAGCCGCGTGATGGACATGCTGCTGGCCTTCCCCCAGCTGCTGTTCATCATCTCGCTCATCTCGGTGATGCCCAACCAGCTCCTCGGGCTCGAAGGCACGGGCGTGCGCCTGCTGGTGATGATCCTGGTCATCGGTTTCTTCGGCTGGCCGTACATCGGCCGCATCGTCCGCGGCCAGACGCTGTCCCTGCGTGAGCGCGAGTACGTGGAGGCGGCCCGCAGCCTCGGCGCCGGGCAGCGCTACATCCTCTTCAAGGAACTGCTCCCCAACCTCATCGCCCCCATCACCGTCTACACGACGCTGATGATCCCGACCAACATCCTCACCGAGGCCGCGCTCGGCTTCCTCGGAGTGGGCGTCAAGCCGCCGACCGCGTCCTGGGGAAACATGCTCTCCGCCGCGGTGCGCTACTACGACTCCGACCCGATGTTCATGGTGATCCCGGGCGTGGCCATCTTCGTCACCGTCCTTTCGTTCAATCTCTTCGGCGACGGCGTGCGCGACGCGCTCGATCCCAAGGGAACCCGCTGACTCCCCCCACTTAAGCCCCACCCCCGGGCCCTGCGCAGCCGTGCGGGCCGTGACATACACGGAGGATCCGAGATCGTGACAACCCAACGCACCTCGAGGCGCAGACTGGCCGCCATGTCGGCCGTCGTGGTCGCGGCCCTGGTCTCCACCGCGGCCTGTGGCGGTGGCGGCAGCGACAGCGACAGCAAGGGGGCCGGCTTCAACGCGGGCGTCGAGAAGATCGCCAGCGCGTCCGACAAGAAAGGCGGCACGCTGAAGTTCATCGGCGTGCAGGACGCCGACTCCTGGGACACCACCCGCGGCTACTACGGCTTCGCATGGAACTTCATGCGCTACTACAGCCGTCAGCTGGTCACCTCCGACACGGCTCCGGGCGAGAAGGGCCTGGAGCTGAAGCCGGACCTCGCCAAGTCCAAGGCGAAGATCACCGACGGCGGCAAGACGTACACGTACGAGCTGAAGGACGACGTCACCTGGGAGGACGGCAAGCCGATCACCGCCCAGGACATCAAGTACGGCATCGAGCGCCAGTGGGCGCAGGACGTGCTGTCCGGCGGCCCCGTCTACCTCAAGGACATCCTGGACCCGGACGGCAAGTACAAGGGCCCGTACAAGGACAAGTCCAAGGACAAGCTGGGCCTGAAGGCCATCGAGACGCCGGACGAGAAGACCATCGTCTTCAAGCTCCCGAAGGCCAACAGTGACTTCGAGGAGATCCTGGCGCTGCCGTTCGCCTCGCCGGTCCGCCAGGACAAGGACACCAAGTCGAAGTACGGCCTGAAGCCGTTCTCCTCCGGCCCGTACAAGTTCGAGTCGTACACGCCGAACAAGAACCTGACCCTGGTCCGCAACTCCGAGTGGAAGCAGTCCTCGGACGACATCCGCAAGGCGCTGCCGGACAAGATCACGGTCACGCTGCTCACCAACGCCGACGAGATGGACAACCGTCTGATCTCCGGTGACTACGACCTCGACCTCAACCAGACGGGTATGTCGCCCGCCGGCCGTACCAAGGCGCTCAAGCAGCACAAGGAGAGCCTGGACAACCCGGTCATGGGTTACATCCGCTACGCGGTGTTCCCGCAGACGGTCAAGCCGTTCGACAACATCCACTGCCGCAAGGCCGTGATCTACGGTGCCGACCACAAGTCGCTGCAGAACGCCCGCGGCGGTCCGCTGGCCGGTGGCGACATCGGCACCAACATGCTGCCGCCGGTCGTTCCGGGTGCCGACCCGTCCTACGACCCGTACGGCACGGCGAAGAACGGCGGCAAGGCGGACATCGCCAAGGCCAAGGAGGAGCTGAAGGCCTGCGGCAAGCCCAATGGCTTCAAGACCACCATCGCCGTCCGCAACAACAAGGACGTCGAGGTGGCCACCGCCGAGTCGCTCCAGGCGTCGCTGAAGAAGATCGGCGTCGACGTCGAGGTCGACCAGTACGACGGCGCCCAGACCAGCGGCATCATCGGTAACCCCGAGGTCGTGAAGAAGAAGAACTACGGCATCATCATCATGGGCTGGGGCCCCGACTTCCCGACCGTCCAGGGCTACGGCATGCCGCTGTGGGACAGCAGCTACATCCTGCCGAACGGCAACAACAACTACGCGATGATCAAGGACAAGTCGATCGACAAGAAGTTCGACTCGTTCGTCGCGGAGCTGGACGACACCAAGCGGGAGCAGATCGCCTCCGACATCAACAAGCAGGTGATGGAGGGCGGCTACTACCTGCCGTTCGTCTTCGAGAAGATCCTCAACTGGCGCTCGCCGCGACTGACCAACGTCTACTCGACCTTCGCGTTCAGCGGTCAGTACGACTTCACGTCGCTGGGCGTCAAGTAAACCTATCGCCGGCGCACCCGCCGCTAGGCACGAAGGGCAGGTGAAGGCCGCGACGGCGGCCCGGTGAACTCCCGGACGACCTCCGGCAGTTCACCGGGCCCGCCAGGGGCCCGAGAGCAGTGCTCACTTACATCATCAGGCGGCTGTTCGCCGCCGCCGTGATGCTGATCGTCATCATGCTGGCGGTCTTCAGCATCTTCTTCCTGATTCCGAAGTGGACCGGTGTCGACCCGGCCACCATGTACGTCGGCAAGCAGTCCGACGCGGCGGCTCTGGAGGGCATCCGGGAGAAGCTGGGGCTGGGCGACCCGATCCTGGTCCAGCTCTTCGAGTTCTTCAAAGGCATCCTCGTCGGCCGCGATTACACCGGCGGCGGCGACACCATTCACTGCTCGGCGCCTTGCTTCGGATACTCCTTCAAGACCGAGCAGGCCATCTGGCCGATCCTCGCCGACCGTCTTCCGGTGACCCTGCAACTGGCCGTCGGCGCCGCCTTCCTCTGGCTGTTGATCGGCCTGACCGCCGGCGTCGTCTCGGCGCTCAAGCGCGGTTCCGTCTGGGACCGGGGCGCCATGGTCGTCGCGCTCGGCGGCGTCTCGCTGCCGATCTACTTCACCGGCCTGGTGTCGCTGGCGATCTTCTCCTACGGACTCGGCTGGGTCAGCAACGAGTACACCCCGCTCGAGGACAATGTCGGCGACTGGTTCAGCGGCATGATCCTTCCGTGGGTGACCCTCGCGTTCCTCTTCGGCGCGATGTACGCCCGTCTCACCAGGGCCACCATGCTGGAGGTCATGGGCGAGGACTACATCCGCACCGCCCGCGCCAAGGGCCTGCGAGAAACGGTCGTCATCCGCAAGCACGCCATGCGCTCGACCATGACCCCCATCATCACGCTGCTCGGCGTCGACCTGGGCGCGCTGATCGGCGGCGCGATCCTGACCGAGACGACCTTCAGCCTGCCCGGTCTCGGCCAGGCCGTGCTCAAGGCGATCGGCGAGCGCGACCTGCCGCTGATCCTCGGTGTCACGCTGATCACCGCAAGCGCCGTCGTCATCGCCAACCTCGTTGTGGACGTGCTCTACGGCGTGATCGACCCCCGAGTGAGGCTCGCATGAGCACTGCATCCGTCCCGGGGGACACCCCCGGAACCCAGGTGACGAAGGCAGGTGCCGTGGGCGAGCCGGTGGCCGCGGGAGCGGCTCCGCCGTCCTCGGCCTTCCTCGAAGTCCGCGATCTGAAGGTGCACTTCCCGACCGAGGACGGCCTGGTGAAGGCCGTCGACGGGCTCTCCTTCTCCCTGGAGAAGGGCAAGACGCTCGGCATCGTCGGCGAGTCCGGGTCCGGTAAGTCCGTCACCTCGCTGGGCATCATGGGCCTGCACCGGGTCGGCCAGTACGGCCGCCGGAAGACACGGATCTCCGGCGAGATCTGGCTCGACGGGCAGGAGCTGCTCAGCGCTCAGGCGGACGAGGTGCGCAAGCTGCGCGGCCGCGAGATGTCCATGATCTTCCAGGACCCGCTGTCCGCCCTGCACCCGTACTTCACCATCGGGCAGCAGATCGTGGAGGCCTACCGGATCCACCATGACGTCGACAAGAGGACCGCCCGCAAGCGCGCGGTCGAGATGCTCGACCGCGTCGGCATCCCGCAGCCCGACCAGCGGGTGGACAACTACCCGCACGAGTTCTCCGGCGGTATGCGCCAGCGCGCGATGATCGCCATGTCGCTGGTGAACAATCCCGAACTGCTGATCGCCGACGAGCCGACCACGGCCCTCGACGTCACCGTCCAGGCGCAGATCCTGGACCTGATCCGGGATCTGCAGAAGGAATTCGGCTCCGCGGTCATCATCATCACCCACGACCTGGGCGTGGTCGCCGAGCTGGCCGACCAGATCCTGGTCATGTACGGCGGCCGCTGCGTGGAGCGCGGCACGGCCGAGCAGGTCTTCTACGAACCCCAGCACCCGTACACCTGGGGCCTGCTCGGCTCCATGCCGCGGATCGACCGCGACCAGACCGAGCGCCTCATCCCGGTCAAGGGCTCCCCGCCCAGCCTGATCAACGTCCCGAGCGGTTGCGCGTTCAACCCCCGCTGCCCGTACGCGGACGTGCCCAAGGGCGGTGTCACCCGCACCGAGCGGCCGGAGCTGCGCGAGGTGAGCAGCGGGCACTTCTCCGCCTGCCATATGGCGCCGGAGGACCGGGAGCGGATCTGGACCGAAGAGATTGCGCCGAAATTGTGAGCGACGCACGCGAGGCCGCCGGCCTGCAGAAGGCAACGATGGCAGCACCTCTGCGCCGAGCGGGCGGAGAAGCGAACCGGAGGGCGCTGTGAGCGACGCACGCGAGGCAGCCTGCCTGCAGAAGGCAACGATGGCAGCAGCTTTGCGCCGAGCGGGCGGAGACGGGGGCACCGCCCAGGCGGAGGCTCTGGCGGAGAACGGAGAGGCGCTGTGAGCGAGGACGAGCCGATGACGATCCCCGGACAGGCCGGCGCGGCCGACGCGGAGGCCGTGGCCAAGACGGCGACGGCGACCTCTCCGGACCCCCGGCCCGGTGAGACGCTGCTCAAGGTGACGGGGCTGACCAAGCACTTCCCGATCACCAAGGGCATCCTCAAGCGCCAGGTGGGCGCGGTGAAGGCGGTCGACGGCATCGACTTCGACGTGCGGGCGGGGGAGACCCTCGGCGTCGTCGGCGAGTCCGGTTGCGGCAAGTCCACCATGGGCCGTCTCATCACGCGACTGCTCGAACCGAGCGGCGGGAAGATCGAGTTCGAGGGCGAGGACATCACCCATCTGGGCACGGGCAGGATGCGGCCGCTGCGCCGCGATGTCCAGATGATCTTCCAGGACCCGTACTCGTCGCTGAATCCGCGGCACACGGTCGGCGCCATCGTCAGTGCCCCGTTCAAGCTGCAGGGCGTGCGCCCCGAGGGCGGCGTCAAGCGGGAGGTCCAGCGTCTGCTGGAGGTCGTCGGCCTCAACCCCGAGCACTACAACCGCTATCCGCACGAGTTCTCCGGCGGTCAGCGGCAGCGCATCGGCATCGCGCGGGCGCTGGCGCTCAAGCCGAAGCTGGTCGTGGCGGACGAGCCGGTCTCCGCGCTGGACGTGTCGATCCAGGCCCAGGTGGTCAACCTGCTGGACGACCTCCAGGACGAGATGGGCCTCACGTACGTGATCATCGCCCACGACCTGTCGGTCATCCGGCACGTCTCGGACCGGATCGCGGTCATGTACCTCGGCAAGCTCGTCGAGCTCACCGACCGCAAGTCGCTCTACGAGACGCCCATGCATCCGTACACCCGCGCGCTGCTCTCCGCCGTACCGGTGCCGGACCCCAAGCGGCGTGCCAAGCGTGACCGGATCCTGCTGCAGGGCGACGTCCCTTCGCCGATCAAGCCGCCGTCCGGCTGCCGCTTCCACACCCGTTGCTGGAAGGCGACGGAGCTGTGCACGACGCAGGAGCCGCCGCTGGTGGCGCTGCGGACGGGGCATCAGGTGGCGTGCCACCACCCGGAGAACGCGCCGGATCAGGCACCCGGGGACACGCCCCTCCCGGGGGCCGACGAGGTGGCCGACGTCGTCACCAAGGACGACTAGCCGGGACAGGCATGCGGTCCGGAGAACCGGGCCGGTTCCTCGGGCCCACGTACCGCCGGTGCGTGGGCCCGAGCCGCTCGCGAAGTCCTCGTCACGCGCCGGGCCCGGGCGTCCGGCTGCCGTGCGGGCGGGGCAACTGCACCCCGAGGTACACGGCCGCCATGCGAAGGGCGAAGACGAGCGCGGCCGACACCGTGGTGGCCGTCGTCGCGTCCGCACCGGCCGCGTCCAGCGCGAGATAGGCGCCCGCTCCGGCGGCCGCGGCCGTCGCGTACACCTCCTCGCGGAGGAGCAGCGGCGGGAGCTCCCCGCACAGCACATCGCGCACGACCTCACCCGTCACTCCGGTCATGACGCCGAAGATGATCACGGCGAGCGGTGTGACGTCCGAATCGATGGCCGCCTGGGCGCCGATCACCGTCACGACGGAGAGGCCGAGCGCGTCGACGAGCAGCAAGGAGCGCTCGGGGAGCCGCCAGAAGCGGAGATAGACGATCGTGGCGCTGCCGACGCAGGCGATGACGGTCAGCAGGACCCAGTCGTGCGTCCAGTACAGCGGATGCCGGTCGAGCATCAGATCCCGCAGTGTGCCACCGGAGATGGAGGCGGCGAAGGCGAGGGTCAGGCCGCCGAAGGGGTCCATGTTCGCGCGGTGGGCGGCCAGCACCCCGCTCGCCGCGAAGGCGGAGACGCCCACCAGGTACAGCACGTGCAGCATGATCGTTCCCAGCCTCGGATCCGTGCACCGGCTGCCGGAGCACCGGCGCATCATCTCAGCCGACGATTGGGCTACCCGTCAGTAACAAAGCGGTGTACCGTGCAGACCATGGCACAGGGCACAACACAGGCAACGATCGGCGACAGCGAGTTCGATCGCGACACCGCCGTCACGCGGCGCGCACCCGGCATCTACGACGCCGAGCTCTCCGAAGGCTGGACCATCATCCGGGCGATCAACGGCGGCTACCTGCTGGCGATGCTCGGCCGTGCCCTGGGCGAGACCCTCCCGCACCCCGACCCCTTCACGATCACCGCGCACTACCTCACCGCCTCCCGGCCCGGGGCCGCCGAGATCCGCACCCAGACCGTGCGGACGGGGCGCACCATGTCCACCGGCCAGGCGTCGCTGATCCAGCGGGACGAGACCGGCGCCGAGGTCGAGCGCATCCGCGTCACCGCGCACTACGGGGACCTCGCCCTCCTCCCCGACGACGTGCGCACCTCCGCCAAGCCCCCGTCCATCCCCCCGTACGAGCACTGCCTCGGCCCGCGGAACCAGCAGGGCGCCGCGTCCCCCTTCCCCGGCAGTTCCGCCATCACCGACCGGCTCGACATCCGGCTCGACCCGGCCACCGCGGGCTGGGCCGTCGGTCGGCCCTCCGGAAGGGGCGAGATGCGGGCCTGGTTCGGGCTCGCCGACGGCCGCGACGCCGACCCGCTGTCCCTGCTGCTCGCCGTCGACGCCCTGCCCCCGACGGCGTTCGAGCTCGGCCATGTGGGCTGGGTGCCCACCGTCGAACTGACCACCCACGTACGCCACCGCCCCGCGCCCGGTCCGCTGCGGGTCTCGGTCACCACCCGGAACATGGCGGGCGGGTTCCTCGAGGAGGACGCCGAGGTGTGGGACAGCGAGGACCGGCTCGTGGCCCAATCCCGCCAGTTCGCACGGGCGTTGCTCGCCTGAGACCACCGGGATCGGCGGGGCCCGCCGGAGTTGTCCCCGGACTCCGGCCGGGAGAACCCCGGCCAGGCCGTCGCCGCCGGGGCGACGGGCCGCTCCGCGCCCACATTCCCGCAGGACCCGAACGCGCCGCGGGTGCATGCCAAGGGGGCAGGTGCGCACCCGCGCCCCGTGCGCCGGCGAATGCGCGGGGGAAAGGCCGGTCCGCCGCTCGTAGAATCGTGGGCATCATGGCCTACCTCGACCACGCCGCCACCACCCCGATGCTCCCCGAGGCGGTGCAGGCGATGACCGCCCAGCTCGCCGTCACCGGGAACGCCTCCTCACTGCACGCCGCCGGCCGGCGGGCGCGCCGTACGGTCGAGGAGTCCCGGGAAACCGTCGCCGCCGCGCTCGGTGCCCGGCCCAGCGAGGTGGTGTTCACCGCGGGCGGCACGGAGTCCGACAACCTCGCCGTCAAGGGGCTCTACTGGGCCCGCAGAGCCGCCGACCCGCGGCGTACGCGCGTCCTGGCCAGCCCCGTCGAACACCACGCCGTGCTCGATGCCGTCGACTGGCTGGCCGGGCACGAGAGCGCGCGCGTGGAGTACCTGCCCGTCGACTCCTACGGCCGCGTCCACCCCGGCGACCTGCGCGAGGCCATCGCCCGCGACCCCTCGGACGTCGCGCTCGCGACCGTGATGTGGGCGAACAACGAGATCGGCACCGTCATGCCGGTCCGTGAACTCGCCGATGTGGCGGCCGAGTTCGGGATTCCGCTGCACGCCGACGCCGTCCAGGCATTCGGGCAGCTCCCGGTCGGCTTCGCCGCGTCGAACCTGGCCGCGATGACGGTCAGCGGCCACAAGATCGGAGGCCCGTACGGCATCGGGGCGCTGGTGCTCCGCCGGGAGGAGACGCCCGTACCCCTGCTCCACGGCGGCGGGCAGGAGCGGCACGTACGGTCCGGCACGCTCGACGTGCCCGCCGTCGCCGCGTTCGCGGCCGCCGCCGAGCACGCCGCCGCACATCACGCCGACTTCGCCCGTGAGACCGGCGCGCTGCGCGACAAGCTGATCACGGCGGTGCGGGCCGCCGTCCCGGACGCCGTCCTGGGCGGGGACCCGGACCCCGCCGGCCGGCTGCCCGCCAACGCCCACTTCTCCTTTCCCGGCTGCGAGGGCGACTCGCTGCTGCTGCTCCTGGACGCCCAGGGCATCGAGTGCTCCACCGGCTCGGCCTGTACGGCGGGCGTCGCCCAGCCCAGCCACGTCCTGCTCGCCACCGGGACGGGCCCCGAGCTGGCCCGCGGGACCCTCCGCTTCTCCTTCGGGCACAGCTCCAGCGCCGAGGACGTGGACGCGGTGGCCGCGGCGATCGGCCCGGCGGTCGAGCGGGCGCGTACGGCGGGGCTCTCGTAGCGGTCCCGTCCGAGCCGGACGCGGTGGAGGCCCCAGGGTTCGGGGCCCGGGGTGTCGAGGGCCTCTACGCGGCCGGGCGGCTCGCCCGCCGGACGAGCTTGATGTAGCGGTCCCAGTCCCAGTGGGGCCCGGGGTCGGTGTGATCGGTGCCGGGCACCTCCACATGCCCGACGATGTGCTCGCGGTCGACCGGTATCCCGTACCGCGCGCAGATTCCGGCGGTCAGCCGCGCCGAGGAGCGGTACATCTCGTCGGTGAAGGACCCGGGACGGTCCACGAACCCCTCGTGCTCGATCCCGATGCTGCGCTCGTTGTACCCCCGGTTCCCCGTGTGGTAGGCGACGTCCAGCTCGCGGATCATCTGGGCGATGTGGCCGTCCTTGCGCACCACGTAGTGCGTGGCCGCGCCGTGCTCGGGATCCTGGAACACCTTCAGCGCGACCGGATAACTGCCCTCGACGACGTGGACGACCACGCGGTCGATCGCGTAGTCGGCCGGGCGGTCCGCCCTGCGCCGGTTCGCCGTCGACGCGGCGATCCACTGGGCGCCCCGGTGGTCCAGCTCACCCTCCTTGCGCGGCTTGTCGTTCCCCGGGATCCGCCACCAGAGGCGGGACAGCTGCTCCGAGCCCAGCACCCCGGCCGTACCGAGGACGGCGGCGGCGCCGCCGGCGATCAGGGCGCGGCGGCTCAGGGCGGCGGGACGCGGTGCGCCGCCGCCGGTGCCGCGCCCCGCGGGTGTCTCCTCGCGTGCCTGCTGATCCATCCCGCCCCCTCGCGTGTGCCGGTTCTCCGGAACATAACGCCTTCGGGGTCGCGCGCGGTTCCCCTTACCCTGGAGGCGCTATGAACGCCTCTCCCGTCCCCCAGCCCAGCCCGGCCGCGACCGCCGGCCCCCGCCCGGGCAGCCGCCTCCGCGTGCTCGCCGCCATGTCCGGCGGCGTCGACTCCGCCGTCGCCGCGGCCCGCGCCGCCGAGGCGGGCCACGATGTGACCGGCGTCCACCTCGCGCTCTCGGCCAATCCCCAGTCCTTCAGGACCGGGGCCCGCGGCTGCTGCACGATCGAGGACTCCCGTGACGCGCGGCGCGCCGCCGACGTGATCGGCATCCCCTTCTACGTCTGGGACCTCGCCGACCGGTTCCGCCAGGACGTCGTCGAGGACTTCGTCGCCGAGTACGCGGCGGGCCGTACGCCCAACCCGTGCCTGCGCTGCAATGAGAAGATCAAGTTCGCTGCGCTGCTGGACAAGGCCCTGGCCCTCGGCTTCGACGCCGTGTGCACCGGCCACTACGCGACCGTGGTACTGCGCGAGGACGGCACCCGGGAGCTGCACCGCGCCACCGACATGGCCAAGGACCAGTCGTACGTCCTGGGTGTGCTGGACGAGCGCCAGCTCGCCCACGCGATGTTCCCCCTCGGCGACACCCGCACCACCAAGGACGAAATCCGCGCGGAGGCCGAGGCCCGCGGCCTGGCCGTGGCCAAGAAGCCGGACAGCCACGACATCTGCTTCATCGCCGACGGCGACACCCAGGGGTTCCTCTCCCGCCACCTCGGCACCGCCGAGGGCGACATCGTCGACGAGGACGGCACCAAGGTCGGCACCCACACCGGGGCGTACGGCTACACCATCGGCCAGCGCAAGGGCCTGCGGCTCGGCGTCCCCGCACCCGACGGCAAACCGCGCTACGTCCTCGACATCTCGCCGGTGGACAACACCGTCACCGTCGGCCCCTCCGAAGCCCTCGACGTCATCGCCCTCACCGGGATCAAGCCGCGCTGGTGCGGCACGCCTCCCACCGGCCCCGGCACGTACACCGCGCAGCTGCGCGCGCACGGCGGGGAGACCGAAGTTCGCGCCGAGTTCGCCGACGGGGAACTGCGGGTCGCCTTCACCGAGCCGGTGCGGGGTGTGGCACCGGGCCAGGCGATCGTTCTCTACCAGGGCACGCGCGTCGTCGGTTCGGCGACGATCGCGACGACCGAGCGAGCCCGGCCGGCCGTCTCCTCGTCCTCCTGACGTCGCGTCCCGGGCCGACGTCATGATTCCCGGGACCGCTGTCGCCCCCGGGCCGTGCCCCGGGCCGCTCGTAGAGTGACGGGCGTGAACATCCGCGTCCGACCCGGGGTCCTCGCCGGGGACCCGGCGCCGGCCCGGGGTCTTCGCCGGGGACCGCGGCCCCGGCCCCTGGCCCACCTGAAGGAAGCCGCGGGCGTCCGGTGAGGCAAGCTGGGGGACATGACTGCACATCTGATCACCGGGGCGGGTTCCGGCATCGGCGCGGCCGTCACCGAGCGGCTGGCCGGACGGGGTGACGAGCTGTGGCTGCTGGCCCGCGACGCGGGCCGCGCAAAGGAGCTCCAGCAGCGATATCCCGGTGCCCGTACGGTCGTCGGCGACCTGGCCCACCCGGAGAAGCTGTCCTGGGCGTTCGGCCACCAGGAGCTTCCCGACCGGCTGGACTCCCTGCTGCACATCGCCGGTGTCGTGGAGCTGGGCGCCATCGGGGGGACGACCCCCAAGGGCTGGAACGCGCAGCTCGCCGCCAACCTCGTCTCGCCCGCGGAGTTGACCCGGCTGATGCTGCCCCAGCTCCGCGTCGCGCACGGCCACGTGGTGTTCGTGAACTCCGGCGCCGGGCTGCGCGCCAACGCCGAGTGGGGCGCGTACGCCGCGAGCAAGCACGGCCTCAAGGCCCTGGCCGACTCCCTCCGCCTGGAGGAGCACGACACCGGGGTGCGGGTCACCTCGGTCTACCCGGGGCGCACGGCCACGCCGATGCAGGCCGATGTGCACCGCCAGGAAGGCAAGATGTACGACGAGTCCCGCTGGATCGACCCCTCGTCCGTCGCCGTCACGATCCTGGCCGCGCTCGACCTGCCCCGCGACGCCGAGGTCACCGATCTGTCCGTACGGCCCGGCCGGTGAGCGGCGTGGACGCGTCCCGCTTTCCCTGGGGGCCCGCGGCCGCGACGGGTGTCGGCTCGATGCCCGGGACGGACGCACGGGAGGCCGCGAAGACCGTCACAGGTGCGCTCGAGACCTTTCCGCATCTGCCTGAACTGCCCGCTCGCGGACCGGGGGCCGACATGATCGGCCGCACGGCCGGGCTGCTCGTCGAGATGTACGCGCGCGTGGAGCCGAGCGGCTGGCGGATCGGGGACCGGCCGGGCCGCGACACCCGGCGAGCCAGGTCCTGGCGGGGCGAGGACCTCGACGCGCTGGAGGAGTTCACGCAGGGGTACGGGGGCCCGCTGAAGGTGCAGACCGTCGGTCCCTGGACGCTGGCGGCCGCGCTGGAGCTGAAGAACGGAGAAGCCGTCCTGTCCGACCCCGGTGCCTGCCGGGACCTCGCCGCGTCGCTGGCGGAAGGGGTGCGCGGCCATCTCGCCGAGGTGCGCCGCCGGGTGCCGGGCGCGGAGGTCGTGCTGCAGCTCGACGAGCCGTCGTTGACCGCGGTGCTGGGCGGCCGGGTGAAGACGGCCAGCGGCTATCGCACGCACCGGGCGGTCGACCGGGCCGCGGTCGAGGGCACGCTGCGGGAGGTGTTCGGCGCGGCGGAGGCCCCGGTGGTCGTGCACGTGTGCGCGCCGGACGTGCCGTTCGCGCTGCTGCGGCGCGCCGGTGCGACGGGCATCTCGTTCGACGCGGGGCTCCTCACGGAGCGTGAGGACGACCGGATCGGCGAGGCGGTCGAGGGCGGCACCGCACTCTTCGCCGGAATCGTGCCCGGCACGGACACCGCATTGTCGGACCCTGCCGGTAGCGTCGGGGGTGTCAGGACGCTGTGGCGCAGGCTGGGGCTGTCACCGGGGACTCTTGCGGACTCCGTGGTGATCACTCCGGCTTGCGGGCTCGCGGGTGCCTCGCCGGCGTACGCCCGGAAGGTGCTGGCCCACTGCGTCCGGGCCGCGAGATCGCTCGCGGACAACCCTGAGTGACGGGAGGAAGCAACGGTGGCTGGCGAACAGCAGGTGAGCGTGCCCACGGAGGCGCGGGAGCGGCATGCACAGCTCGCTGAGCAGGTCGAGGAGCACCGCTTCCGCTACTACGTCAACGACGCCCCCGTCATCAGCGACGGGGAGTTCGACCGGCTGCTGCGGTCCCTGGAGGAGCTGGAGGAGGAGTATCCGGAGCTGCGCACCCCGGATTCGCCGACCCAGAAGATCGCGGGGCACTACGAGACCGAGTTCACGTCCGTGCAGCACCGCGAGCGGATGCTCAGCCTCGACAACGCCTTCGACGAGGCGGAGCTGGAGTCCTGGGCCGACCGTGTCGCCCGCGAACTGAGCGGCTCCGCCTACCACTTCCTGTGCGAGCTGAAGGTCGACGGCCTCGCTGTCAACCTCACCTACGAGCACGGCCGGCTCACCCGCGCCGCCACCCGCGGAGACGGGCGCACGGGCGAGGACATCACGCCCAACATCCGTACGATCGCCGAGATCCCGGACCGGCTGCGCGGGGACCGCATTCCGGACCTCGTGGAGATCCGCGGCGAAGTCTTCTTCCCCATGGAGAAGTTCGAGGAGCTGAACGCGCGCCTGGTGGAGGCCGGCAAGCCGCCGTTCGCCAACCCGCGCAACGCCGCGGCGGGTTCGCTCCGCCAGAAGGACCCCAAGGTCACGGCCACCCGACCGCTCCACATGGTGGTCCACGGCATCGGCGCCCGCGAGGGCTTCGGCATCGCCCGCCTGTCCGAGGCGTACGGGCTGCTCCACGAGTGGGGCCTGCCGACGTCGAAGGCGTACAAGGTCGTGAACTCCCTCGACGGCGTACGGGAGTTCATCGCGTACTACGGCGAGCACCGCCACGCGGTGGAGCACGAGATCGACGGAGTGGTCGTCAAGCTCGACGAAGTGCCGCTGCAGGGCCGGCTCGGCTCCACCTCGCGCGCACCTCGCTGGGCGATCGCCTGGAAGTACGCGCCCGAGGAGGTCAACACCAGGCTGGTCGACATCCGTGTCGGTGTCGGCCGTACCGGGCGGGTGACGCCCTACGCGGTGGTCGAGCCGGTCAAGGTCGCGGGCTCCGAGGTCGAGTTCGCCACGCTGCACAACCAGGACGTCGTCAAGGCCAAGGGCGTGCTCATCGGGGACACGGTCGTGCTGCGCAAGGCGGGCGACGTGATCCCCGAAATCCTCGGGCCGGTGGTCGACCTGCGGGACGGCAGTGAGCGCGAGTTCGTCATGCCGGCCCGGTGCCCGGACTGCGGCACGGAGCTGCGCCCGATGAAGGAGGGCGACGTCGATCTGCGGTGCCCCAACGCCCGCTCCTGCCCTGCCCAGTTGCGGGAGAGGATCTTCTATCTCGCGGGCCGCAGATGCCTGGACATCGAGAACTTCGGCTATGTCGTCGCCTCGGCCCTGACCCAGCCGCTGGAGCCGTCGGAGCCGCCGCTGAAGGACGAGGGCGACCTCTTCGATCTGACGGTGGAGCAGCTCCTGCCCATCAGGTCGTACGTCCTCGACATGGACACCGGACTGCCCAAGCGGGAACCCAAGACGGGCGAGGAGAAGATCGTCACGCTCTTCGCCAATCAGAAGGGCGAGCCGAAGAAGAACACCATGGCGATGCTCCAGCACATCGAGGAGGCCAAGCAGCGCCCGCTCGCCCGCATCATCACCGGTCTGTCGATCCGCCATGTCGGGCCGGTCGCGGCCGAGGCCCTGGCAAGGGAGTTCCGTTCCGTTGACCGGATCGCCGAGGCCGAAGAGGCGGAACTGGCCGCCGTGGAAGGCGTCGGACCGACGATCGCGGCCTCGGTGAAGCAGTGGTTCGCCGAGGACTGGCACCGCGCCATCGTGGAGAAATGGCGTGCTGCTGGAGTCCGGCTCGAGGAGGAGGTCGGCGAGGACAGCGGGCCCCGTCCACTCGAGGGGCTCACCGTTGTGGTCACCGGCACGCTGGCCTCTTGGACCAGAGATGGCGCGAAAGAGGCCCTGCAGAACCTCGGGGCGAAGGCGGCCGGTTCCGTTTCGAAGAAGACCAGCTTCGTTGTCGTAGGTGACAACCCGGGTTCGAAGTACGATAAGGCCCTCCAGTTGAAGGTCCCGGTGCTGGACGAGGACGGCTTCACCGTGCTGCTGCAGCAAGGACCCGACGCCGCCAGGGAAGTTGCCGAGGTGTCACCCGAATAGCCGTCAGGGATCACGCGTACGGCGCATATCAGATCGTTCCGGATGCCTGGGTCGCATTCGGGCAACCGCTGCGGATCGCTGCCCGTTCCAGCCTTTCGCGGCCTACTGTTGAGATGTGCGCCTCCCGGGCACAGCTGCGTGATGGGACATGACGTGGTGGCATCGGAAGGGGTGCCGCTTTGTCGCGTGGGCACCGCCGGCTGTGAGAGGGACGGGAGATGAAACCCACCGAAAGCGCCGATCCGGCGTCACCACTGCGCCGGGTCGCCGTGCCCGGGCTGCCGGCCCTCGTGGTCGTCGTGGCCGTCGCGGCTCTGACCGCCGGAGTCATCCGGATCCTCGGCGACGGCCATGCGCTCTTCCCCGACGCGACGGTGGGCTGGTCGCTCGCCGTCCTCACCGGCATCATCGTCGGCCACCTGGTCGCCCTCGGCCGTGACCGCTGGTGGGGCGGCACCGGTTCGGGCGCCGCCCTCACCCTCGCCGTTCTGCTGCTGTACGGATGGATCCCCGCCGTTCTGGTCAGTCTGGCCGTCGTCGTCCTGGTCAGCACCGCGCGGCGGCACCGCTGGAAACAGGGCGTGCTGCACGGCGCCGTGGACATCCTCGGCATCGGGGCGGCGGGACTGGCACTGGCCGCCTGCGGCACGGTCCCCACCGTCGAGGAGCCTTGGCTGCCCGGGACCTGGGACTTCTCCGCGGTCCCGCAGGTGATCCTGGCCGCGCTCACCTATCTCGCCGTAACGCGCGCCCTGATCTGGTACTCCCGTGGCTCGCGCGACGGCGGCCTGCGGACCATCGCCCGTACCGCTCTGGCACGGCAGGCGCTCGTCGGTGTCGCACTGCTCGGCATCACCCCGCTCATCTGCGTCGTCGCGACCACGATGCCGCTGCTGCTGCCGCTGTTCGCCGTGCCGTTAGTCGCCCTGGACTCCACCCTGTGGATCGCGCGCGCTCGAGCGGAAGAGCAACTCCGTGACCCCCTCACGGGATTGCCCAACCGGCAGTGGCTGCTGGAGCGCACATGGACGGCGCTGGACGAAGCCGAGCGGGCCGGTGCGCGGTCGGCACTCGTTCTGATCGACCTGGACCGCTTCCGGTCCGTCAATGACACCCTGGGACACCTGGCCGGAGACCGCCTGCTGCTCCAGGTCGCCGAGCGGCTGCGCGTGGCCCTGCCCCGCGGCGCGGAGGCGGCCCGCCTCGGCGGGGACGAGTTCGCCGTGCTCCTGCCCACCGCGGACTCCACCACCAGCGCCCAGCGCGTGGCCCGCCAGCTCGTCGCCACCCTCGGCTCCCCACTCGACCTCGACGGACTGACGCTCGTCCTGGAAGCCAGCGCCGGTGTGGCCGTCTTCCCCGACCACGCACTGGACGCCGAGGGACTGCTGCGCCGTGCCGATGTGGCGATGTACCAGGCCAAGCGGGACCGCAGCGGCGTCGAGGTCTACGAGGCGAAGCGCGACGGCAACACCCCCGACCGTCTCGGCCTCCTGGGCGACCTCCGCCGCGCCCTCGACGCCGGCGAGGTCGAACTCCACTACCAGCCCAAGGTCGGCTTCGACGGCCGGGTCGCAGGCCTCGAGGCGCTCGTCCGCTGGGTGCACCCCGAGCGCGGGCGGGTCAGCCCGGACGAGTTCATCGCCATCGCCGAGTCCTCCGGCCTCATGCCGCACCTCACCGAGTACGTGCTGGAGACCGCGCTCTGCCAGGTCGCCCAGTGGCGCGCCACCGGCCTGGAGGTGCCGGTCGCCGTCAACGTCTCGCCGCGCGACGTCCACACCCCCGGCTTCGCGGGCGCGGTCGCGGCCCGCCTGGCGCGCCACGGAGTGCCGCCCGGCGCCCTGCAACTGGAGATAACGGAGCACGTCCTGCTGGAGGACCCGCAGCGTGCCGCCGACACCCTGGCCGGGCTCACCGGCCACGGCGTGAAGATGTCCCTCGACGACTTCGGCACCGGCTACTCCTCGCTGGTCCATCTGCGGCGGCTGCCCGTCAGTGAGCTGAAGATCGACCGCTCGTTCGTGGCCCGGCTGGCCGTCGACGCGGAGGACGCCGAGATCGTCCGCTGCACGGTCGACCTCGCCCACTCACTCGGCCTGCTCGTCGTGGCGGAGGGCGTCGAGGACGACGAGACCTGGGAGCGTCTGCGTGACCTCGGCTGCGACGCGGTCCAGGGCTGGCTGGTCGCGGCCGCGATGCCTCCCGATGAGACGACGGCCTGGCTCCGCCTCCGCGGCGAACGCGGCTGGCACCGCGTCGCCGCCTCCGAGGAGGACACGGAACCGGAGCCGGAACACGCGGCGATCGAGGAAGCGGACCACCCCTCGAGCCAGCCGGTGAACTGACCCCGCGCGATTGATACTCCCCCTACCGCGGCCACGCCCCCTCGCCTCGCCGCTCTCTCGCACCGCCCCAGGACGGCCTGGGGCGCCGGGCGCTCTCGGCCCCGGCCGCGCGCCGGGGCGCGACCCTGCCGCTGGGCGGCGAACGGCGCGAGCCGTCTCCCGCTGGGCGGCGCAGGACGCGAACCGTCAGCGCGGCGTATGCCGGGGGCGCCGCCGCCTCGCGCCGCCCCGCGCCCCCTCGCGTCGCCGCGGCGACGGCGCCGACGGGGGCAAATGCGTTTCGCTCCCACCCCTGCCGCCGCCATAGGATTGGGGCCAAAGCCTTTACACACTCACCCTGAGGATCGCTGCATGCCTGGCATCACGCGCGAGGAGGTCGCCCACCTCGCCCGGCTGTCACGTCTGGAGCTGTCCGGTGAAGAGCTCGACCACTTCGCCGGACAGCTCGACGTGATCATCGGCGCGGTCGCCCGCGTTTCCGATGTTGCCGACGAGGACGTACCGCCGACCTCCCATCCGCTGCCGCTGACGAACGTCATGCGGGCCGACGAGGTCCGTCCGTCACTGACCCCGGAGCAGGTGCTGGCCTGTGCTCCGGCGGAGGAGCAGCAGCGTTTCAAGGTGCCGCAGATCCTGGGGGAGGACTGAGCATGACGGACCTCACCAGGCTCACGGCCGCGGAGACTGCCGAGAAGATCGCCGCCGGCGAGGTGACCGCGGTCGCCGTCACCGAGGCTCACCTTGCCCGCATCGACGCCGTCGACGAGAAGGTGCGCGCCTTCCTGCACGTCGACCGCGAGGGCGCGCTCGCCCAGGCGCGCGCCGTGGACGAGAAGCGCGACCGCGGCGAGAAACTCGGCCCGCTCGCCGGCGTCCCGCTCGCGCTCAAGGACGTCTTCACCACCGAGGGAATTCCGACGACCTGCGGGTCGAAGATCCTCGAGGGCTGGGTCCCGCCGTACGACGCCACGCTGACACGCCGCCTGAAGGACGCGGATGTCGTCATCCTCGGCAAGACCAACATGGACGAGTTCGCCATGGGGTCCTCCACCGAGAACAGCGCGTACGGCCCGACCGGCAACCCCTGGGATCTCACCCGTATCCCCGGCGGCTCCGGCGGAGGCTCCTCCGCCTCCATCGCGTCGTTCCAGGCCTCGCTCGCCATCGGCACGGACACCGGCGGCTCGATCCGCCAGCCCGCGTCCGTCACCGGCACCGTCGGCGTCAAGCCGACCTACGGCGGTGTCTCCCGCTACGGCCTCATCGCCTTCTCCTCATCCCTCGACCAGGGCGGCCCCTGTGCCCGTACGGTCCTGGATGCCGCGCTGCTCCACGAGGTGATCGGCGGGCACGACCCGATGGACTCCACCTCCATCGACGCCCCGGTCCCGCCGGTCGTCGAGGCGGCCCGCAACGGCTCGGTCCGCGGCATGCGGATCGGCGTGGTCAAGGAGTTCAGCGGCGAGGGCTACCAGCCCGGCGTGATGCAGCGGTTCAACGAGTCGGTGGAGTTGCTGCGCGAACTGGGCGCTGAGGTCGTGGAGATCTCCTGTCCGTCCTTCGACAAGGCGCTGGCCGCGTACTACCTGATCGCGCCGAGCGAGTGCTCCTCGAACCTCGCCCGGTTCGACGCCATGCGCTACGGCCTGCGCGTCGGCGACGACGGCACGCGCTCCGCCGAGGACGTCACCGCCCTCACCCGCGCCCAGGGCTTCGGCGCCGAGGTCAAGCGCCGCATCATGCTGGGCACATACGCGCTCAGCTCCGGCTACTACGACGCGTACTACGGCTCCGCGCAGAAGGTCCGCACACTCATCAAGCGGGACTTCGACCGCGCCTTCGAGCAGGTCGACGTGCTGATCTCGCCGACCACCCCGACGACCGCCTTCCCGATCGGGGAGCGGGTCGACGACCCGATGGCGATGTACCTCGCCGACCTGTGCACCATCCCGTCCAACCTGGCGGGCAACGCCGCCATGTCGCTGCCCTGCGGTCTCGCGCCCGAGGACGGGCTGCCGGTCGGGCTCCAGATCATCGCGCCCGCCATGGCTGACGACCGGCTCTACCGGGTAGGCGCCGCGGTCGAGGCCGCGTACACCGAACGCTGGGGACACCCCCTGCTCGAGGAGGCTCCGTCGCTGTGAGCAAGCTGCAGAAGGCCAAGGGTTTCAAGAAGTCCAAGCCCGGCACGTACCTGTCCATCGGCACGTCGCTCTTCGGCGCCGTCAGCATCGTCAAGCAGGCGAAGAAGGCGCGCTTCGAGAACGACAAGCTGATGCTCGCCGACGCGGTCGTCTCGGCGGCCGCCCTCGTCACCGGCGTCGCCCTGCTGATCCGCGAGCTGCGCCGTATGGGCGACGACGACGTCCTCCTGGGCTGAAGGGTTTTTGGGAAAGTGACCGTCACTGAACTGGTGTCGTACGAGGACGCGTTGGCGGCCTACGAGCCCGTGATGGGCCTGGAGGTCCACGTCGAGCTCGGCACCGCGACCAAGATGTTCTGCGGGTGTTCCACGGCGCTCGGCGCCGAGCCCAACACGCAGACGTGCCCGACCTGTCTCGGCCTGCCTGGCTCGCTCCCGGTCGTCAACGCGACTGGCGTCGAGTCCGCCGTCCGCATCGGCCTCGCCCTCAACTGCGAGATCGCCGAGTGGTGCCGCTTCGCCCGGAAGAACTATTTCTATCCGGACATGCCGAAGAACTTCCAGACCTCGCAGTACGACGAGCCGATCGCCTACAACGGCTACCTGGACATCGACGTCGACGGGGAGACCTTCCGGGTCGAGATCGAGCGCGCCCACATGGAGGAGGACACCGGCAAGTCCACGCACGTGGGCGGCGCCACGGGCCGTATCCACGGCGCGACGCACTCGCTGCTGGACTACAACCGCGCCGGCATCCCGCTCATCGAGATCGTCACCAAGCCGATCGTCGGCGCCGGGGACAAGGCCCCCGAGGTTGCCCGGGCGTACGTCGCCGAGCTGCGGGAGCTGATCAAGGCGCTCGGCGTCTCCGAGGCCCGTATGGAGATGGGCCAGATGCGCTGCGACGTGAACCTCTCACTGCGGCCGCACGACGCCGAGAAGTTCGGCACCCGCTCCGAGACGAAGAACGTCAACTCGCTGCGCAGCGTCGAGCGGGCGACGCGCTTCGAGATCATGCGGCACGCCGCCGTGCTCTCCGAGGGCGGCACGATCGTGCAGGAGACCCGCCACTTCCACGAGGAGGACGGCTCGACCACGTCCGGCCGTGTGAAGGAGGAGGCCGAGGACTACCGGTACTTCCCGGAGCCGGACCTGGTGCCCGTCGCCCCCTCGCGCGCATGGGTGGAGGAGCTGCGGGCCACGCTGCCCGAGCTGCCGCGCGTACGCCGCAACCGGCTGCGCGAGGAGTGGGGCATTTCGCAGCACGAGATGCAGTCCGTCCTCAACGCAGGCGCGATCGGCCCGATCGTCGCGACGACCGATGCGGGCGCCCCGGCCGACCAGGCCCGCAAGTGGTGGATGGGCGAACTGGCCCGCCGCGCCAACGAGGAGGGTGTCGAGTTGACCGCCCTGCCCATCACCCCGGAGCAGGTGGCCAGGGTGTGCGCGCTCGTCGCCGAGGGTTCGCTCAACGACAAGCTGGCCCGCCAGGTCATCGAGGGCGTGCTCGCGGGCGAGGGCGGCCCGGAGGAGGTCGTCGAGAAGCGCGGCCTGAAGGTCGTCTCGGACGACTCGGCACTGGGCGCCGCCGTCGACGAGGCCATCGCGGGCAACGCCGCCATCGCCGACAAGATCCGCGGTGGCAAGGTGCAGGCCGCGGGCGCGCTGGTCGGTGCGGTCATGAAGGCGACGCGCGGGCAGGCGGACGCGGCGCGCGTGCGCGAACTCATCCTGGAGAAGCTGGGCGTTCAGGGCTGACGCCCTCACGGCGCTCGCCCCTCACGGCGCTTCACGTTGTGCTCGGCTGCAGGCACTGCTGTGGCGGCTGTCCGACAGTCCGTGGGCGTCACGTTGTGTGGGCTTCAGGCTGTTCGGTTCCGCATGCTGTGCGGCGCTTCACGCTGTAGGGCGCTCGCGAGCGCGCGGCGGCCCCGCGGCTCGCGGACGAGGGCCTTCCCGGTGGACCGGGAAGGCCCTTGTCCGTTTTCCGGGGCGCTCCTCCCCCCGCCGGCGCCGGCACACAGGCTGCGCGCGCCGCCCGTACTCGTACGGGCCCGGTGCGCCCGTACGTTTTCCGCCAAGCCGTCCACATGTCTGTCAGTCGCCACCTGCGCTCGCTACCGTCCCGGCCGTCAACAGGACGACCGGGAGGCCCCTTTGGCTCTGGACATCTCACGGCGGCGGCTGCTCGCCCTGGGCGCGGGCACGGCCGGCGCCACTGCGGCGGGCTCCCTGCTGCCGCCCTCGCTGCAGGCGGCGCTGGCCGTCGAGCCCGCGCCCGGCGGACTCCGCGCGATCCGGCATGTGGTGGTCCTCATGCAGGAGAACCGCTCGTTCGACCACTACTTCGGGACCCTGTGCGGTGTCCGCGGCTTCGGCGACCGCAATGCGATCACCCTGCCCACCGGACGGCCCGTATTCGAGCAGCCGGGACTGCTGGGACCCGTCCTCCCCTTCCCCGTCCGCGACGCCGCCGAGGCGCAGCAGAAGGACCTGCAGTACATCGGCGATCTCGACCACAGCTGGGACGGCGGCGCGGGTGCCTGGAACAGCGGCTGGTCGGACCGGTGGGTGTCCGCCAAGACCGCTGCCACCATGGCGTACTACGACCGACGCGACGTGCCTCTGCACTACGAGCTCGCGGACACTTTCACCATCTGCGACGCCTACCACTCCTCCATCCACAGCTCGACCAGCCCCAACCGCAACCACCTCGTCAGCGGCTGGACCGGCTACGAGCCGAACGGTAACCGGGCGGTCGGCAACGACGCGTACGACGAGGACCACCACACCGGCTACACATGGGCCACGTATGCCGAGCGGCTGGACCGTGCCGGTCGGACCTGGAAGACGTACCAGGAGTGGGACAACTTCCAGGACAACAACCACGAGTTCTTCGCGACGTTCAAGGCCGTGGCCCGCAAGGCGCTGTCCAGGGCGGGCGACTTCGCGAACACCGAGGCCTTCTACGCCAAGGTCCGGGACGCCGCCACGCCCGAGGCGGAGCGGCGGCAGCTGCTCGGTCTGCTCGAGGAGGGGGCCACCGCGCTGGACCCGGCCGAGCGCAGCCTCTTCGAGCGCGGCCTGCGGCGGGGCGAAATCGGCAGCCTGGCCGCTGACTTCCGCAGGGACGTCGCCGAGGGCAGGCTGCCCGAGGTCTCGTACCTTGTGCCGTCGGCGGCGGACTCCGAGCACCCCGGCGCGTCATCCCCGGTCGCCGGCGCCACGCTCGTCTACCAGGTGCTCGATGCGCTCGCCTCCCACCCGGACGTCTGGCGGCACACCGCCGTGTTCCTCACCTACGACGAGAACGACGGCTTCTTCGACCATGTCCCGCCGCCGGTTCCGCCACCCGGCGAGGCGGACGAGACGTGGGGTGGCCGCCCCACGGGCCTTGGTGTCCGCGTACCGCTGTTGGTCATCTCCCCCTGGACGGCCGGTGGCTACGTCTGCTCCGAGGTCTTCGACCACACCTCCCTCGTGCGGTTCCTGGCGCGGTGGACCGGTGTCGAGGAGCCCAACATCACCCCGTGGCGCCGCAGCGTCACCGGTGACCTGACCTCCGCCTTCGACTTTCGGTGCGGACGGCCGCTGCCCGCCCTCGACCGTCCCGCCCCGGTCCCGCCCTTCACCGGGCGGTGGCGGCCAGAACCTCCGGCCCAGCAGCAGATGCCGGTTCAGGAGCCGGGGTGCCGACGGGCGCGCCCGCTGCCGTACCAGCCGGACGCCCATGGGCGGGTGGACGGACGCCGCATCCGGCTGCTCCTGGTCAACACGGGCAAGCGCAGTGCTCACTTCGCGCTCTATCCGTATGCGGGCGAGTTTCCGGCCCCGCAGCATCGGGACGTCAAGGGCATTGCGAGCTGGGAGGTACCGGTCGCGGGGGAGGAGTACCGCTTCACGGTGATCGGGCCGAACGGCTTCCGCCGCGAGTTCGCGGGACCCGTGGCCGGCGCGGGCGCCGCTGCGGAGGTCACCACGCGTATCGATCCGCGGGACCGGGACGTCCACCTCACTCTGGCCAACCACGGAACCACGCTGCTCACCTTCACCGTGCGCCCCACGGGCTACATGGACGAGGCGGATCTCCGCCGGGCGGCACCGGGCGACTGGACGCGCGAGGTCGTCGTGAAGCCGGGGCGCAGCCGTTCGGTCGCCCACTCGGCGGCGGATGCGCACGGCTGGTACGACCTGACCGTCGCGGTCGTGGAGGACCCGGCCTTCCACCGTCGGCTGATGGGGCACATCGAGAACGGACGGGAGAGCGTCAGCGGCTGACGCGGCATACGCCCGCTGTAGGCCTCTGGTCACATCACGAAAAGGGCAGTTCTCGGGTGAGAGCTGCCCTTTCCGGCGTTTCGGTGTGACTAACCACACGAAAGGGTCCGTTGATCTTGCGTGGCTGTCACAGTGTTCGGCGTACGTCTTGTGATCTTTGGCGGCTGTTGTCCGAAAAGATCCGCGAAACCGCTCAGGGAGTTCTGGGAATGCCCGCACTTGCCCGGTGGTGTCTTCGTCGCCAGCTCACCGTCATCCTGCTCTGGCTCGCCGCCTTCATCGGCGTCGCGGTCGCCGCGGGGACGGCAGGGTCGTCGTACTCGAACGACTACGACATCCCGGGCACCGAAGCGGGCAAGGCCACCCAGATCGTGCAGGAGGCCTTCCCCGCCAAGAGCGGCGACAGCGACACCATCGTCTGGCACACGAGCGACGGCAGCAGCGTCCGCGCGGGCGCAGTCGAGGACCGGATGACCGAGACGCTTCATGACGTCGAGCAGCTCCCCGGCGTCTCCGGCGTCACCAGCCCGTACGGCACCGAGGGCGCGGGCCAGATCAGCCGCGACGGCCACACCGCGTACGCCACCGTCAGCTTCGACAAGGCGGCCGACGACCTCGACCGCGGTGAGGTGCAGAAGGTCGTGGACACGGCGAAGTCCGCCGAGCAGGACGGGCTCCAGGTGGAACTCGGCGGCGCGGGCATCGGGCTGACCGAGAAGTCGACGGCGCACATCAGCGAAGTCGTCGGCATCCTCGCGGCCGCGGTCGTGCTCTTCCTTGCCTTCGGCTCGTTCTTCGCGATGCTGCTGCCGATCGCCACCGCGCTGGTGAGCGTCGGCACCGGCTATCTGGCCATCGGGCTGATGGGCCACGCCATGACCCTCGCCGACTTCGCGCCCATGCTCGGGATGCTCATCGGCCTTGGAGTCGGGATCGACTACGCGCTCTTCATCGTCACCCGCCACCGCAGGGGCCTCAGACAGGGGCTGTCGGTGGAGGAGGCCGCCACGCGGGCGGTCTCCACCTCGGGGCGTGCCGTCGTCTTTGCGGGTGTGACCGTCTGTATCGCGCTGCTTGGCATGCTCATCCTGCGGCTGAACTTCCTCAACGGGGTGGCGCTCGCCGCCTCACTCACCGTCGTCCTCACCGTGGCCGCCTCAATCACGCTGCTGCCCTCGCTGCTCGGCATGATCGGAATGAGAGCTCTCAGCCGGCGCGAACGCCGCAGACTCCTCGAACACGGGCCGCAGCCCGAGCTGCCCACCGGCTTCGCGGCACGCTGGTCCGCGTTCGTCGAGCGGCATCCGAAGCTGCTCGGGGCCGTGGCGGCCGTCGTCATGGTCGTGCTGGCGATCCCGACATTCCATCTGCATCTGGGCAGCTCCGACCAGGGCAACAACCCGCCCACGTCGACGACGCGGCAGGCGTACGACCTGCTCTCCGACGGCTTCGGGCCCGGCTTCAACGGTCCACTGACACTCGCCGCGGATCTCGACGATGCCGGCGAGCGCGTCGCGTTCGAGAAATTGCCGCAGATTCTGCGGGACACCGAGGGCGTGGCCCAAGTGTCGCCCGCCGCGCTGAACGGCGCCCGCGACGCAGGCGTGATCACCGTCGTCCCGGACAGCGCACCCCAGGACGAGGAGACCTCGCAGCTCATCCACAAGCTGCGCGACGATGTGATTCCGCAGGCACAGGAGGGCAGCTCGCTCGACACGCACGTCGGCGGCCAGACCGCCGCGTACGAGGACTTCGGCTCGGTGATCACCGGGAAGCTCCCGCTGTTCGTCAGCGCCGTGGTGGCGCTGGGCTGCTCGCTGCTGCTCCTCGCCTTCCGCAGCATCGGTGTCCCGCTCAAGGCGGCCCTCATGAACATCCTCGCGGTCGCCGCCTCGTTCGGGATCGTCGTCGCGATCTTCCAGATGGGCTGGGGGAGCGAGCTCCTCGGACTCGGCAGCGCTGGACCGATCGAACCGTTCCTTCCTGTGATCATGGTGTCGGTGCTCTTCGGGCTCTCCATGGACTATCAGGTCTTCCTGGTGAGTCGGATGTACGAGGAGTGGCGGCAGACCGGCGACAACCGACGTGCCGTAAGGGTCGGGCTCGCCGAGACGAGCCGTGTGATCAACTCCGCGGCCGTCATCATGATTTCGGTCTTCGGAGCCTTCGTGCTCAGCGGTGACCGGATCATCGCGATGTTCGGCATCGGACTGGCAGCCGCCGTGGCGCTCGACGCGTTCGTGCTGCGGACGCTCCTGGTCCCGGCTCTGATGCACATGCTGGGCGGCGCCAACTGGTGGCTGCCCAAGTGGATGGACCGCATCCTGCCGCGCGTCAGCATCGAAGCGCCGGAGGAGGCCCCGATCGCGACCCCGGAACCGGAGCTGGTGCCGGCGCCCGAGTTGGAGCCCGTGGCGGGGGGCGGCGCGCAGCGCGTGTCGGTGACCGAGAAGGCGACGGAGCCGGAGCAGGTGCGCGTGTCGTTCTCCAAGCCGGAGCGCTGCCACGAGCCCGGGCGCGAACCCGGCCCCGCCCCCGACCCCGCGAAGATCGTGCTTCCGTCGCAGCGCGCGGGTGGTGGCGCCCGTGCGATCCCGTCATCCCGTACGAATGGCACGGCCGGGCGAAGCGGGATGGGCGAGGCGAATGGCGGGGCCGAGCCGGGCAGGTCGCCCGGGGCGCATGACGCGGCCGGTCCGCCCCGAGCGGCTGAAGGCCGGGCCCAGAAGGAACACGAGAGTTGAGCGCCGGGCGCCGGGGCCGTGCCTGATGGAAACGACCCGGCGCTGCGGGCGACACCGAGCACGGCACCCCTCCAGCCGAGGTCAGGCGGGTGGAGGGGCGCCGCCATGTCGCCCCGCTCCTTTCGCTCGGCCCGAAGCAGCCCGGTACTATCCCCCGTCCTGTGGACCTGCCCGTCCTGGCCCTGCCCCTGTGGGCCTTTCCGTCCCGCTCCGGCCTGGGGGGTGCCGGGTCGGAGCGCCCGGCCCAGCCCCGCTCCGCAGCCGTCCATCTTCCTGCCCCGCTCCGCGCCGCAGTTCCGCTGGCCACTCCTACCCCCGTTCCATCCCAATGCCCTGCTCTCTTCCCGCCCCCTCCCTGCCGCGGTTCTGCTCTTCGCTCCCCTCGATCCGTTCGCATCTCGCTTCGCTGGAGCGAAGCATCCTGTCCCGTACGGCGGACTCATCGCTCGCAACGCAGCGCCCCATGAATCGGGCTCGCGCCCAGACTCTTGAGGCCCAAGGCCCCCGCCGTGGCGGTCTAAGGCATCCGCTTCCGCGGAGATCGGGAAGTCGCCCGATGTGGCGAACCCGCCTGCGAGAAGAAGGTGGAGGCACAACAAAACGACGCTTCGTCATCAGGGGATCGACATGTTCGAGATGGTCGAGCAGGAACTGATGCGGAACCGAACCGAGGAACTGCTGCGGCAGGCCGAGGACTACCGCCGTGCCCGGCAGGCGCGAGGCGGAACCCGTCGGCGCCGGGCCGCCGGGAAGAAGCCGGAGTCCGGCGAACCGCAACCCGAGGGGCGAGTGGACAGAACCTTGCGGAAGATCGCTCGCCGGCGGCTGCGCACCACCCGGACCTGCTGACAGCACCACCTTTCGATGCGATCGGGACCCGGCCGCCCGATCGACACCTTTCCGCGTCGGCCGCCCGGACGCCCGGTCAACCGGCCTCAGCTCACACGCAGTTGCAGGATGCGGTCATCTCCCGCCCCCGGGCTCCCGCGGCCGTCCGTCTCGCTGGTGACCAGCCACAGGCCGTCCGAGCCATCGGCCAGTACCGTCCGCAGCCGGCCGTAGCGTCCGTCCAGGAAGGCCTCCGGCTCGGCGACCGGCTTGGTTCCGGCCAGGGGGATGCGCCAGAGCCGCTCACCGCGCAGGCCCGCCATCCATATCGAGCCCTTCACATACGCGATGCCGCTCGGCGAGGCCTCGTCGGTCGTCCACTGCTCGACGGGATCGACATAGCGGGGCTCGTCGCCCTTCCCCTCCACCTCGGGCCAGCCGTAGTTCTTCCCGGGCTGGACGAGATTGAGTTCGTCCCAGGTGTTCTGGCCGAACTCGGAAGCCCACAGCCGCTTGTCAGCGTCCCAGGCCAGCCCCTGCACATTGCGGTGACCGTAGTCGTAGACCACCGAGTCCGCATCCGGATTGCCGTGCACCGGTCGGCCGTCCGGGGTCATCCGGAGAATCTTGCCGCCCAGCGACTTCTTGTCCTGGGCCAGGCCGTCGTCGCCGGTCTCGCCCGTCCCCGCGTACAGCATCCGGTCCGGGCCGAAGGCGATCCGGCCCCCGTTGTGGATCACGCCCTTGGGAATGCCCTTCAGGACCGTGTCCGGCGCTCCCAGGCGGCTGCCGGCGGGCCGCTTCTCGTCGTAGATCATCCGCACGATGCGGTTGTCCGAGTCGGTCGTCAGGTAGGCGTAGATCAAGTGGTCCTCGCCGAACGTCGGCGCGATGGCGAGGCCCAGCAGCCCTCCCTCACCGGCGGGCGAGACCCCCGGCACGGAGCCCAGCTCGGTCTTCTTCCCGCTCTCGGCCGAGATCCGGAAGATCTTCCCCTCGTCACGGGAGGAAACCAGCAGGTCCCCGTCGGGCAGAGCGGCGAGTCCCCAGGGCGACTGGAGCCCCGAGGCGACCGTGCGCTCCACCTTCACCGAGCCCTTCGCGGTCGGGGCCGAGGCGCCCGGGGGAGGAGTGGTCCGGGAAGCGGAGGTGCCCGGCGATCGCTCGGGCGCGCCGGTGTCCCCGTCGCCCGACGTACATCCCACGGCCAGCAGCAACGCTGCAGCGGCGGCGGAAACGGCAGTCACAGCAGGGCGTCGCACGATGACGGGTCCTCTCCCTCGCAAAAGTGCATCACACCTCTCATACACCGGTGGAACGAATGAGGTTCCCGATCAGTCCCGCGACGCCTGTTCAGAACCCGCGCCACCGTTCCCGGTCCCCGCCCGTTCTCAGTCCCACGACCCCTTCGCCGGCGGCAGCGCGCCGATCTCCGCGAGATCCTGCGCCGTGAGCCGGGGCGTCGCCGCCTGCGCGTTCTCCTCCGCCCAGTGCTCCTTCTTCGTGCCCGGCACCGGGACCACATGCCTCCCCTGTGCCAGCACCCACGCCAGCGCCGTCTGCGCCGGCGTCGCGCCGTGCCGGTCGCCGACCCGCCGCAGCCCGGCCACGACCGGCTGGTTCGCCGCCATCATCTCCGCCGTGAACCGCGGATGGCGGGCCCGGACGTCCTCCCGCTCGAACCCCTGCCCCGGCGTCAGCGTGCCGGTCAGAAAGCCGTTGCCCAGCGGCATCGCGGCCAGAAAGCCGATGCCCCGCGACTCGCACCACGGCACCAGTCCCTCCAGTGCCTCCGGCGACCACACCGAGAGCTCGGCCTGCACGCCGCTGACCGGGAAGACCTGCTGCACGCGCTCCAACTGCCGGACCGTCGCGTCGTACACCCCGGCCCTCACTCCTCCGGCTCCCGACGTTCCGGCCCTCACACGTCCGTCTCCCGGCGTTCCGGCCCTCACTCCTCCGGCTCCCACCCTCCCGGCCCCCGGCGCACCCGCACCCGTCATTCCGGCTCCAGGGCGCGCCTCGGCCCGTATCCGTTCCCGTTCGCCGCCCGGCGACCTCCGGCGCACGCGCTTCGCGCTGCCCTTCTGGATCGCGCACAGCCCGAGGGCCCGCACCTTCCCCGCCGTGACGAGTTCGGCCATGGCGCCCCAGGTGTCCTCGATCGGAACTTCCGGGTCCGCCCGGTGCAGTTGGTAGAGGTCGATGACATCGGTCTGCAGCCGCCGCAGGGACGCGTCGCAGGCCCGCTTCACATAGCCGGGCCGGCCGTTGGCGACGATGTGCTGCTCGCCCACCAGCAGCCCGCACTTGGTGGAGACAAAGGCCTCCGGGCGGCGTTCTTTGAGCACCCGGCCGACCAGCAGCTCGTTGGTGAACGGCCCGTACATGTCGGCCGTGTCGAGGAGGGACATGCCGTGGTCGAGGGCGGTGTGCACGGTGCGCAGCGAGCTGTCGCCCCGCTGCTGGGAGGCGGTGTACGCCCAGCTCATCGGCATGCATCCGAGGCCGATCGCGCCCACGGTGAGCGCGCCTGCACCGACGGTCCTGAGCTCCACCTCGCCCCGCACCCCTCCCTGATCCGTCCTCCAAACTAACCTCTGCCGCCGACCGCTCTTCGCCCAGTGCCGCCCCAGTCAAGGTTTGCCCGGTGGCGAGGGGCCGTGGTGCGTTCGCCTGGCGCGTTCGGATGCGCCGGATCGGCCTCGTCGCGGCCCTGCTCGGCTGGTCGGCAAGGCAGCGGACCGCCGTACCACTACGGCGAGCGGGGCAGACCTCGGCGGCACGGCACTAGCCTCTCGACCATGAGTGCTGACGTATGGCTGCCCTTGCCACCCGGTGGGATCGAAGGGCTCCCCGCGAGCTTCGACTACCACTTCTGGGACGGTGACCAGGACTTCCCCTCGGATCCGGCGCGGTGCGTCTTCTACGGCGTCCCCTATATGAAGGGCCCCGAGGTTCCCGTGCGCCCGCTTCCGCGGATGACGTCCCTGCGCGTCGTACAGACCCTCACCGCGGGCATCGACCACGTGCTGCCCGCGCTGCCCGGGCTCCCGCCGGGCGTGCGCCTGTGCAACGCTCGCGGGGTGCACGAGGCGAGCACGGCCGAGCTCGCGTTGGCGCTCACCCTCGCCTCCCTGCGCGGCATCCCCGACTTCGTGCGGGGACAGGATGCCGAGGAGTGGCGGCAGGGCTTCCGTCCGGCGCTCGCCGACAAGTCGGTGCTGATCGTGGGCTACGGCGCCATCGGCAGCGCCATCGAGGACCGGCTCACGCCTTTCGAGTGCGCCCGTGTCATGCGCGTCGCGCGCTCCGCCCGCACCACCCCGCGCGGTCCCGTGCATCCACTCGCCGAACTTCCTTTGCTGTTGCCGGACGCGGACGTCGTCATCCTCTCGACCCCGCTCACCGACGACTCCCGCGGCATGGCAGGCGCCGATTTCCTCGCCCGGATGAAGACGGGAGCGCTGCTGGTGAACGTCGCCCGCGGCGCCGTCGTGGACACCAAAGCCCTGCTCACGGAGCTGGATTCGGGGAGACTGCGGGCCGCGCTTGACGTGACGGACCCGGAGCCGCTGCCTGCCGGACATCCGCTGTGGCGCGCCCCGGGCGTGCTCATCACCCCGCACGTGGGCGGCCCGACGTCGGCCTTCCTGCCGCGTGCGCAGCGGCTGTTGCGTGAGCAATTGGTCCGGTTCGAGGCAGGTGAACCGCTGGTCAACGTCGTCGCGACGACCGGCTGAACAGGGGCTCAGGGTCGTTCTCTGCTCGTTTCGGTACGCTCCGAGATCGTTCAGTTGCGCACAGTTTCCTTAATTCCCCTGGTAGTTACGCTGTGTAGAGAAGCTATGTCCCTGAGTGACGGTCCTGGTGTATCGTCCCGACGGGGGCTGTGCCGCGGAGCTGTACGGCGGTGGCGGCGACGGACAGGACTCTAGGGGGGCGACGGGCAGTGCACGGCCAATGGACGAATTTCCCGAAGCGGCGCGGACCCGGCTGCAGACAGCCCCAGTTGTACGTATCCCCGCGCAGACAAAAGCCGAGGACCGAGCCCCCCAGGGCGGTCCGGTGAGTTCCCCGGGGCAGGCGATCCCCCGCCGGGTCGTGTCCGGTGGCGGGCCCGGAGTACTGCCCCGGCTCGCTCTCGCCATGATCTGCGGCGCATACGCCCTCGGTTCGGCCACGGGCTGGGGGTCGCCGTGGTTCGCCCTCGTCATGGGCGACTTCGGCCTGGGAGCCGCGGCGCTGATCGCCGCCGTCTCCTGCCTGTGCTACGCGCGCATCAGCTCCAGTCGCCTCCGCCCGGCCTGGGTGCTCTTCGCCGTCTCCTCGGCCATGGCCGCGTTCGGCAACACGATCTGGGGCTGGTACGAGGTCGTGCTGCAGCAGCCGGTGCCGACGCCGTCGGCCGCCGACTTCTGCTTCCTGCTGTTCGCCCCACCCGCGATCGTGGGCCTGCTCGTGCTGGCCAAGCGACCCGTCACCAAGGCCGGTTGGACCTGCCTGGCCCTCGACGCATGGCTCATAGGCGGTTCGCTCCTCACGCTCTCCTGGAGCCTGGCGCTCGCCCACACAGCGCACTGGGAAGGCGAGTCCGTGGCCCGTGCCGCGCTCTCGCTCGCCTATCCGCTGCTCGACATCGTGCTGGTCAGCATGGTCCTGGCCCTGCACTTCCGGTGCGCTTCGGCCAACCGGGCGGCGAACCGGACCGGCCCGCGCCCGGCGAACCGCTCGGCCATCAACACCGCCATCGCGGCGCTCGCCCTGACCGTGCTCTGCGACGCCCTGTTCACCCTGCCGATGCTGCGCGAGCACTACCGCTCGGGTGAACTCCTGGACGCGGGCTGGTTCGCGGGCTCCATACTCCTGGCCTACGCGCCCTGGGTGAGCCGGCGCGACACCGACGGGTGGGAGCCGACCCCCGCCGCGCGCTGCCGCCGACCGTCCCAGGGCACCCGCCCCATCGCGGGTTCCATCGCCGCCCTGACCCCGTATCTGGCCGCCGCCGTGTGCACGTTGGGGATCCTCACCAACATCATCGACGGCAGGGTCCCCGACCGCGTGGTGATCTTCACCGCCTGCACGGTCGTCCTCGCCCTGGTCGTGCGGCAGGGCATCATGCTGCTCGACAACATCAACCTCACCCACGAACTGGCCCAGAAGGAGAACCACTTCCGCTCCCTGGTCCAGGGCTCCAGCGACGTCATCATGATCGCAGCTCCGAGCGGAGTGCTGCGCTATGTCAGTCCGGCCGCCGCCGGTGTCTACGGGATCGAGCCGGAGGACCTCGTCGGCACCGAGCTCTCGGCGCTCATCCACCCCGACGACCTGGGCTCTGTGGTCCACGAACTGCGCCGGTTCATCGCGGCACGCCCGGAGGACGAGCCCAACACGCGCATCGAGTGCCGCTTCAGAGCGGGCCGGAGCCGGGCCGGCGGAGGCCCCTGGCTCAACGTCGAGTCCACGGTCAACCGCCACCACGGCGGCCTGATCCTCAACAGCCGGGATGTCACCGAACGCGTCCGTCTCCAGGAGCAGTTGCAGCACAACGCCGAGCACGACCCGCTCACCGATCTGCCCAACCGCGCGCTGTTCACCGAGCGCGTCCGCCAGGCACTCAGCGGACGCCGAACCACCGACCCCGGCACCGCCGCGCTGTTCATCGACCTCGACGGCTTCAAGGCCGTCAACGACACGATCGGCCACCAGGCGGGCGACGAGCTGCTGATCCACGCCGCCCGCCGACTCCAGGAGTCCGTACGGGCCGGGGACACCGCGGCCCGGCTCGGCGGTGACGAATTCGCCGCCCTGATCCTCGGCGACGGCACCCTCGACGACGCCGAACGCGAGTGCCGCATCCTCGAGATCGCCGACCGGCTGCGCGACCGGCTCTCCCGGCCCTACCGAGTCTCCGGTACCGACGTCCGCGTGGCCGCCAGTATCGGCGTGGCCTTCGCCGAGCCCGGGATCACTCCCAGCGACCTGATGCGCAACGCCGACCTGGCGATGTACCGCGCCAAGGCCGCGGGCAAGGGCCGGGTCGAGCTGTACGCCCCGCAGATGCAGGCCGATCTCGTTCGCCGCACCGAACTGGCCGCACGGCCCCGGGCCGCCTTCCACGACGGCGAGTTCGCGCTCCTGCACCAGCCCGTGGTGGCCCTCGACAGTGGCCGGATCACGGCGGTGGCCGCCCAGGCGCGCTGGCGCTCCCAGCAGGGCATCCTCTTCACCCCCGCCGACTTCCTGCGCGTCTGCGAGCACAGCGGTGGGGAGCGGACCCCCCGCCCCGGAAGCGACGACGGCTCCGGCAGAGCGGAAGTCGGCCGCTGGCTGCTCGACGAGGCCGTGGCTCAGGCGGCCGAGCGGCACCGCGCGGGCCACACCTCGCCCGTTGCCGTCCGACTCTCGCCCCGGCGCGTGATGGACCGCGGCATGGGCCAGCGCAGCGTGGAGACGCTTCTCACGCGGCACGGGCTGCCCTCGGGCGCGCTCATCCTGGAGCTGGCCGACAGCGATCCGCGGGTCCCGCTGGAGGAGCTGGAGCGGCGTCTGGTGGCGCTGCGCCGTCTCGGTGTCCGGATCGCGCTCGACGGCTTCGGCGGAGGTTGCGCGGCCTTTGGGGCACTGCGCAGACTTCCCGTCGACCTCCTGAAGCTCGACCGGTCCCTCGTCGCGGGGGTCGTGGAGTCCGCGCGGCTCCACAAGATCACCGCGGGACTGCTGCGGATCGCGGCGGACTTGGGAGTTCAGTCCGTCGCCGACGGCCTCGACCTGCCCGAGCAGGTCGTGGCGCTGCAGGCGATGGGCTGCACCCATGGGCAGGGCATGGCCTTCTCCGGGCCGCTGGACGAGCACCGGCTGCGCCGCGCTCTCACCCTGGGGGAGTACCCGGTTCCGGACCTCGCCGACGCGGCAGGCGCTGCCCGGAAGGCGGTTCTGACCACCGGCGCGCTGCCCGTACGGCTGGGTGGCGCGGCCGCCCCGGACTCGGTGGTCCATCCACCATTGCGCTCAAATAGTGAGACGCCCGTCCCACCCACTTGACACCTCCTAGGCGCCGGGGAGAGGGTCAAGCCATGCGCACCCGAATTCTCGTACTTGGACAGCGCGTCGGCTGAAGCAGGGCCCACATGATCGCCCTGCGGACCGCACCGGCGCGCTCCCCTCGCTTGCCTCACGGCACGAGGGGTTTTTTGTTGCACCGAACTTCGCAGAACACCACAAAACCCGCATCTTCGAGAAGAGAATGCCGATGACCGAGCAGGCCACCGGGGCCCAGCATCCGCACCCACGGGCCCGTAGCGGCGGACAGCAGCCCTCCATCAGCGAGCACGTCACGGGTGCGCAGTCCCTCATCCGTTCTCTCGAGGAAGTGGGCGCCGACACGGTATTCGGCATTCCCGGCGGTGCGATCCTCCCTGCCTACGACCCGTTGATGGATTCCTCGAAGGTCCGTCACATCCTGGTCCGGCACGAGCAGGGCGCCGGTCACGCGGCCACCGGCTACGCCCAGGCGACCGGCAAGGTCGGTGTGTGCATGGCCACTTCCGGTCCCGGCGCCACCAACCTCGTCACCCCGATCGCCGACGCCCACATGGACTCCGTCCCCATGGTCGCGATCACGGGTCAGGTGGCCGCCAAGGCGATCGGCACGGACGCCTTCCAGGAGGCGGACATCTGCGGCATCACCATGCCGATCACCAAGCACAACTTCCTGGTCACCGACCCGGCCGAGATCCCGAAGACGATCGCCGAGGCCTTCCACATCGCGGCCAGCGGCCGCCCGGGACCTGTCCTGGTCGACATCGCCAAGGACGCGCTGCAGGCGCGTACGACCTTCGTCTGGCCGCCGCAGACCGACCTGCCCGGCTACCGCCCCGTGACCAAGCCGCACGCCAAGCAGATCCGCGAGGCCGCCCGGCTGATCGCGCAGGCCCGCCGCCCCGTGCTGTACGTCGGCGGGGGGGTGCTCAAGTCCGGTGCCACCGCCGAACTTAAGGTCCTGGCCGAGCTGACCGGCGCACCGGTCACCACCACCCTGATGGCCCTCGGCGCCTTCCCCGATTCCCACCCGCTGCATGTCGGCATGCCCGGCATGCACGGTTCGGTCACCGCCGTCACCGCGCTTCAGAAGGCCGACCTCATCGTGGCGCTGGGCGCCCGCTTCGACGACCGCGTCACCGGCAAGCTGGACTCCTTCGCCCCCTACGCCAAGGTGGTCCACGCGGACATCGACCCCGCGGAGATCGGCAAGAACCGCGCTGCCGACGTCCCCATCGTCGGTGACGCCCGCGAGGTGATCGCCGACCTCGTCGTCGCCGTCCAGGCCGAGCACGACGCGGGCCACACCGGGGACTACACCGAGTGGTGGCGCTCCCTGAACCGCTGGCGCGACACCTACCCCCTGGGCTACGACCACCCCGAGGACGGAAGCCTCGCCCCCCAGCAGGTCATCCAGCGCATCGGCGAGCTGGCCCCCAAGGACACCATCTACGCCGCGGGCGTCGGACAGCACCAGATGTGGGCCGCGCACTACATCGACTACCAGCAGCCCGGTACCTGGCTGAACTCCGGAGGCGCCGGGACCATGGGCTACGCCGTCCCGGCCGCGATGGGTGCCAAGGCGGGCGCCCCGGACCGTACGGTCTGGGCGATCGACGGCGACGGCTGTTTCCAGATGACCAACCAGGAGCTGGTCACCTGCGCGCTGAACAACATCCCCATCAAGGTCGCGATCATCAACAACGGCGCGCTGGGCATGGTCCGCCAGTGGCAGACCCTGTTCTACAACCAGCGCTACTCCAACACCGTCCTGCACTCCGGCCCCGACGCGCTCCAGAACACGGCCGCCGAGGGCAAGCAGCCGAGCGCGGGCACCCGTGTCCCGGACTTCGTCAAGCTGTCCGAGGCCATGGGCTGTGTGGCGCTGCGCTGTGAGGACCCCGCCGATCTGGACAAGGTCATCGCCGAGGCCAACGCCGTCAACGACCGTCCCGTGGTGGTGGACTTCATCGTCCACGAGGACGCGATGGTCTGGCCGATGGTCGCAGCCGGCACCTCCAACGACGAGGTCATGGCCGCCCGCGGCGTGCGTCCCGACTTCGGCGACAGCGAAGACGACTGACAGCCGGGACCAGAGCCCCTCAAGCAGAGAGATTCGAGCAGCCCATGTCCAAGCACACGCTCTCCGTCCTGGTGGAGAACAAGCCCGGTGTCCTGGCCCGGATCACCGCCCTGTTCTCCCGCCGCGGGTTCAATATCGACTCCCTGGCGGTCGGCACCACCGAGCACCCCGACATCTCCCGCATCACCATCGTCGTGAACGTGGAGTCGCTGCCGCTGGAGCAGGTCACCAAGCAGCTCAACAAGCTCGTCAACGTACTGAAGATCGTCGAGCTGGAGCCGAGCGCGGCCGTTCAGCGGGAACTCGTCCTGGTGAAGGTCCGCGCCGACAACGAGACACGCTCGCAGATCATCGAGATCGTCCAGCTCTTCCGCGCCAAGACCGTGGACGTCTCCCCGGAGGCCGTCACGATCGAGGCGACCGGCAGCAGCGACAAGCTCGACGCCATGCTGCGGATGCTGGAGCCGTACGGGATCAAGGAACTGGTCCAGTCCGGCACGATCGCCATAGGCCGTGGTGCTCGCTCCATCACCGACCGGTCGCTCCGCGCGCTCGACCGATCCGCATAACGAGACCGAGATCCCCTCCGATCCCTGCCGTCATACGGTGGGACGCACAACCCCAATCAAGGAGAAACCCGAAGTGGCCGAGCTCTTCTACGACGACGACGCCGACCTGTCCATCATCCAGGGCCGCAAGGTCGCGGTTCTCGGCTTCGGCAGCCAGGGCCACGCCCACGCGCTGTCGCTGCGCGACTCGGGTGTCGACGTGCGCGTCGGCCTTCCCGAGGGATCGAAGTCGCGGACGAAGGCCGAGGAGCAGGGCCTGCGCGTGACCACCCCGTCCGAGGCCGCGGCCGAGGCCGACGTGATCATGGTCCTGGTGCCGGACCCGATCCAGGCCGACGTCTACGAGGAGTCCATCAAGGACAACCTCAAGGACGGCGACGCGCTGTTCTTCGGCCACGGCTTCAACATCCGTTTCGGCTTCATCAAGCCCCCGGCGCATGTGGACGTGTGCATGGTCGCCCCCAAGGGCCCGGGCCACCTCGTCCGCCGCCAGTACGAGGAGGGACGCGGCGTGCCGTGCATCGCGGCCGTCGAGCAGGACGCCTCGGGCAACGCCTTCCCGCTGGCGCTCTCCTACGCCAAGGGCATCGGCGGCACCCGCGCGGGCGTCATCAAGACCACCTTCACCGAGGAGACCGAGACCGACCTCTTCGGCGAGCAGGCCGTGCTCTGCGGCGGTGCGTCCGCCCTGGTCAAGGCAGGCTTCGAGACCCTGGTCGAGGCGGGCTACCAGCCGGAGATCGCGTACTTCGAGTGCCTCCACGAGCTCAAGCTGATCGTGGACCTCATGTACGAGGGCGGCCTGGAGAAGATGCGCTGGTCGATCTCGGAGACCGCCGAGTGGGGCGACTACGTCACCGGGCCGCGGATCATCACCGACCGGACCAAGGCCGAGATGAAGAAGGTCCTCTCCGAGATCCAGGACGGCAGCTTCGCCCGCACCTGGATGGAGGAGTACCACGCCGGTCTGCCCAAGTACAACGAGTACAAGAAGGCCGACTCCGGTCACAAGCTGGAGACGACGGGCAAGGAGCTGCGCAAGCTCATGAGCTGGGTCAACGAGGACGCGTAGCCGAAACGCGGGGGCCGCGGCGAGGCGAGCGGGCCGAAGGGTGCGCCGCTGCCGACAGCGACGAGAGCAAGCGCTGCGAGCAACGAGCGGAGCGCGGCGCGAGGAGCGTCGGCAGGGGACCCAGCGCCCGGAGGCGAGCGAGCCGGTACTGCCGCGGCCCCGTGTCCAGCGTGGCGGGGCCACGACCGAGTGATCCTTCCCGGGAGGCGCACGACGCGTCCCGGGACGCCGATACACTGCAAAGACAAGCGCGTCAGGCTCACAGCGTCGTGCGTCTTCCACGCGGCTGCCACCTTCACGCTGCGGCCGTCGGGACGGCCGTCCTCCCCCGCGGCCCTTCGGGTGCGGGAGGGGCCCCAAAGGACAAGTGAGGACTGAGGACCCCGTGAGCCCGAAACCTGTCGTACTCATCGCCGAAGAGCTGTCGCCCGCGACCGTCGACGCCCTCGGCCCCGACTTCGAGATCCGCCACTGCAACGGCGCGGACCGAGCCGAACTGATCCCCGCCATCGCCGAGGTCGACGCGATCCTTGTGCGCAGCGCGACGCAGGTCGACGCCGAGGCCATCGCCGCCGCGAAGAGGCTCAAGGTCGTCGCCCGTGCCGGCGTGGGCCTCGACAACGTGGACGTCTCCGCCGCCACCAAGGCCGGCGTCATGGTCGTGAACGCCCCGACCTCCAACATCGTCACCGCCGCCGAACTCGCCTGCGGCCTGATCGTCGCCACCGCGCGCAACATCCCGCAGGCCAATGCCGCCCTCAAGGACGGCGAGTGGAAGCGCAGCAAGTACACCGGCGTCGAGCTGGCCGAGAAGACGCTCGGCGTCGTCGGACTCGGGCGCATCGGCGTGCTCGTCGCCCAGCGGATGGCCGCCTTCGGCATGAAGATCGTGGCGTACGACCCGTATGTGCAGCCTGCGCGCGCCGCGCAGATGGGCGTCAAGCTGCTGTCACTCGACGAGCTGCTCGAGGTCTCGGACTTCATCACCGTCCACCTCCCGAAGACCCCGGAGACCGTCGGACTGATCGGGGACGAGGCGTTGCGCCGGGTCAAGCCCGAGGTGCGGATCGTCAATGCCGCGCGCGGCGGGATCGTGGACGAGGCCGCCCTGGCGAGTGCGCTGAAGGAGGGCCGGATCGCGGGCGCGGGGCTGGACGTCTTCTCCAAGGAGCCGTGCACGGACTCCCCGTTGTTCGAGTTCGACAATGTGGTGGCCACCCCGCACCTGGGCGCCTCCACGGGCGAGGCCCAGGAGAAGGCGGGTATCTCCGTCGCCAAGTCCGTACGCCTCGCGCTCGCCGGTGAACTCGTGCCGGACGCCGTCAACGTCCAGGGCGGTGTCATCGCCGAGGACGTCAAGCCCGGTCTGCCGCTTGCAGAGAAGCTCGGCCGGATCTTCACCGCGCTGGCGGGCGAGGTCGCGGTCCGGCTCGATGTCGAGGTCTACGGCGAGATCACCCAGTACGACGTCAAGGTGCTCGAGCTCTCCGCGCTCAAGGGCGTGTTCGAGGACGTCGTCGACGAGACCGTCTCGTATGTGAACGCGCCGCTGTTCGCGCAGGAGCGCGGTGTCGAGGTCCGGCTGACCACCGGCTCGGAGTCGCCCGACCACCGCAATGTCGTGACGGTCCGCGGCACCCTCGCGGGCGGCGAGGAGGTCGCCGTGTCCGGCACCCTGGCCGGGCCCAAGCACATCCAGAAGATCGTTGCCGTCGGCGAGCACGATGTGGACCTCACGGTGGCCGATCACCTGGTCTTCCTGCGCTACGCCGACCGGCCCGGCGTCGTCGGCACCGTCGGCCGCATCCTGGGTGAGGCCGGCCTCAACATCGCGGGCATGCAGGTCTCGCGGAACGTACAGGGCGGCGAGGCGCTCGTCGTCCTGACCGTCGACGATGTCGTTCCGGCGAGTGTGCTCGGCGAGATCGCCGAGGAGATCGGCGCCACGTCGGCCCGTACGGTCAATCTGGAGGACTGATCCAGGTCCGTCCGCGCGGCGACAGGGGCCACGGCCACGACAGCAGTGCGAGCGAAGCCCGGCGCGACCGCGCCGGGCTTCGCCGTATCTCGGTACTGCATACGGGCGCGCCGTCTCCGCTGGCTGACCGGCACTGTTCCGGCGCGGGGCCCTCGGCGGGGGCGGACGGGGCTTCGACGACGGGGCCCAGTGCCGCGGCGTCCCAGGTTTGCTCCGCTCGCCGCCCTGGCGCGGCCGTCCGCTGCGTCGCCGGATCAGCCGGGTAGGACCCACTACGAGGCCGATCCGGCGCCTTGCATCCGACCGCACGTGGACCCCTCGCCGGCGGGCAAACCTGACGGGTCAACCCACCTGGATCCGGGAGGCCTTCAGCGCCATGTGAAGCAGCAGGCGGTCCTCGCCCACGTTCAGGTCGAGCCCGGTGAGCTTCTCCACCCTCGACAGCCGGTAGTAGAGCGTCTGGCGGTGGATCCCGAGCGCCGCCGCCGCACGGCCCGCCTGCCCCGCGCAGTCGAGGAACACCTCGGTCGTGTGCGCGAGCTGCGCGCGCCCCGGTTCGAGAAGCGGGGCGACGGCAGGATCGGCCCGACCCATGACCGGCAGCCGGGTGAGCGTGCGGTACGGGCCGATCGCCGCCCATTCGGCGACTGGGCCGAGCCGGGCGTCACCCCGGGCGACGCGGGCCGCGGCCACCGCTTCGCGCCACGCGGCAGGCAGATCGGTCAGGCCGCGCCGCGGCTCGCTGATCCCGGCCGCCGCATCGGCCGGGATACCCGGTCGGTCCGCGGCGGCCCGTTCTGCGGCCGGGCGCTGGGCGGTGGCCGTCCCGTTCCGTACGGACGGCTCGCCGCCGCGCGTGCCCGCGCCCGCCCGGTCGTTCGTGCCCGCCCGGCCGTTCGTGCCGCCCGCGGACATTGCCGCCGCCCCGTGGCCGGGGCGGCCCCTGCCTCCGCGGGCCGCTCCGGCCCGCGGCGAACGCAGCAGCCGCTCCGCCGCCGTATGCGCCGGGTCGAGGACCGTCGTCGTCCGGAGCCGCACGAGGACGGCGAGCGCCTCGGCCGCGCCACCCGCCCCAGCCGCGTCCTCAGCCTGCCGGCCGAGCGGAGCCATGGCACCCCCGGTGCCCTTCGGCCCGCGGGAGTCCGGCACCACGCACATCGCCGCCACGCCGGGCTGCCCGGCCAGGCCGGAGCCGGGATCCTCGGCGAAACCCTCCCCGCCCGGACCGCTCGCGCTCCGCCACGGCACCACCGCCACCAGGGCCAGCGGGCCGTCGGCCGAGGTCCCGAGCGCACCCCGGAGTTCGGACAGGGCGGCCTCGTGATCGCCCGGCGGTCCGGTCAGCACCTCCAGCAGCAGCTCTCCGGCCTCGGCCCCGGCGCGGGCCTCCGCCGCGAGGAGCGCCCCGATGCGTGCCGCCGTGTCCATGGCCTGCGCGAGCACGGGGTCGGGCGGCACCCCGGGGCGGCCGATTTCCAGCCGCGAGAGATGGCCGTCGTCGAGCAGCCAGACGTAGCCGTGGACGACACCGCCATGGCGCACCGGCAGACATATGCGGCCCATGACCACCCCGGCGGCGGGATCCGGCGGAATGCGGAGGGGGCCGGTGGCGCGGGTGATGCCGAACGCCTCGAACCACGCGCGTACGGCAGCGGTCGAGCTGCGGTGCAGGATCGAGCGGGTCCGGACGGGATCCATCGTGAGCTGGCTGTCGTCGTCCGAGGCACTGCCGTGCGCACCGAAGGCGATGAGTCCGAAGTCGCGGTCCTCGAGCGTCGCGGGGGCGCCGAGCACCGCCGAGATCTCGTCCACGAGCTGCTGATAGTCGCCGCGCATGACACCGCTCCGGTAGTTCTCGTGCAGGTGGTCCTGGTGCCGGGGTCCTCGCGGCCGCCACCGCGATTCCGTGACCGAAACCCATTCTCATACATCTGTCTGAGATCCGTCCCACGGATGCGTGACAGCTGTCGATGGCCCCCCAGCGGAGCGATCCTTAGGTTTCACGGTGGTTCTCCTCGTCGTTGCGGAAATGTCTGCAATGGCTGCGTCCGTCCTCATCGTGGAGGTGCCCCGTGCTGGGTCCCGTGCTCCTCGCCGCCGCGCGCAGCGACAGCATCCGCCGCCTCGTTTCGGCCGCACCGGTCACCCGCCCCGTCGTGGACCGGTTCATCGCCGGCGAGCACCTCGACGAGTCGCTGGCGGTCGTGCGGTCGCTGGCGGCACGCGGCCTGGAGGTCACCCTCGACCACCTCGGCGAGGACGTCACCGACCCGGCCGAGGCCCTGCGCACCCGCGACGCCTACCTCGCGCTCGCCGAGGCACTCGGCCGCGAGAACCTGGGCGTACGCGCCGAGATGTCGGTGAAGCTCTCCGCCTTCGGACAGGCCCTGCCCGGCGGTCACGACCTGGCGCTGGCCAACGTCACCCCGGTCGTCGAAGCGGCCGCCGCGGCCGGGACGACCGTGACCCTCGACATGGAGGACCACACCACCGTCGACTCCACGCTCGCCATCCTGGCGGAGCTGCGTAAGAGCTTCCCCCAGACCGGCGCCGTCGTGCAGTCCTACCTCTTCCGCACCGAGGACGACTGCCGCGCCCTCGACGGGGAAGGCTCGAGGGTGCGACTGGTGAAGGGCGCGTACAAGGAGCCCGCATCCGTCGCCCACCAGGACAAACGGGACGTCGACCGGGCTTTTGTCCGCTGCCTGAAGATTCTGATGGCGGGACAGGGCTACCCGATGATCGGCTCCCACGACCCGCGGATGGTCGCCATCGCCCAGGAGCTCGCCTTCCGCGCCGGACGCAAGCCGGCCGACTACGAATTCCAGATGCTCTACGGCATCCGCGAGGCCGAACAGCAGCGGCTCGTGACCGAAGGACACCGTATGCGGGTCTACATTCCGTACGGAACAGACTGGTACGGATACTTCATGAGGCGGCTCGCGGAGCGCCCGGCCAATCTCGCCTTCTTCCTCCGCTCGCTCGCCACCCGCGGCTGAGGCCGCCCCGACACCGTTCCCCGACTCTCCGTCCCCGACCGACCGATCGAAGGAGACAACGGCCAACCATGGACGCTGTGACCCAGGTCCCCGCGCCGGTGAACGAGCCGGTGCACACCTACGCACCCGGCAGCCCGGAGCGCGCCCGGCTCGAGAAGAGGCTGAAGGAGCTCGCGGGCAATCAGCGTGAGCTGCCGATGACGATCGGCGGCACGAAGCGGATGGGCGGCGGCGAGCGCTTCGACGTCGTACAGCCGCACAACCACGCGTCCAAGCTCGGCACGTACGCCAACGCGACCCACCAGGACGCGCAGGACGCGATCGACGCCGCCCTGGCCGCGGCCCCGGCCTGGCGCGCGCTGTCCTTCGACGACCGCGCCGCGATCATCCTCAGGGCCGCCGAGCTGCTGTCGGGCCCGTGGCGCGAGACGCTGGCCGCCGCGACGATGCTGGGGCAGGGCAAGACGGCGCAGCAGGCCGAGATCGACACCCCCTGCGAGCTGATCGACTTCTGGCGCTTCAATGTGCACTTCGCACGCCAGATCCTGGCCGAGCAGCCGGTCGCGAATGCCAAGGGCGTGTGGAACCGCACCGACCACCGCCCGCTCGAGGGATTCGTCTACGCGATCACCCCGTTCAACTTCACCGCCATTGCCGGCAACCTGCCCACCGCCCCCGCCCTCATGGGCAATGTGGTGGTCTGGAAGCCGTCCCCGACGCAGACCCTCGCGGCCGTGCTGCTCATGGAGCTGCTGGAGGAGGCCGGTCTGCCGAAGGGCGTCATCAATCTGGTGACGGGTGACGGCAAGGACGTCTCCGAGGTGGCCCTGGCCCACCCGGATCTGGCCGGTATCCACTTCACCGGTTCGACCCGGACCTTCCAGTACCTGTGGAAGACGGTCGGCAACAACATCGAGAAGTACAAGACGTACCCGCGCCTGGTCGGCGAGACCGGCGGCAAGGACTTCATCGTCGCCCACCCGTCGGCCGACCCGTCCGTGCTGAAGACCGCGATGACCCGCGGCGCCTTCGAGTACCAGGGCCAGAAGTGCTCCGCGGCATCCCGCGCTTACGTCCCGCGCTCGATCTGGGAGAGCGGCTTCAAGGAGGAGCTGGCGGCCGAGGTCGACTCCGTCCGGATGGGCGATGTCACCGACCTGTCCAACTTCATGGGCGCCGTCATCGACGAGCGCGCCTTCGCCAAGAGCAAGGCCGCGATCGACCGGGCCAAGTCCGACCCGACGATCGAGGTCGTGGCGGGCGGCACGTACGACGACAGCGAGGGCTGGTTCGTCCGCCCGACGGTCCTCGTCTCCTCGGACCCGGACAACGACATCTTCAGGACCGAGTACTTCGGCCCGATCCTCGGTGTCCACGTCTACGAGGACGACAGCTACGACGAGATGCTCCAGCAGATGGAGTCGGCCTCACCGTACGGCCTCACCGGCTGCGTCATCGCCCAGGACCGCGCGGCCGCGGCGCACACCAGCGAGGTGCTGCGCTTCGCCGCGGGCAACTTCTACATCAACGACAAGCCCACCGGCGCGGTCGTCGGCCAGCAGCCCTTCGGCGGCGGGCGCGCTTCGGGCACGAACGACAAGGCGGGCGCCAAGCAGAACCTGATGCGCTGGACCTCCACCCGCTCCATCAAGGAGACTTTGGTCCCGCCGACGGACTACCGCTACCCGCACATGGGCTGACTCCTCGTCACAGACCTGTGGTCTTCGGACACCCCGCCGCCCCCGTTCCGGAATCGCTTCCGGGCGGGGGCGGTTCGTCCTTCCGTACCCGGAGCGGGGGCGGTTGCGGCGGTGATGGGGAAGATGGACAACCATTCCCCGCCATGCCGGTCAGTGCTGACTGAACCGCGTGATGCGGGCAGCGGCGTGGTGCCCGGCCGCACGGTGCCGGTTGACAGCATCGGGAACGGGCCGACCGACGATGCCGTAAGACCGGCCGTCTCCCTCGGGAGCGTTGCGCTGACCCTTTACGGGTCGCCGTCCGCCGACGCACGCAGACAGGTCAGGCCGCACGGCCGGTCCGCCGGGGCCGCCGTGATGGCTGCGCTCGGGTTCCCGCCGGACACCTCCGTCCCCGGACACCCGGACACCCGGACACCCGGACACCTCCGTCGCCCCGCTCCGCCCCGCCGCGGCGCCCGGTCCGCACCGATGACCTTGCTCGGCGCGCGTTGGGCTCACCCACACGTGTGATGTTCGCCCTGGGCGTCTCAGATAGTAGGAAGCCCAAGTATTTGTGCAGACAGCGGCGGCCACCTCGCTTACTTTTGTAGAAGCCGAACGTCTCGCTCGATCCAGCGATCGGCGGATGAGGGCCAGTGCTCCGTCGCAGGTGACCCCTGCTGAGCCGACGCCCCCCGCCCCTCCGGCGTCCCGATCAGCAATCTCGGGGACCTTCCTCGCCCTGTTATTGGAGACGTGCACCCATGAACGAGACCATCCGCAAGGTCCGCCACTCCGCCGCCCGCAACGCCGACGCCGTCGCCCGGAAGAACGCCGCCGCCGCCCTTCAGCGAGCGCTGGACCGCCGGGACAACGGCGGGTCCACCGGGCACTGACCTGCCACAGTGAGCACGGGCCGCGACCAGGGTGGCCCCCCGTCGGGGTTTGCCCCGCTCGCCGCCCTGGCACGGCCGTCCGCTGCGTTGCCGGACCAGCCAGCGGGCCCACTACGAGCCGATCCGGCGCCCTGCATCCGACCGCACCAGGTACACCTCGCCACCCGGCAAACCTCGGCGGAGGCGGCACTAGCTGCCCGGCCGCACGATCTCGAACGCGTCGATGCGCTCGCCGCTCTCCGCCAGCGCCGTGACCTTCAGCCGCGGGCGGTTGCCCGGCTCTGCCTCCACCGCCAGGAACGAGAAGCCGGTGTAGCGCACGCGTGACCACTCCACCGTGTCCGGGTCCGGCAGCCGCGGCTTCGTCCAGTGGAACGTCAGGATGTGGTCGTGGTCGTGGACATGGCCCTCGTAGCTGTCCTTTACGCCCGGCCCGAAGCCGTAGAGGTCCTTGCCCCCGCCGCCCGCCGTCACGTAGACGATGCCGTCGCGGGTCGGGTCCGTCGTGGCGCCGATCGGCAGCGGCTTGCCGACCTCGCCGCCCTTGACGGCGTCGGTGCGCTCGTAGACGTGGTTGTGGCCGTTGATGACCAGGTCGACCTGGTGCTTCTCGAAGAGGTGCCCCCACGCGTCGCGCACCCCGCCGTCCGAGGCGTGCGTGCTCGTGGAGTACGCGCAGTGGTGGAAGAAGACCACGATGAAGTCGAGGTCGGGGTCGGCCCGCAGTGACCTCAGGCGCTTGTCCAGCCAGTCGGTCTGCTTGCCGTCGGTGTAGCCCTGGTTGGCCGGGATCTCGTAACTGACGTCGTTCGCGTCGAGCGCGACCACGCCCACGTTCCCGTTGGTGAAGGAGTAGACGCCCGGTGCCTGTGCGGGGTCGGGGCCGTTCTTCGGGAGGGACCAGCGGGCGGACTGGCCGCCGTAGCCGTTGGGGGAGTACCAGGCCTCCATGTCGTGATTGCCGGTGGTCACCATCCACGGCACGCTCGCCGCCACCGACTCCGTCTGCGCGAGGAACTGGTCCCAGACGCGGGCGTCGTAGGTGTCGGACTCCTTGCCCTGCCCCGAGGAGTCCGCGTAGCAGATGTCGCCCGCGTGCAGATGGAAGGACGGGTTCTGGCCAAGAATCAACTGGTCGTTGGCGAGGGCGTCGTAGCTCACGCCCTGGTCGCCGAAGGCCGTGAAGACGAACTTCTCCGCCTTCGCCGGGGCCGTGCGGAACGATCCGATGCTGGAGAGCCGGCTCGCCTCGGTCGGGTCGAATCCGTCGTGCCCGACGCCGTAGTAGTACGTCGTCCCCGGGCGCAGCCCATCCAGCGCCGAGTGGAGGTAGTACTGGTCGACGGGCGGGCGCTTCGTCGACAGTGACGGGGTGTGCAGATCCCGCACCTCCGCCTCGACCTTGCGGCTGAGTTCCCAGGGCGTCAAACCCACGCGCAGGTACGGCCGCTTGACCGCGAACGGCACCTGCCAGGAGATCCGCATCTGTGTTCTGGGGTCGGCTCCGAAGGCCAGATGGCGTCCGAAGGGGGCCACCAGCGCGCCGTCGACCTCGGCGGCAGCACGTGCGGTGACCAGTGTGGGTGACGGATTGCCGTGGGCGGTGCCCGTGGAACCCGCGAGGAGGCCGAGGCCGCCCGCCGTCCCCGCGGTGGCCGCGCCGCCCACCAGCGCCTTGCGGCGCGACAGCTTCGAGCGCAGGTACTCGTGCTGTTCCGGCATGCTCATCCGGTTCTGGAGGTGCTCCGGGATGCCGACACGTGGGGTATCAGTCATGCCGAACAACGTGCCCGTAACTTTCAACTCCCGGCTATCCGCCAGGTGAACAGAGTTCGTCCGCGGTCCGGCATGTCCGGATGGCGGACATGAAGTGTCGGACCATGGGACGCGGAGTAGGGTGCGACCATGTCTCGCAGCATCGATCTCGCAGTGATTCCGGGTGACGGCATCGGCCAGGAAGTCGTGGCCGAGGGCCTCAAGGTCCTCTCCGCCGTCCTCCCGCAGGATGTGAAGCTGGAGACCAAGACCTACGACCTGGGCGCCCGGCGCTGGCACGCCACGGGCGAGACCCTCCCGGACCGGGAGCTGGAGTCCCTCGCGGGCCACGACGCGATCCTGCTCGGCGCGATCGGTGACCCGTCCGTGCCGTCGGGTGTGCTCGAGCGCGGCCTGCTGCTCAAACTCCGGTTCGCCTTCGACCACTTCATCAATCTGCGCCCGTCGAAGCTGTTCCCGAACACCGCCACCCCGCTGGCGGGGCGCCCGGACATCGACTTCGTCGTCGTCCGCGAGGGCACCGAGGGCCCGTACGTGGGCAACGGCGGTTCCCTGCGCACCGGTACGCCCGCGGAGGTCGCGACCGAGGTCAGCCTCAACACGGCGTACGGCGTGGAGCGGGTGGTGCGGGACGCGTACGAGCGGGCCCAGGCGCGTCCCCGCAAGAAGCTGACGCTCGTTCACAAGAACAACGTCCTCGTCCACGCCGGCCACCTCTGGAAGCGGATCTTCGACGCGGTCGGCGAGGAGTACCCCGAGGTCACCACCGATTACCTGCACGTGGACGCGGCGACGATCTTCTTCGTCACGCAGCCCGAGCGGTTCGACGTGATCGTCACCGACAACCTCTTCGGCGACATCCTGACCGACCTCGCCGCCGCCGTCACCGGCGGCATCGGCCTCGCGGCCTCCGGCAACATCAACCCCACTCGCGCGTTCCCGTCGATGTTCGAGCCGGTCCACGGCTCCGCGCCCGACATCGCGGGCCAGGGCAAGGCGGATCCGACGGCGACGATCCTCTCCGTCGCGCTGCTGCTCCAGCACCTCGGCTACGCGGAGGAGGCCGCCCGCATCGAGGCGGCCGTCGCCGCGGACCTCTCGGAGCGGGGCGACACGCCGCGCACCACGGACGCAATCGGTGACGCCCTGGCCGCTCGCGTATCCGGCTGATCATTCCGGCCACCGCCGGGGAGCCGCCCAGGCCCGCCCGCGGCGACAGTACTCCCGCCCTTCGGGACCCCACATCCCGTCCCTCGGCGCGCGTGGCGCCACATCCGCCCTTCCGGGCGGACGCCGCACCGCTGCCCACGCACTCGCACATCCCGCGAACCCGACCAGCCGTCCCTGGGCACCTCTCAGCGGCGGCCGGGAGGGGGCGCACCTCCCAGTGGTAGCGGGGGTGGGGGCGCCTCCTTGCGGTAGCCGGGGGAGCTCCACGCCGACGGCCCGGCCCGCTGACAACGGCGGTGCCGGGTGCGACCATCAACGCTGGACCGCAACTGCCAAGCCCGCCGGACCCGTATTCTCCCCTTGCGGCACGATTCGCGATAATCGGACGAGGGCCGCATCCCGGAGAGAAGCTCGGACGTCCTAGCATCGCCTGAGGCGGCACGCCACGGCGAAGGCGGAGCGCGCGGTCCGCCACGACCTCACGGTGAAGGACAGAGCAGACATGACGACCCCCTCGATCGAGTTCAAGCCATCGGCCCACCCGCTCTCCGACGCGGAGCGCGAGGCGATCCTGGCCAACCCCGGCTTCGGCCGGCACTTCACCGACAACATGGTGACGATCAAGTGGACCGAGGGACGCGGCTGGCACGACGCCCAGCTCGTGCCCTACGCCCCGCTCTCGATCGACCCCGCCAACATGACGCTGCACTACGCACAGACGATCTTCGAGGGGCTCAAGGCGTACCGGCAGCCCGACGGCAGTGTCGCCACCTTCCGGCCGGAGGAGAACGCCAAGCGGTTCCAGGCGTCGGCCCGCCGTCTGGCCATGCCGGAACTGCCGGTCGAGACCTTCATCGCGGCCTGCGACGCCCTGGTCACCCAGGACAGGGCATGGGTGCCGAGCGAGGGCGAGCAGTCGCTCTACCTGCGGCCGTTCCTGTTCGCCACCGAGGTCGGGCTCGGGGTGCGGCCCGCCAACGAGTACCTCTTCATGGTCATCGCCTCTCCCGCGGGCGCGTACTTCCCCGGCGGTGTGAAGCCGGTCTCTGTCTGGCTCTCGGAGGAGTACGTCCGCGCCGCGCCCGGCGGAACGGGAGCCGCGAAGGCGGGTGGCAACTACGCCGCGTCCCTCGTCGCCCAGGCGCAAGCCGCCGAGAAGGGCTGCGACCAGGTGGTCTGGCTGGATGCGATCGAGCGCCGCTGGATCGAGGAGATGGGCGGGATGAACCTGTACTTCGTGTACGGGGCGGAGGACGGGAAGCGCCGGATCGTGACGCCGGAGCTGTCCGGTTCACTGCTGCCCGGCATCACCCGCGCCTCGCTGCTGCGAATCGCCGGAGACTTGGGCTACGAGGTGTCCGAGGGGCGGATCTCCGTCGACGACTGGCGCCAGGGCAACGCCGACGGCTCGCTGACCGAGGTCTTCGCCTGCGGCACGGCAGCCGCGATCACCCCCGTCGGGTCGGTCAAGTCCGCCAAGGGGAACTGGGCCGTGGCCGACGGGGAGCCGGGCGAGGTCACCATGAAGCTGCGCAAGGCGCTGCTGGACATCCAGATGGGCCAGGCCCCCGACACGCACGGCTGGATGCACCCGCTGGGCGGCTGACGTCCGCCCGTACCGGCAGCACCGGGCCGCGCCACGACGGATACGCGTCGGGGCGCGGCCCTCGTCGCGTGGGCTCGTCGTATGGGGGCCGGGGACCGCCATGCGCTGCCCACATCGTGAGACCTTGTCTCGTCGTGAGCGTATTCCGTGCAAGAATGCCCGCGTGCTCTCGTTCGCCATGATTATTGGCAGGGCGCGCCGGTCCGCAGTGACCGCACCGTAGACCCGATACGGAGCGGGCACCGTGTCCTATGACCCGCGCGCAGACCTCTCGCACCCGCGAGGGGTTTTTTCGTTTTCCGGCCCACTCGTGCCGGACGCGGAGCGCGAGGAGCCAGAGGGACGGTGGAGCCGGATCCCCCGTGGTTCACTTCCGGGGGTCCCAGGTAGACCGAGATCCAACAGGAGTCATAGCAGCATGACGGACGCAAACGGTCCCTCTTCTCCCGGGGACGACTTCCACGTCTTCGACACCACGCTGCGCGACGGCGCCCAGCGGGAGGGCATCAACCTCACCGTCGCGGACAAACTGACCATTGCCCGGCACCTGGACGACTTCGGCGTGGGCTTCATCGAGGGCGGCTGGCCCGGTGCGAACCCCCGGGACACGGAGTTCTTCGCCCGTGCCCGGGCCGAGATCGACTTCAAGCACGCCCAGCTCGTGGCCTTCGGGGCGACCCGTCGCGCGGGGGTGCCCGCCGCCGACGATCCGCAGGTTCGCGCCCTGCTGGACTCGGGAGCCCCGGTGATCACGCTGGTCGCCAAGGCACACGACCGTCATGTGGACCTGGCCCTGCGCACCACGCTGGAGGAGAACCTGGCGATGGTGCGCGACACCGTCGCCCACCTCCGCTCACAGGACCGCCGGGTCTTCGTCGACTGCGAGCACTTCTTCGACGGCTACCGGGCCAACCCGGCGTACGCGAAGGAGGTCGTACGCGCCGCGTCCGAGGCGGGGGCGGACGTCGTGGTGCTCTGCGACACCAACGGCGGCATGCTGCCCGCGCAGGTACAGGCCGTCGTTGCCACCGTGCTGGCGGACACCGGCGCACGCCTTGGCATCCACGCTCAGGACGACACCGGCTGCGCCGTCGCCAACACGCTCGCCGCGGTCGACGCCGGTGCCACCCACGTCCAGTGCACGGCCAACGGCTACGGCGAGCGGGTGGGCAATGCCAACCTCTTCCCCGTCGTCGCCGCGCTCCAGCTCAAATACGGGCGCCATGTGCTGCCCCAGGGCGCTCTGGCGGAGATGACCCGGATCTCGCACGCCATCGCCGAGGTCGTCAACCTCACCCCCTCCACGCACGAGCCCTACGTGGGTGTCTCCGCCTTCGCTCACAAGGCCGGACTGCACGCCTCCGCCATCAAGGTCGACCCGGACCTGTACCAGCACATCGACCCCGAGAGGGTCGGCAACACCATGCGGATGCTGGTCTCCGACATGGCAGGCCGCGCCTCCGTCGAACTCAAGGGCAGGGAACTGGGGGTGGATCTCGGCGGGGACCGGGAACTGGTCGGCCGGGTCGTGGAGCGCGTCAAGGAGCGTGAACTCGCGGGCTACACCTACGAGGCCGCCGACGCGTCCTTCGAACTGCTGCTCCGCGAGGAGGTCGAGGGCCGTGCCCGGCGCTACTTCCGCATCGAGTCCTGGCGGGGGATCGTCGAGACCCGCCCGGACGGGACGCACGCCAACGAGGCCACGGTGAAGCTGTGGGCCAAGGGCGAGCGGATCGTTGCCACGGCCGAGGGCAACGGCCCGGTCAATGCCCTCGACAGGGCGCTGCGCGTCGGGCTGGAGCGGATCTATCCGCAGCTCGCGAAACTGGAGCTGGTCGACTACAAAGTCCGGATCCTGGAGGGCAAGCACGGCACGGAGTCCACGACCCGGGTGCTGGTCTCCACGACCGACGGCCGCGGCGAGTGGTCGACGGTCGGAGTCGGGGACAACGTGATCGCCGCGTCCTGGCAGGCGCTGGAGGACGCGTACACCTACGGGCTGCTGCGGGCGGGCATCGAACCGCAGGAGTAGCCCGCGGTCAGGGCCGGGAAGGCGAATGCACGGCGCCCCGGCCGGGGAGGGAGACCCCGTCCGGGGCGCCGTGCCGAACAGCGGCGGGTCGCCGGACGCCCGTGCGTGGGCTCACGCCGCCTGCGGTGCGGACTTGACGGCGGAGATGTCGAAGGTCAGCTTGACCTTGTCGCTGACCATGACGCCGCCCGTCTCCAGAGCGGCGTTCCAGGTGAGTCCCCAGTCGGAGCGGAGGATGTCGGCGCGGCCCTCGAAACCGACGCGCTCGTTGCCGTAGACGTCGGTGGCGGAGCCGTTGAACTCCAGGTCGATGCTGAGCGGACGCGTGACGTCCTTGATCGTCAGGTCTCCGGTGATCCGGTACGTGTCGCCGCCCACGTGCTCCGCGGCGGTGGAGCGGAAGGTCATCAGGGGGAACTTCTCGGCGTCGAAGAAGTCGCCGCTGCGCAGATGGCCGTCGCGGTCGGCGATGCCGGTGTCGACGCCGGCGATGCGGACGTCGATGGAGGCGCGGGACCGGGAGACGTCGGTGCCGTTCAGCGAGAGGGTGCCCTCGAAGTCGCCGAAGGTGCCCCGGACGTTGGTGACCATGGCGTGGCGGACGGTGAAGCCGAGGCTGCTGTGCGCCGGGTCGATGGTGTAGTCCCCGGTGAGCGCGGCGAGTGCCGCGTCGGGGGCGGCCGTTGCGGCGGAACCCGCGGTCGGGACGTCTGCGCTCTTCCGGTTGAACAGAGCCATGGCTTCCTCCTGGCAGTGGAGCAGTGGTTTAAGCTTCAACTAGCGCAGCCCACTATAGGGGAATGTGGTTGATGAATCAACATTACGGGTGTGTGGTGGCGCACGCGTCCCGGCTGTAGGCAGGCCACACGCATGGCTGTACGGTCTCCACTGCATGAACGCAGTGGGCATGGCGCACCACATTTGTGGGATGTGTACAGCGCAGAGCCGCCTGAGTCGTAGCTACTCAGGTCTACGGTGGCGGTTCTGTCCAAGGGTTCCAGGAAAACCCTGGGGAGACTGTTAGAAGTCAACGGGCCGATTTCGGGCCCTCTTTTCGTAGGGTCGTTACATGACCCTTCTCGACGAGTCGCCCACCGGGGCGAGCGATGCCCGTGGGCGAGTGGCCGAGCTGCACGCGATCCGTGAGCTGGCTCTGCGTGGGCCGAGTGATCGTGCGACCGAGGCTCAGAAGGCCAAGGGGAAGTTGACGGTTCGTGAGCGGATCGAGGTGTTGCTGGACGAGGGCTCCTTCCATGAGGTGGAGCCGTTGCGGCGGCATCGTGCGACGGGGTTCGGTCTGGAGGCGAAGAAGCCGTACACCGATGGTGTGGTGACCGGGTGGGGGGCCGTCGAGGGCCGGACGGTCTTCGTGTATGCGCATGATTTCCGGATCTTCGGTGGGGCGTTGGGTGAGGCGCATGCCACGAAGATTCACAAGATCATGGATATGGCGATCTCGGCGGGTGCGCCGTTGGTTTCGTTGAACGATGGTGCGGGGGCGCGGATCCAGGAGGGTGTTTCGGCGCTGGCGGGGTACGGGGGGATTTTTCAGCGCAACACCCGTGCGTCGGGGGTGATTCCGCAGATTTCGGTGATGTTGGGTCCGTGTGCGGGGGGTGCTGCCTATTCGCCGGCGTTGACGGACTTTGTGTTCATGGTGCGGGAGACCTCGCAGATGTTCATCACCGGGCCGGATGTGGTGCGGGCGGTGACGGGTGAGGAGATCAGCCAGAACGGTCTGGGGGGTGCGGATGTGCATGCCGAGACCTCGGGGGTGTGTCACTTCGCGTATGACGACGAGGAGACGTGTCTGGCGGAGGTGCGTTATCTGATCTCGTTGCTGCCGTCGAACAATCGGGAGAATCCTCCGTCGTCGGTGTGCGAGGACCCGGTGGACCGGCGGTCGGAGGCGTTGTTGGATCTGGTGCCCGCCGACGGTAACCGGCCGTATGACATGCGGCAGGTGATCGAGGAGATCGTCGATGACGGTGAGTATCTGGAGGTTCATGAGCGGTGGGCGCGGAACATCATCTGCGCGTTGACGCGTCTGGATGGTCAGGTGGTGGGGGTCATCGCGAACCAGCCGCAGACGTTGGCGGGGGTGCTGGACATCGAGGCGTCGGAGAAGGCGGCTCGGTTTGTGCAGATGTGTGATGCGTTCAATATTCCGATTGTGACGTTGCTGGATGTGCCGGGGTTCCTTCCTGGTGTGGATCAGGAGCACGGGGGGATCATCCGGCACGGGGCGAAGTTGTTGTATGCGTACTGCAATGCGACGGTGCCGCGGATCTCGTTGATTTTGCGGAAGGCGTACGGCGGGGCGTACATCGTGATGGATTCGCAGTCGATCGGGGCGGATCTGACGTATGCGTGGCCGACGAACGAGATCGCGGTGATGGGGGCCGATGGTGCGGCCAATGTCATTTTCCGCAAGCAGATCGCCGAGGCCGATGATCCCGAGGCCATGCGTGCGCGGATGGTCAAGGAGTACAAGGCCGAGTTGATGCATCCGTACTACGCGGCCGAACGCGGTCTGGTCGACGATGTCATCGACCCCACCGAGACCCGCGCCGTCCTCATCGGCTCACTGGCCATGCTCCGCACCAAACACGCCGACCTGCCGTCCCGCAAGCACGGCAACCCACCGCAGTGACGCGGCCCACGAAAGGCACGGAGAATCCCATGAGTTCAGAGAACTTCCTTCGCGTCGAGAAGGGCCACGCCGAGCCCGAGGAGCTGGCCGCGCTCACCGCGGTCCTCCTCGCCCGCGCCGTCGGCGGCGGTCATCACCGCGGGGTGGTCGCGGCCCGCAATCACCGCTCCACGGCACGCTGGCGGCGTCTGGAGCGCCAGTCGGGCTTCCGTGCGCCGCACAGCTGGCAGCGCTGACGCCGCGCCCGCAGCGCGGCGCTGAGCGCGTCGCCGCCGGGACACCCGCCACGAACGCCGAAATCCCCCTGCAGTCGGAGAAGTTGCAGGGGGATTTCGGCGTTCGTGGCCAGGTGTTCCCACGCCGGACGAAGAGACAGAACGCAGTGGCGGGGGCGGCACTGGCCGTACTGCTCGGGCAGGTTGGTCGAGTTTGTGCGACGGCACGGTCTGAATGTGTGGAATGGCGAAGGCCTCCGGTTGCGGAGTGGAGCTGTCGAGGAACCTCTCCGCCGACCAGGAGGCCTTCGTGCCTCACGCAAATGCTGCTTCGACGCCTCGTGCCCGTCTTCGCCTGGCGCGTCTGATTGTTGATGACGGGTGGCCGGTCGCCCGGGCGGCCGAGCGCTATGAGTGGCACCCATCACCAGGTTGACCAACGCCCCCGGCCAGTACAACTAGCGCAGCCGCGCCATCAGGGCGTGTTCCACCAGTGTGATCAGCGCGCTCTTGGCCTCGCTGCGGTGGCGGGCGTCGGTGGTGATGATCGGTGCGTCCGGCCCGATCTGCAGCGCCTCGCGGACTTCTTCGGGGGTGTACGGCTGATGCCCGTCGAATCCGTTGAGGGCGATCACGAAGGGCAGTCCGCTGTTCTCGAAATAGTCGACCGCGGGGAAACAGTCCGCGAGCCGCCGGGTGTCGACCAGCACGACCGCGCCGATGGCGCCGCGGACGAGGTCGTCCCACATGAACCAGAAGCGGTCCTGTCCCGGCGTACCGAAGAGGTACAGGATCAGGTCCTGGTCCAGGGTGATCCGGCCGAAGTCCATCGCCACGGTCGTCGTGGTCTTGTCCGGGGCGTGCGTGAGGTCGTCGATGCCCGCCGAGGCGGAGGTCATGACGGCTTCGGTGCGCAGTGGATTGATCTCCGAGACCGCGCCGACGAACGTGGTCTTGCCCACGCCGAAGCCGCCCGCCACCACGATCTTCGCGGAGGTGGTGGAGCGGGCTGCACCGCTAGAGCTTCCGAAGTCCACTGAGCACCCTTTCGAGCAGTGTCACGTCTGGCTGTCCGCCGGCGGCCGCATCGCCGCCGGGCTGGTGGATGGCGACGAGCCCGGCCTCGGCCAGGTCGGCGACGAGGATACGGGCGACGCCGAGGGGGATGGTGAGCAGGGCGGAGATCTCGGCGACCGACTTGATCTCCCGGCAGAGGTGGCAGATGCGCTGGTGCTCCGGAAGCTGCCCCTGGAGCTGTGAGGGTGCGGCTGTGGTGTGCACCAGCGCCTCGATCGCGAGCTGATAGCGCGGCCGGGTGCGGCCTCCGGTCATCGCGTAAGGACGCACCAGCGGGTTGGAGCCGCCGCCCGCCGGAGCGGGCTGTGCCGCGGGGTGCTGCGGCTGCACCGGCTGGATCCGGGGCGGCGGCGGCTCGTACGGGTCGTACGTTCCCGGCTGCTGGCGATGCGGCGGTCCTTGACGGCTCGGCGTGGAGGGGAAGTTGAAGCGGTTGGGCTGCTCACCACCCTGCTGATGAGGCTGCTGACCACCGCCGTACGGGTAGCCGCTTGGGGGTGTTGCCACGATTCTCCTCCTCCAACTTCCGTTGTGCCGGTCCCGCTTGAGGATCCGCGCCACCGCACCCTATGGCGCGGTGGCGCGAAACGCACGGCGTGTCTGCTAGTTGAGCAGGCTTCCTTGCAGTTCCGCTCGCAGGTCCGGCGTGAGGACGCTGCCGGCACGATCGACAAGAAGGGCCATCTCGTAACCAACGAGGCCGATGTCGCACTCGGGGTGGGCGAGGACGGCCAGGGAGGAACCGTCGGAGACGGACATGATGAAGAGGAAGCCGCGCTCCATCTCCACCACGGTCTGGTTGACCGATCCGCCTTCGAAGATGCGGGAGGCGCCGGCCGTCAGCGAAGTCAGGCCGGAAGCCACGGCCGCAAGCTGGTCCGCGCGATCGCGCGGGAACCCTTCGGACATCGCGAGAAGGAGTCCGTCGGCGGAGACCACCACCGTGTGCGACACCCCCGGGGTGTTGTCCACGAAGTTGGTGATCAACCAGTTCAGGTTCTGCGCCGCCTGGCTCATCGGGCTCACACTAACGCTCCTGATCGTAGGTGCTACCGCCGGGGCCGTAGCCCTGGCCGCCTGTGTTCATCCCTGCGTTGCGTCCCCGCTGGACACCCCGCCGCAGGTTGCTCAACCTGCCGCGGACGTCCTCGGGAGCGCGGGAGACCTGAGGGCCGCCCTGCGGGGTCTGCTCTGCGGTTCCCTCGACCAGGTTGGCCTTGGGCACCCGCCGGGGGAGTCCGGACGGAGTGACTCCGCCGGCCTTCGGGTCGCGGAGCTGCTCGGCGCGCCGCCAGCGGTCGTCGTTGGCCGAGCGCCAGTCGCCACTGTCGTCCTGCCTGTCCTGCCGGTCCTGCGGGATGCCGCGGGCCTGCGGGACCTGCTGGGTCCGCTCCGCCTCCTCGTGGGGCTGCCACGCCTTCTCGCGGCGCGGCAGGCCGGCGCCGGTCGTGGAGTGGGTGCCGCTCGAAGTGGGTCCCGGACGGTCGAAGCCTACGCGTTCGGACGCTTCCGCGGGAGCCGCCTGGGATTCCGATTCCGCTCCGTAGCCCGCGTTGTGGCGCGGCTCGTAGGAGGCGGGGGCACCCCAGTCGGTTTGCGGGGACGGGGCGTCGTACTGGGGATACGTACCGTGTCCGTTCTCCGATGGCTCGTCGTATGCCGGCTCCCGGTAGTCCTGCTCCGGGTATGCCGGGCTCTGGTATCGGGATTCCGGATAGGCGGCCCGGGGGAACTCGGCGGTGTCGTAGCCCTGCGGCTCGTCGCGGTAGCCGTTCCGGTCCCGGTCCTCCTGGAAGCGGTCTGCGGCCTGGGCCTCGAGCTGGGCCCGCCGCTCCTCGCGCATCAGCGAGCGGCCCACCGGGTCGAGCTCGCGGGCGTCGTCCGGAACCTCGTAGCGGCTGTCGTCGAAGCCCAGCTCGGCGGCGGTGCGCAGGGGGGCCTGGTGGACGCCGTTGAACGAGGACCGGTCCTGCTCCGGCATGATCCGCGAGACCGTGAAGTCGTCCTCGGGTATCTCCTCGCCGCCGCCACCGTGGGTGATCGCCTCCGGAAGCATCACGAGCGACGTCGTACCGGCCTGTTCGCCGGAGGGACGGAGCTGGACGCGGATGCCGTGCCGGTCGGCCAGTCGGCCGACCACGAACAGACCCATGCGCTGGGAGATCGCGGCATCCACGGTCGGCGGGTTCGCCAGCTTGTGGTTGATGTCCGCGAAGTCCTCGGCGGTCAGGCCGATGCCCTTGTCGTGGATCTCGATCATCACGCGGCCGTCGGGCAGCCGGGTCGCGGTGACCCGCACCTTGGTCTGCGGCGAGGAGAACGTGGTGGCGTTCTCCAGCAGTTCGGCGAGGAGGTGCACGAGATCGGTCACGGCGGTGCCGTGGATCTCGCTCTCCGGTACGCCGGTGATCTCGATGCGCTCGTACGCCTCCACCTCGGAGGTCGCGGCACGGAGCACGTCCACCAGCGGGACGGGCTGGTTCCAGCGGCGGCCGGGCTCCTCGCCGGCGAGGACGAGGAGGTTCTCGCCGTTGCGTCGCATACGGGTCGCCAGGTGGTCCAGGCGGAAGAGGCTCTCGAGCTGGTCCGGGTCGGCCTCGTTGTTCTCCAGCTCCGTGATCAGGGTGAGCTGGCCCTCGATGAGGCCCTGGTTCCGGCGGGAGAGGTTGGTGAAGATCGCGTTGACGTTGCCCCGAAGCAGTGCCTGCTCGGCGGCGAGCCGGACAGCCTCGCGGTGCACCTGGTCGAAGGCGCGGGCGACCTCGCCGATCTCGTCCTGGCTGGTGATCGGGATCGGCTTGACCCGGGTGTCCACGCGGCCAGGATCCGTACGGGAGAGCTGGTCGACCAGCATCGGCAGGCGCTGCTCGGCGACGTCGAAGGCGGCGGTGCGCAGCCGGCGCATGCTGCGGCTCATCGAGCGGGCCATCAGCCCGGCGATGATGAACGCGGTGAGCAGGGCGACGAGCACGATGGCGCCGTTGACAACGGCGTCCCGTTTGGCGTCGTCGGAGATCTGCGCGGCCTCGTTCACGGCCTTGTCGATCAGGTCCGTCTCGACCGATCGGTAGGCGTCGAACTTGCCCGTCGCGGTGGCGAACCAGCTCTCCGGCGTGATGCCATCCGGCTTGAGGTCCTTGGCACCCGTGCCCCGGCCGATGGCGGTGACCATGTCCTTCATGGGCGGCGGCGTGACGAACGGCACGCCCGCGGCCTCGGCCTGCTGCTTGGCCTGGGCGACCTGCTTCTTGCCCTCGGCCTGCGCGGCGGCCATCGCCTTGCGCAGGGCCGTCTGGTCCTGGGCGGTGCCGCCGGAGACGTACTCGGCGAGGGCGATGTTCTCCAGGTACGCGTACGAGGTGAAGGCGGTGACCTGGGCGCTGCGGTCCTTGGCGGCCGGGCCGGGCTTCACCAGGAGGTGGGCGCCGATGGAGCGCTGAAGCGATTCAGCACCCTTGGCCAGGGATATTGCGTAGACCGTACGGCCGTAGCTGGTGATGTTGCCGGTGCCGAGACCCAGTTCGTTGGCGAACTCCATCAGCGGGTGCTGGACCCGGACATAGCCCTCTTCGGTCTGCACGGCGGGCAGCGCAGAGGTGTAGGCGGCCTGGCGGAGCTTGGTGAGGTTGCCCTGGGCGTCGCGGAAGGCCTTGAGCCGCCGTTGGAGGCCGGGGCGGTCCGGCATGTCCGCGACGGCCGCTTCGAAGTCCTTGCGGGCGTTGTCGGTCGTGGAACGCGCGTCGGTGACGATCTTGCTGTCACGATCCCCGCTCAGAAGTGGAACCGCGGTACGGTCACGCTCGTCAAGGAGAGCGTGACCGTAGGTTTCCGCCGCCCTGACGAGACGCGCCGTCCGTTCGGCGTCCTGCGCCTCGCGCCAGGTGTCGACGGAGCCTTTCACCTGGAAACCGCCGAAGACCAGTCCGACGAGCACGGGGATGAGCAGGATCGCGTTCAGCCTGGTGGGCACGCGCCAGTTGCGGGGGGACAGCCGGCTACGACTCGCCGGGGCGATGTCCGGCACATCGACGGTGGACGCCGCGGGGCGCGACGCTGGGGTGAAGTTGCCTCGTGCCGCTTGATGCGACGCGGGACCGGGCTTGCTTCGCCTCACTCGACCAACAACCTCTCGGCGTCGGCACCCAGGGGTGTGCCGGGGACTTCCAGAGCCGTTACTACTCGGCAGTTCAGGGAATTGCAGCACGTCAGGGGCGAGCATTCCAAACACCCGGTGGAGGCCGTTCCGGCGGGCAAAAGGGCGAGATAATTGGTGCATCGCCCCTGATTTCCCACAAAACGCCGGGTGATTGTGCGCACAGCGAAGCCACCCGGATGCGTCGGGTGTTGACCGCTGAACAATTCTCTGTCGAAACGTTATGAACACAGCGGCGGGCCGTGTCAAAGGACACGGCCCGCCGATCGATCAACTCCCGCCCCCCGACGGCTACTTGAGCCGGGCCATAAGGGCGTGCTCCACCAGTGTGATCAGCGCGCTCTTGGCCTCGCTGCGGTGGCGGGCGTCGGTGGTGATGATCGGTGCGTCCGGCCCGATCTGCAACGCCTCGCGGACTTCTTCGGGGGTGTACGGCTGATGCCCGTCGAATCCGTTGAGGGCGATCACGAACGGAAGGCCCGAATTCTCGAAATAGTCGACCGCGGGGAAACAATCGGCCAGCCGCCGTGTGTCCACGAGCACGACCGCGCCGATGGCGCCGCGGACGAGGTCGTCCCACATGAACCAGAAGCGGTCCTGTCCCGGCGTACCGAAGAGGTACAGGATCAGGTCCTGGTCCAGGGTGATCCGGCCGAAGTCCATCGCCACGGTCGTCGTGGTCTTGTCCGGGGCGTGCGTGAGGTCGTCGATCCCCGCCGAGGCGGAGGTCATCACGGCTTCGGTGCGCAGCGGATTGATCTCCGAGACCGCGCCGACGAACGTGGTCTTGCCCACGCCGAAGCCGCCCGCCACCACGATCTTCGCGGAGGTGGTGGAGCGGGCCGCTCCGCCATTAGAGCTTGCGAAGTCCACTGAGCACCCTTTCGAGCAAAGTCACATCCGGCGTACCGCCGGCCTCGTCGGCGCCGCCGGGCTGGTGGATCGCCACCATGCCCGCCTCCGCCAGATCGGCCACGAGGATCCGAGCCACTCCCAGAGGTATCGCCAGCAGCGCGGATACCTCGGCAACGGATTTGACCTCGCGGCACAGATGGCAGATGCGCTGGTGCTCCGGGAGCAGCCCGCCCAGCTGAGCCGGATCGGCGGTGGTGCTGACCAGAGCCTCGATGGCGAGCTGGTAGCGCGGCCGGGTCCGGCCCCCGGTCATGGCGTACGGCCGCACCAGCGGCTGGTCGCCATCGTCCCCGTACGGCGCGTCCTGGTAGGCGCCGTACGGGCCGAGCGAATGGGGCGGGGTCATGAGTCCTCCGGGCGGGACAACGGTTGTCGTGTCGCGGGGCCGGTGGGAGGTTCGATCGGCCCGACGAGGTCGGTCGGTTGAGCGTACGTCGGACGGGCGTTTCGGTCAGTCGGTTCGGAAAGGTCGGTCGTGATCAGTTGAGCAGACTTCCTTGCAATTCGGCACGCAGGTCCGGGGTGAGGACACTGCCCGCGCGGTCGACAAGGAGCGCCATCTCGTAGCCCACGAGACCGATGTCGCAGTCGGGGTGGGCCAGGACGGCCAGGGAGGAACCGTCGGAGACGGACATGATGAAGAGGAAGCCGCGCTCCATCTCCACCACGGTCTGGTTGACCATGCCGCCTTCGAAGATGCGGGAGGCACCGGACGTCAGGGACGTCAGGCCAGAGGCGACGGCCGCGAGCTGGTCGGCGCGGTCGCGCGGGAACCCTTCGGACATCGCGAGCAGCAGGCCGTCGGCCGAAACCACCACCGTGTGCGACACCCCAGGGGTGTTGTCCACGAAGTTGGTGATCAACCAGTTCAGATTCTGCGCCGCCTGGCTCATCGGACTCAACTAACGCTCCTGCTGGTATGTGGGGCCGAAGCCCTGGTTGTTGCTGTCGTGGCCGTCCGTCCCGGCCTGACGGCCTCGCTGGATGCCCCGCCGGAGGTTGGTCAGCCGGCCCCGCACATCGTCCGGGGCACGGGAGACCTGCGGTGCCGTCGGGTGGGTCTGCTGCTGCGACGCGGTGCCCGCCACGAGGTTGGCGCGTGGGACACGGCGCGGAAGGCCCGAGGTGGTGACACCGCCGGAGGCGGGCTGCCGGACCCGCTCGGCCTGCCGGCCGAGCTCGTCGTTGGGCGACGAGCGCCAGGAGGTGTCCGAGCCATTCTGGCCGCGGGCGGGCTCGCGCCGCGGCGCGGGTTCCTGCGGCGGCACCGAGGACGCGGGGCGTCCCGTGGGCTGCTGCGGCCCGGGACGGGACTCGTGGCCCTGCCTGCGGCCCGGGCGGTCGGCCAGCCGGCCGCCGCCGCGGAACCAGTCGGACTCCAGGGTGTCGAAGAGCGGCGTACGGCCGTCTCCGCCACCGGTCGAGGGCGAGTCCAGCTCGGACGGCGGCAGCGCGAACTGGCCTGTCTCCCGGGGCTGTTGCTGCGGCTGCTGCTGTTGCTGCTGAGGGGCCTCGTCGTAGTCCGGGCGCTGGAACTGCGCCGTTGACTCGACCTCCTCGTGGCCGCGCGGAGCGTCGGCGGTGTCGCGGGGAGCCGTGGTCGGCCAGTCGTCGGAACCGGCGGCCCGGCGGGCGCCCCAATTCGTCCCCGGCCCCTGGCCCCCCGGGCCGCCGGAGCCGCCCGGAAGCTCGGCGGCGGGCCCGCGCGGCGGCAGCTGCGGTCGTCCGCCCGGGTCGGAGCCGGAGGCAGGACCGCGGTTCGCGGGGCCACCGGTGGGCGCCCCGCTGGGCGAGGCGACGGTCGGCGAGGACCCGCGGCCGTCGCTCGCGCCGGGACGCGGCGGAAGGGCCGGGGCGCGGCCCTGGTCGTCGGTGCGGCCCGGTCCTGTCGGAGGCATGCCCGTACGGGCGCCGGGTGCGTCGCCCGCGCCTGCTCCGGCCGGCGCGGAGCCACCGGGACGGCCGGGGCCTCCGCCGGGGCGTCCGGCGGGGGAGAAGACCCCGCTGTCGCGTGTCCGGGACGTGTCCTCGGCGCCGCTGCCGCCCTGGGCGAAGGCGTTGCCCGCGCCGGCACCCGCGGTCGGGCGGGAGGGCAGGGGGCCGCCCGTACGGCCCTGCTGGTCGCCGGGGCCGCCGGAGCCCGGACCGTTCGCACCGGAGCCGCCGGGCCCCTGTGACCCGCCCGGGTCGCGGCTCGGCAGTGCGGCGCGCGCAGCACCGCTCGGGACCTGGCCGCGCGGCGTCATGCCCGCGAGGCGGCTGGTTCCGGGAGCGGGAGCACCGCCCGAACCACCGGAGGGTGCGCCCGGCTTGCCGGCCGTCTTGGCGCCGCCCTGGGCGACGTCCACGGGCAGCATGACGAGCGCGGTCGTACCGCCGGAGTCCGAGGGGCGGAGCTGGATGCGGATGCCGTGCCGCAGGGACAGACGGCCGACCACGAACAGGCCCATGCGCCTCGATACGGAGACGTCCACGGTCGGCGGGCTGGCCAGCCGCTCGTTGATCGCCGCCAGGTCCTCCGGGGAGAGGCCGATGCCCGTGTCGTGGATCTCGACGAGCACGCGGCCGTCGGGCAGTGCGTGACCGGTGACCTTGACCTTGGTCTGCGGAGAGGAGAACGACGTCGCGTTCTCGAGCAGCTCTGCGAGCAGGTGCACGAGGTCGTTGACGACGCGACCGGCGACCTCGGTCGTCGGGACGGCGCTCAGCTCGATCCGCTCGTACTGCTCCACCTCGGAGGCGGCGGCGCGGAGCACGTCGACCAGCGGGACCGGGCGGGTCCAGCGGCGGCCGGGCTCCTCGCCGGCGAGGACCAGGAGGTTCTCGCCGTTCCGGCGCATACGGGTCGCGAGGTGGTCCAGCTTGAACAGCGAGGAGAGCTGGTCCGGGTCGGCCTCACGGCTCTCCAGTTCGGAGATCAGCGAGAGCTGACGCTGGATGAGGCCCTGGCTGCGGCGCGAGAGGTTGGTGAACATCGCGTTCACGTTGCCCCGCAGCAGCGCCTGCTCGGCGGCGAGGCGGACCGCCTCGCGGTGCACGTCGTCGAACGCCGCGGCCACGCGGCCGATCTCGTCCCGGCTGTGCACACCGACGGACTGGACGGAGGTGTCCACGTCCTGCGGGTCGGACTCGGAGAGCTGCTTGACCAGTTCGGGCAGGCGCTTCTGCGAGACGTCCTGCGCGGTGTCCTGCAGCCGGCGCAGTGTGCGCACCATGGAGCGGGCAACGACGAACGCGCCGACGAGCGAGACACCGAGGACGAGCAGGATCACCGCACCGTTGAGGATGGCTTCCTGCTGGGCTTTGGAGCGCAGTTCGCGCGCCTTCTCCTCCATCTCGGAGAGCAGTGTCTGCTCGATCCGGGACATCTCGTCGATCTTGGTGCTGTCCTGGTCGTACCAGTCCTTGTACGAGCGCTTCTCGTTGGCGATCTGGCCATCGGTCTTCAGGACCCGGGCGGCGTAGGTGTCCGCGAGGATGATCTCGGAGTTGCCGCCGTCCTCCAGGGCCTGCAGCAGCTCCTGGGACGAGGCCTTGCCGCCCTCGCCCTGGTAGACCTGGATGAACTGGGCGAGCGAGGACTCCTCGCTCTGCTGCGCGGACTGGCCGTAGAGCCGGTCGTTGGCGGACAGCTTCGGCTTGGGCTCGTTGGCGAGACCGGCCGCGATCACCGCGCGCTGGATGGAGGCGTACTCCTTGGCCGAGGAGAACGCGGCCAGGGCGCGGGTGGACCGGATCATCTCGCTGTTGCTGGTGGCCTGGGCCATGTCCTGGGACAGCGAGAGCAGCGAGGTGATCAGTTCGTTGTAGCTGCTGGCGGTCTGGGCGATGTACTCGCTGTCGTCGTACGCGTTCGCCCGGATCGTCTTGATCTTCTCGAGCTGCTTGAGGATGTTGACGAGCGAGGAGTTGACGCCGACGAGGGCCTCGGAGTTCGAGGCCTCGATGTCCTGGGTCGCCTCACGGAAGGACTGCTTGGCGCGGTCGGTCTTGATGCGCGAGTAGACGACGTCGTCGTTCTTGTCGTCCCCGGTGGCCAGCGGCCCCGCCGAGTGGTCGCGCTCCTCCTGGAGTGCGGACGCCAGTTCGGTGGCCTGCTTGGTCATCTCGGTCAGCAGCTTCATGTTCTCGAGCTGCTTGAGGTTGTCCATCGAGTTATCGATGCGCAGCGCGCCGAGGGTCGTCGCGGCGACGACGGGCAGCGCGAGCAGAGAAACCAGACGGGTGCTGATGCGCCAGTTGCGCAGGGCCATCCGCGAACCGGTGCCCGGCGTGGGCTTCGTCTGCGGTGGCTCCGCGGCCTCGCCACCGCCCAGCGGGCCCGGGCGGGCAGGACTCAGCGTCCCGTTGCTCTCGGGCGTGGCTCCCGCACCCTGGGCACGCTCGGGCGTGGAGCCACGATCGGTTCCACCGCGCGGCTCGGGCTCCGCCGCAGCGCTGTCATCCCTCTTGAAACGTCCCTGCACTAGCGTCGCAACCTCTGGACCAGGCGTCCCGCCGTGTGAGCGGTGGGACGGTGTCGAGTCATTGTGGGGAACAGTGGCCCCGGCGGTCCGTGGAATTCCAGCACAGTGCCGGATCTGCAACAAGACCGGCGGGTGAGAGCGTGACAGAGATGACGCTGTGTACGTACGAAATCACCGCCCGTGGAAACCGAATTCAGCGATAACGGACTTTTTTCCACCAGTTGAGCGGCGCGTACCGGTGTCCCAGTAGCGGTGATCAGGGGCGGAACATTCCATTCAGTGGCCATTGTCCGTTTCGGGGCGCTGTAGGGCATGTCCATAATGAGCGTTTTGTCGTGGAGTCGGTGACTAAAATCACATGAGGATGAAGGGAGTTGATGCACCCCGCCACCAGGGCGTGGGAATGGCGCGTCTAGCCTGTCACTTGACAAACGCAAGCGATTCGACAAGCGACTTACACGAGGCAGACACCGGTGAAGACCACGATGCTGTTCCGCAACATAGCCAACCCGCGCCGCACCACCCTCGCGCACCTGGAGGACGCCGAGGAACTGCAGGCCGGAGGTGCCGTAACGGCGGAGCAGAGCGCCGATCTGCCCACGCACACCGCCAACCCGCGTCGCACCGTCCTCGTGGACGTGCCCGAGGTCTGACCCGGAGACGCGCGGCAGCGCAGGAAACCGCCACCCGGCCCGGCGCACCGGCCCCTCCCTGGGGGCCGGTCCCGTGGTACGGGGAGGCCGCGCTTCCCGTCCGGTGAGAGGACCCGAGCGGTACCGCGGCCCTGGGCAAGACCCCGGACGGGCACCCGCGAGCGCCCGGACAGCCGGTCCGCGCCCCCGCGATAGCCTGGAGTGTCAGTCTCCAGCAGTGATCCAGAGGGGCAGCGGCTTCGCGTGCGCATCGCCAGGTTCTCCATCGACGGCAACGTCGCCTTCGGCGTGGTGGAAGGAGATTCCTCCTCCAAGGAGGGACCCGTCCTCGACATCATCAAGGGCCATCCCTTCGCCGAGTTCGAGCGCTCGGGCCAGACGGTTCCCATGGGCAAGGTCAGGCTGCTGCCGCCCGTGCTCCCCAGCAAGGTCGTCGCGATCGGCCGCAACTACGCCGAGCACGCCGCCGAGCTGGGCCACGAGGTCCCCGACGTCCCGGTCGCGTTCTTCAAGCCGTCCACTGCCGTGTCCGGCCCGGGCGACCCCATCGCGTACCCCGCGTTCTCCGGCGAGGTGCACCACGAGGCCGAGCTGGCCGTCGTCATCGGCCGTATGTGCCGCGAGGTGCCGCGGGAGCGCGTGAAGGACGTCATCCTCGGCTACACCTGCGCCAACGACGTCACGGCACGGGACGTCCAGCGGCGCGAGTCGCAGTGGGCCAGGGCCAAGGGCTTCGACAGCTCCTGCCCGCTCGGGCCCTGGGTGGAGACCGACCTCGACCCCGCCGACCTGGGCATCATGTGCACCGTCAACGGCGAGCAACGCCAGCTCGGCCGTACGAGCGACATGGTCCACTCCGTGGCGGATCTGATCGTGCACATCACCGAGGCGATGACGCTGCTCCCCGGCGACGTCGTCCTCACGGGCACCCCTGCAGGGGTCGGCCCGCTCAACGTCGGCGACGAAGTCGCCGTCACCATCGAAGGCATCGGCACTCTCACCAACAAGGTGATCAAGCGTGGCTAGCGCACCCGTACGCGTACGTTTCTGTCCCTCGCCGACCGGCAACCCCCATGTGGGCCTGGTCCGCACGGCCCTCTTCAACTGGGCGTTCGCGCGCCACCACGGCGGTACCCTGGTCTTCCGCATCGAGGACACCGACGCGGCCCGAGACTCCGAGGAGTCCTACGAGGCGCTGCTCGACTCCATGCGGTGGCTTGGCTTCGACTGGGACGAGGGCCCCGAGGTCGGCGGCCCCCACGCGCCGTACCGCCAGTCGCAGCGCATGGACGTCTACACCGACGTCGCTCGCCGCCTGCGCGAGCGCGGATTCGCCTACCCCTGCTACTGCACCACCGAAGAGCTGGAGCAGCGCCGCGAAGCCGCCCGCGCCGCGGGCAAGCCTTCCGGCTACGACGGGGCGTGCCGCGACCTCACGGCCGAGCGGATCGAGGCGTACGAGCGCGAGGGCCGCACGCCGATCATCCGCTTCCGGATGCCCGACGAGCCGATCACCTTCACCGACCTGGTACGCGGCGAGCTGACCTTCAGCCCCGAGAACGTCCCCGACTTCGGCATCGTCCGGGCCAACGGCGCCCCGCTCTACACCCTGGTCAACCCCGTCGACGACGCGCTGATGGAGATCACGCACGTACTGCGCGGCGAGGACCTGCTGTCCTCCACCCCGCGGCAGATCGCTCTCTACGCCGCTCTCGCCGAGATCGGCGTCGGCAACGGCACCACCCCGCAGTTCGGACACCTGCCCTACGTGATGGGCGAGGGCAACAAGAAGCTCTCCAAGCGCGACCCGCAGTCCTCGCTCAACCTCTACCGCGAGCGCGGCTTCCTGCCCGCTGGACTGCTCAACTACCTGTCCCTGCTGGGCTGGTCGCTCGCCGCCGACCGCGATGTCTTCACGATGGACGAGATGGTCGCAGCCTTCGACATCAGCGGCGTCAACGCCAACCCGGCGCGCTTCGACCTGAAGAAGGCGGAGGCTATCAACGCCGATCACATCCGCCTGATGGACGTGAAGGACTTCATCGCCGCCTGCGAGCCGTGGCTGCGCGCGCCCCACGCGCCGTGGGCGCCCGAGGCGTTCGACGCCCAGGGCTTCGCCGCCCTGGCCCCGCTCGCCCAGACAAGGCTCACGGTCCTCTCCGACATCATGGCCAACGTCGACTTCCTCTTCCTGGACGCGCCCGTCGAGGACGAGGCGTCCTGGCAGAAGGCCATGAAGCCGGGCGCCGACGCGCTGCTGAAGACCGCCCGCGAGAAGCTCGCGGTCGCGGACTGGAGCGCCGAAGCGCTGAAGGAGGCCGTCATCGCCGCGGGCGAGGAGCGCGGCCTCAAGCTCGGCAAGGCCCAGGCCCCGGTCCGCGTCGCGGTCACCGGCCGTACGGTCGGCCTCCCGCTCTTCGAGTCCCTGGAGGTACTGGGCCGCGACCGCACCCTGGCCCGCGTGGACGCGGCCCTGTCGAAGCTGTCGTAGTCACTGCGCGCACGGCGGAGGGCCCGGAAGAGTCCGCTTCCGGGCCCTCCCGTGTGTTCTAACCGGCGTGCTGCCGTGCGAAGTCGATGAAGCCGAGGCCGGCTCCCGTCCTGGCTCCGTCACCGTGTGTCCTCCGCCCGCTTGCCCAGCACGACCCCGACAAGCGGAGGACCGGCCCCGACAGTCACGCTCCGTACGCACGCCGTGCTGGCCAGGGCAAGGGGCGTCTCGGCAGGCTCGTCCGCATGACGACCGAAATTCCTTCGTCCCGGACCATGGGCCAACCCGTGCTGTGCGTCGGTGAGTTCACGATGCGCTTCACCTCCCCGCCGCGCGGTGCGCGCCTGGCGCGGCGTCTCGCGTCGCAGCGGCTGGAGGATTGGGGACATCCCTATGGGACATGGGTGAACGACGAGGCGGCCCTGATCGTGGCCGAGCTGGCGGGGAACGCCGTGAGGCACGGGCGCGTACCCGGACGGGACTTCCGTCTCCGGCTGGAGGTGCACGCCGCATACATCAGGGTCGAGATCACGGACATGCGTGGCGAGCGCCTTCCGCCTCGGGAAGTGGCGTCTCCGTCGCCCGTGGCGGAGTCGGGTCGAGGTCTGTGGCTGGTGTCCCAACTCGCCGCTCGCTGGGGGATCCGTGCCTGCGCGGACGGGCCCGGCAAGACGGTGTGGGCCAAGGTTGTGACCTGACAGCGTGGTCGACGGCGGCACTGCTGGACCCGCCCGATACCCGTTTTGGAGCGTGCTCTTCGATCGGGTAATGTTCTTCCTGCGCCGCCGAGCGGGCTGGAAGGTCGACCGGGGAGCGTAAGCCGAACAAAGCCCCCTCAGGGGGTTGCGTTTTGGTGGGGTATGGTGTAATTGGCAGCACGAGTGATTCTGGTTCACTTAGTCTAGGTTCGAGTCCTGGTACCCCAGCAAGAGTTCACCTCGGTGTGACTCTTGGAGCAGTGCCTAGCCCCCGTTGTGTAGCGGCCTAGCACGCCGCCCTCTCAAGGCGGTAGCGCCGGTTCGAATCCGGTCGGGGGTACAGATCCTGCCTTCCGCCACCATCCGGGTCGCGCCCGGAGGCGGTGATGAGTCAAGGATCGCCAGGGCCCCCGTTGTGTAGCGGCCTAGCACGCCGCCCTCTCAAGGCGGTAGCGCCGGTTCGAATCCGGTCGGGGGTACAGCAGAGCCCCTCCTCGCGGAGGGGCTTTTCTCGTGCCCGCATTCTCGAGCCCGCAGCGGGATGTGCGCGGCCGTGAGCTCAGCCGCGGCCGTGAGCTCAGCCGCGGCCGTGAGCTCAGCCGGTGAACGGCCGTGCGGATTCCTCCGCGTGTGCCGTCCGCCGGAAGCTGAGCAGCACCGGTTCGTCCGGGACCGTCAGCGCCACCTCGGCCTCGACCTGCGTCGCCGGCGCCGAGCCGGTGGCCGCCGCGGCGAGCGTGCCGCCGAGCGGCCGTGCCGCGGCTGAGGCGTGCTCCGGGCGCAGCCGGGCCCCCGTGCGGCCGGGACTCAGCCGCTGCGCCGCAGCGCCTCGCTCAGCCGGCCGGCCGCGTCCACGACCGCCTGGGCGTGCATCCGGCCCGGGTGGCGGGTCAGCCGCTCGATCGGTCCGGAGACGGAGACGGCCGCCACCACGCGGTTGGACGGGCCCCGCACCGGAGCGGACACCGAGGCCACGCCCGGCTCCCGTTCGCCGATGGACTGGGCCCAGCCCCTGCGCCGTACGCCGGAGAGCGCCGTGGCCGTGAAGCGGGCGCCCTGCAAGCCGCGGTGCAGCCGCTCCGGCTCCTCCCAGGCCATGAGGATCTGTGCCGCGGAGCCCGCCTTCATGGGCAGTGTGGATCCGACGGGCACGGTGTCCCGCAATCCGGACAGCCGCTCCGCCGCGGCCACGCAGATCCGCATGTCGCCCTGGCGCCGGTAGAGCTGCGCGCTCTCCCCGGTCACGTCCCGCAGATGCGTGAGCACCGGACCCGCCGTGGCCAGCAGCCGGTCCTCGCCGGCCGCCGCGGCCAACTCCGCCAGCCGCGGTCCCAGGATGAAACGGCCCTGCATGTCGCGCGCCACCATCCGGTGGTGCTCCAGGGCGACCGCGAGCCGGTGCGCCGTGGGGCGGGCGAGACCGGTCGCGGCGACGAGCCCGGCCAGGGTGGCCGGACCGGATTCGAGGGCGCCGAGAACCAGCGCTGCCTTGTCGAGAACACCGACGCCGCTAGAGTTGTCCATGAAACGATATTCACGTCTCACTCTGTGAAACGCAAGTTCAATTTCCTGCGGAACCCGTCACTCTGGTTGAGGCGGGCGCAGACCACGGCCCGCAGGCGCCGCCCGGCAGGGGGCGGGCGGAGGCCCCGGGAATCGAGCAGGGCCGGCGGAGCGGCCGGCCGGAGGGAAAGCGATGGGACGGACACTCGCGGAGAAGGTCTGGGACGACCATGTCGTCCGGCGCGCGAAGGGCGAGCCCGACCTTCTCTTCATCGACCTGCACCTGCTGCACGAGGTGACCAGCCCGCAGGCGTTCGACGGCCTGCGCAAGAACGGTCGGCAGGTCCGGCGCACCGATCTCACCATCGCCACCGAGGACCACAACACCCCCACCCTCGACATCGACAAGCCCGTCGCCGACCCCGTATCGCGTACACAGTTGGAGACGCTGCGCAAGAACTGCGCGGAGTTCGGCGTCCGGCTGCACCCGCTGGGCGATGTCGAGCAGGGTGTTGTCCACGTGGTGGGACCGCAGCTCGGTCTCACCCAGCCCGGCACGACCGTGGTCTGCGGTGACAGCCACACCTCCACCCACGGCGCGTTCGGTGCGCTGGCCTTCGGCATCGGCACCAGCCAGGTCGAGCACGTGCTGGCCACGCAGACACTGCCGATGGCCCCGTTCAGGACCATGGCGATCACGGTCGAGGGCGAACTGCCCGAGGGCGTCACCGCCAAGGACCTGATCCTGGCGATCATCGCGCGCATCGGCACGGGCGGCGGCCAGGGTTACGTGATCGAGTACCGCGGTCCGGCCATCGAGAAGCTCTCGATGGAAGCCCGGATGACCATCTGCAACATGTCGATCGAGGCCGGGGCCCGCGCGGGCATGATCGCTCCGGACGAGACGACGTTCGACTACATCAAGGGCCGCGATCACGCACCTCGGGGGAGCGACTGGGACGCGGCGGTGGAGTACTGGAAGACGCTGCGCACCGACGAGGATGCGGCCTTCGACCACGAGGTCGTCATCGACGCCTCGAAGCTCGCGCCGTTCGTCACCTGGGGCACCAACCCGGGACAGGGTGCACCGCTCTCCGAGGCCGTGCCGGACCCCTCCGCGTACATCGACGCCTCCGAGCGCCATGCTGCCGAAAGGGCCCTGGAATACATGGGTTTGACGGCGGGTCAGCCATTGCGCGACATCACCGTCGACACCGTCTTCGTGGGCTCCTGCACCAACGGCCGCATCGAGGACCTGCGCTCGGCGGCGGCCGTTCTCGAGGGCCGCCAGATCGCTGACGGCGTACGCATGTTGGTCGTCCCCGGCTCCGTACGCGTCGCCCTCCAGGCCGTCGAAGAAGGCCTGGACAAGGTTTTCACCGCCTCGGGGGCCGAATGGAGGCACGCGGGCTGCTCGATGTGCCTCGGCATGAACCCCGACCAACTCAAGCCCGGTGAGCGAGCCGCGTCCACCTCCAACCGCAACTTCGAGGGACGGCAGGGCAAGGGCGGCCGTACGCACCTGGTCTCGCCGCAGGTGGCCGCCGCCACAGCGGTGCTGGGGCATCTCGCCTCCCCGGCCGACCTCGCCGACGCCCCGACCCTCGTGGAGGCCTGAGAACCATGGAAGCTTTCACCACGCACACCGGCCGGGCCGTCCCGCTGCGCCGCAGCAACGTCGACACCGACCAGATCATCCCCGCGCACTGGCTGAAGAAGGTGACCCGCGACGGATTTGAGGACGGGCTTTTCGAGGCCTGGCGCAAGGACCCGGAGTTCGTGCTGGAGCGCCCCGAGCGCAAGGATGCGACCGTGCTGGTCGCCGGACCCGACTTCGGCACCGGTTCCTCGCGCGAACACGCCGTCTGGGCGCTGCAGAACTACGGTTTCAAGGCCGTGATCTCGTCCCGCTTCGCGGATATCTTCCGCGGCAACTCGCTCAAGAACGGCCTGCTCACGGTCGTGCTGCCGCAGGAGACGGTCGATCGCCTCTGGGCGCTGAGCGAGTCCGACCCGACCGCCGAGATCACCGTCGACCTGGTCGCGCGGGAGGTCCGAGCCGATGGCCTCACCGTCGAGTTCGAGCTCGACGAGAACGCCCGCTGGCGGCTTCTGGAGGGTCTGGACGACATCAGCCTCACTCTCAAGAACGAAGCCGACATCGCGAAGTACGAGGCCGGCCGCCCGTCGTTCAAGCCGCGGACTCTAGAGGTCTGATCAGCACGGATTCCCCTCTGCGCCCCCAGCCGACCGGTTGGGGGCGCAGTCGGTTCGAGGGGGTCTGTTGAGATCCCGCGAAGCGACAACTCGCCCCAGGTGGCACAATCGGTGCATGGACCGCGAAAGCCAACTCGAGCTACACCGGCTCGTCGCGGACCGGCTCAAGGAGGCGCACAGCAGGGTGCGCTCGCTGCAAGTCCCGGAGGGCGTGCGTATGGCACTGTCCCGGAAACTGCTGGTCATCACTGGTGCGGCCAAGCACGATCTCGCCAACGCGGCAAGGCGTCTGGACCGCTTCATGAAGGACCTCGACGAGGGCCGCTTTCCCGAAGGCGGCTGAGGCCGCGACCGAACCGGGCGTGACAGTCGAGTCGGTTGCGGCACAAGGGTGATTAGCCCGTTTCGTGTTTGATTTGCGGTATATATCTGCCTAACGTGCGAAAAGGCTTGAACAGTTTCGTTCCGGCAATGTCTCCGAAGGGGAAGACGTGAACAAGGCGCAGCTCGTAGAAGCGATTGCCGACAAGATGGGCGGCAGGCAGCAAGCCGCCGAGGCTGTCGACGCGGTACTGGACGCGATCGTGCGTGCAGTTGTCGCCGGGGAACGGGTCTCCGTCACCGGCTTCGGTTCGTTCGAGAAGGTCGACCGTCCGGCGCGGTACGCCCGTAACCCGCAGACCGGCGAGCGCGTCCGGGTCAAGAAGACCTCGGTGCCCCGCTTCCGCGCGGGTCAGGGCTTCAAGGACCTGGTCAGCGGCTCCAAGAGGCTGCCGCGCGGCGGAGAGGTTTCCGTCAAGAAGGCGCCCAAGGGCAGCCTCCAGGTCGGCGGGGTCAAGAAGGCCGCCGCGAAGAAGGCCACCGCCAAGAGGACGACGGCGGCCAAGAAGGCAGCGGCGAAGCGGACGGCGGCGGCGAAGAAGACCGCGAAGAAGGCGCCCGCGAAGAGGACCACGGCCAAGAAGACGATCGCGAAGAAGACCACGGCCAAGAAGACCGCGGCGAAGAAGACCACGGCCAAGAAGACCGCGGCGAAGAAGACCACCGCCAAGAAGGCGCCGGCGAAGAAGGCCACCGCCAAGAAGGCGCCGGGTCGCAGGACCGGGGCACGCAAGACCACCGCCAAGAGGGCGGCGGCGAGGTAAGCACCCCCCTTCCCGACGCGCCGGGCCGGACTCCCCCAGGGAGCCCGGCCCGCGGTGTTTTCCGGTTCCGGGCGCGGGAGCATGCGGGGGCAGGAGCGCGTTCCGGGCGCGGAGCCTTCGGAGGCAGGAGCGGCCGGTGCCGCCTCGTCGGGCCCCTATCGCTGCGTGCCTGTGATTACGGGCCTGCGTGATTACGGGCCTGCGTGATTCCGGGCCCGCGTGATTCCGGGCCCCGAGGGGCCGCGGCGCCCTTCAGAGCGTCTGGAGCGTCACCAGCGCGATCCGGCGGTCGTCGCCGTCGCCCTCCACCTCGATCCGCACCCGCTGGCCGGGCCGCAGCAGCCGCAGGCAGCCCGCGTCGAACGCCGCCGCGTCGAAGGGCAAGGGCGTCCCGTCGTCGAGCAGCACACTGCCGCTGCGGGTCTCGGAGTCGTAGGTGAACGCGGTCGCCTGCATGCGGCTCAGCCTAGTCCGGCATCCGCGAAGGCCCGCCCGCCGCCCCTGCCCCCTCTCCGCGGGACGGAATGACCGCGCCACCGGGTGCCGCCGGTCCCCGTCAGTCGCCGTCCGCCGCCGCGGTGCGGGCCTGTGAACCGGCCACGGGACAGGGCGATGGGCCTCCGGCTTCAGGGGCCGTACGGGAGCCCGGGTTCGTATGCGAGCCCCGCTCCGTCCGCACGCTCCGGTCCGTGGACGGTCCGGAGGGCGGGGGCGCGCACATCCGGGCCGTGTATGGGCCCACGCCCAGGGCCAGAGCGGCATGGAGGTCCTCACCGGTGTCCACGTCGCGGCGCACCGATTCGACGTCCTCCAGCACGATCTCCCGCGCTCCGGAGGCCCTGTGGCGGGCCCGGGAGGCTCCGCCGAAAGCCGGGGCCAGGTCGACTCCCGGAGCGGCGGAGAGAAGCGTTGTCCCGAATTCCGCCGCATCGGCCAGAAAAGCCCGGGGAAAAGTCCCGGCAATCGCCAGAACACGGGACAGTTCCTCCGGGCGGAGCGCCGGCAGATCCGCGTTGAGCGCCGCGATCCGCGAGCGCGGGACGGCCTCGCGCACAGTCCGCGCCCCGTACGCGAGCGCCGCGTTCAGCCCGGCGCCGGGAGCGTCTGGTACCACCCGTGCCCCCAGCGTGGTCAGCTCCGCGGACACTAGCCGGTCGTCCGTCACCACGACGACCTCCCGAACCGCCGGACACCCGAGGGCGGCGGCAACGGTGTCCTGGGCGAACGCAAGGGCGAGGCCCGGCCGCAGACCGTTCCCGGCCGTCTCCGCGAGCCTGCTCTTGGCCAGGGACAGCGGTTTGAGCGGCACCACCACCGACCAACCCGCGTCCGGAACGGCTTCTCCGACTCTTCGCATCGTGTCCCATTCTGGCCTGCTGCCCCGGTGGCCCTCGCAGCCGACCGGAAGTCGTGGGGTTACGGTGTTCTCGACAGACCGGGACCCTGGGGCGACACTTGTGCGGCTGCCGGTCCGCAGCTCAGCAGGTCCTACAAGGAGGGTGTCCGAGTGTCCCGCCGCAGAATCGGCTTCTGGTACCGCTTGGCCGCGGTCATCGCAAAACCGCCGCTCGTGGTGCTGTTCAAGCGGGACTGGCGCGGAATGGAGCACATTCCGGCCGAGGGCGGATTTATCACGGCGGTGAACCACAACTCGTATCTGGACCCGCTGTCGTATGCGCACTTCCAGTACAACACCGGTCGCGTCCCCCGATTCCTCGCCAAGGCCGGGCTCTTCAAAGCGCCCTTCGTCGGCACCGTGCTCCGCGGCACCGGCCAGATCCCCGTCTACCGCGAGTCCACCGACGCCATAGACGCCTTCCGTGCCGCCGTGGACGCCATCGAACGCGGTGAATGCGTGGCCTTCTACCCCGAGGGCACCCTCACCCGCGACCCCGACCACTGGCCGATGCAGGGCAAGACGGGCGCCGCCCGCGTGGCGCTGCTCACCAAGGCACCGGTCGTTCCCGTCGCGCAGTGGGGCGCCAACCACGCCATGCCGCCCTACGCCAAGGACAAGAAGCTCCGTCTCCTACCGCGCAAAACGCTGCTGGTGAAGGCCGGTCCACCGGTGGACCTCTCCGCCTACTACGGGATGGAGCCGACCTCCGAGGTCCTGCGCGCCGTTACCGACAAGATCATGGCGGCCGTCACGGAACTCCTCGCCGACCTGCGCGAGGAACCCGCGCCCGAGGACCCGTACGACCACCGCCAGGCGCGGGCCGAGCAGCGCAGAAGAGCCCTTCGGCGGGCGGAGAAGGAGAAGGAGAACGAGGAGCGGAGAACGGTTCAGGAGCAGGGGGAGAGCTCGTGACGCGCTGCGCCGTCTTCGGCACCGGATCCTGGGGAACGGCCTTCGCGATGGTGCTCGCCGACGCCGGTTGCGAGGTGACCCTGTGGGGCCGCCGCCCCGAGCTGGCCGAAGCGATCAACACCGGCCACACGAACCCCGACTACCTTCCCGGTACCGAACTCCCCGCCCCCGTCACCGCGACGACCGATCCCGCGGAGGCCGCCCGCGGCGCGGAGTTCACCGTGCTCGCCATCCCCTCCCAGACGCTGCGCGGCAACCTCGCCGAGTGGGCGCCGCTGCTGCCCGCGAACACCGTGCTCGTCAGCCTGATGAAGGGCGTGGAACTCGGCACGGCCAAGCGCATGAGCGAGGTGATCGAGGAAGTCGCCAAAGCACCCGCGGAACGCGTGGCGGTGCTCACCGGGCCCAACCTCGCCCGGGAGATCGCCGCCCGGCAGCCCGCCGCCGCCGTGGTCGCCTGCGCCGACGAAACCGTTGCCCAGCGCCTCCAGACCGCCTGCCACACGCCGTACTTCCGGCCGTACACCAACACCGACGTCGTCGGCTGCGAGCTGGGCGGCGCCGTGAAGAACGTCATCGCGCTCGCCGTGGGCATCGCCGACGGCATGGGCCTCGGCGACAACGCCAAGGCGTCCCTCATCACCCGCGGTCTGGCCGAGACCACACGCCTGGGACTGGTCATGGGGGCAGACGCCCGAACCTTCGCGGGGCTCGCGGGCATGGGCGACTTGGTCGCCACCTGCTCCTCGCCGCTGTCCCGGAACAACACCTTCGGTACCAATCTCGGCCGCGGCATGACGGTCGAGGAGACCATCGCGGTCACCAAGCAGACCGCCGAGGGCGTCAAGTCCTGCGAGTCCGTACTCGATCTGGCCCGACGCCACGGCGTCGACATGCCCATCACGGAGACCGTCGTCGGCATCGTGCACGAAGGAAAGCAGCCGCTCGTGGCGCTGAAGGAGTTGATGTCGCGGAGTGCCAAGGCGGAGCGGCACTGACGCGGCGCGAACTGTTCGGTAGGGTCGTCGCGATATGAGCAGCGAGCACTTCCCCAAGAGCCCCAAGCCGCGCGTGGCCGTCGTCTTCGGCGGGCGCAGCTCGGAACACGCGATCTCGGTGGTCACCGCGGGCGCCGTGCTGAGCGCCATCGACCGCGAGAAGTACGACGTGCTGCCGATCGGCATCACCCCCGACGGCCGCTGGGCGCTCACCGCCGACGCCCCCGAGCGCATGGCGATCGCCGACCGGAAGCTGCCCAGCGTCGAGGAACTCGCCGAGTCCTCCTCCGAGGGCGCCGTGCTGCTGCCGCTCGACCCCGCGAGCCGCGAGGTCGTGTACTCCGAGCCCGGTTCGGTGCCCAAGGCGCTCGGCGAGGTCGACGTCGTCTTCCCCGTCCTGCACGGGCCGTACGGCGAGGACGGCACGATCCAGGGGATGCTGGAGCTGTCCGGCGTGCCGTACGTCGGCTCGGGCGTCCTCGCCTCCGCCGTCGGAATGGACAAGGAGTACATGAAGCGGGTGTTCATCTCCTACGGGCTGCCGGTGGGTCCGTACGAGGTGATCCGGCCCCGCGAGTGGGAGCGGGATCCCGCGGCCGCCCGTAAGAAGATCGTGGACTTCGCCGGTGACCACGGCTGGCCGCTGTTCATCAAGCCGGCCCGCGCGGGTTCCTCGATGGGCATCACCAAGGTCGAGTGTCTCGAGGGCCTGGACGAGGCCGTCGAGGAGGCACGGCGCCACGACCCCAAGATCCTTGTCGAGTCGCTGCTCCGCGGCCGGGAGATCGAGTGCGGGGTGCTGGAGTTCGAGGACGGGCCGCGCGCGAGCGTCCCCGCCGAGATCCCCTCCGAGGGCGGCCACGACTTCTACGACTTCGAGGCGAAGTACATCGACTCCGCTGCCGGAATCGTGCCTGCCCCGCTCACCGAGAAGGAGACCGCCCGCGTCCGGGAGCTGGCCGTACGGGCCTTCGACGCCGCCTCCTGCGAGGGCCTGGTCCGCGCGGACTTCTTCCTGCTGGAAAGCGGGGAGTTCGTGATCAACGAGATCAACACGATGCCCGGCTTCACGCCGATCTCCATGTACCCGCGCATGTGGCAGGAGACCGGGCTCAGCTACCCGGAACTGATCGACCGGCTGATCCAAGCCGCGCTGCGCCGCCCCACCGGGCTGCGCTGAGCCCCCCTACGGCGCCCGGCCGCGCTGAGCCCCCTACGGCGGCGGCCGCGCTGAGCCCCCTACGGCGCCCCGCTCCGGAACCCCGGGCCCCCGAGCCCGGGGGTCACAGTTCGCTCGGCACGCTCTTCTTCACGGCCTTCGCGAGGTCGAGCAGCGGGCTCGTCTCGGGAGCGTACTTCCCCGGAACCGTCACCTCGACGTACACCAGGCGCCCCGTCGTGGTGAAGCGGTAGCCGTCGTCCTGCTTCTCGGGGAGCCACAGCACGCCGTTCACTTCCACCCCTTTGGCCGTGGGGTTGTAATGTTCACTTCCATGCGTGAGCAGCTCCGGTCGCGGTACCCCGCAGCGGAGCTGTACGGCCGGGTCCCCCCAGTCCGCCGCGAAGTCGGAATCGGGCCCCGCGGTGCTCCGGTCGAGCCCGTCCACGGTTCCCGGCAGCCGGTGGTGGAGTTTCCTGCACACCTCGGCGGCCTCCCCGGACGGCGTCGGAACCGGGCGGGCGTCACCCTCGTCGCTGAAGGAGCAGCCGGAGAGAGCGGACATGCCGACGGCGGTCAGCAGCGCGGCAACGGGCAGGCGGAAGCGCCGGAGAGGAGAATCACTCACCGGCCGAGCATAGACGGGGGCTACAGATGAACCACCGGGCAGGTCAGGGTCCGCGTGATGCCGTCCACTTGCTGGACCTTCGCCACCACCATGCGGCCCAGCTCGTCCACGGTGTCGGCCTGAGCCCGCACGATCACGTCGTACGGCCCGGTCACATCCTCGGCCTGGATCACCCCCGGGATCTTGGCAATCGTCTCGGCGACGGTCGAGGCCTTGCCGACCTCGGTCTGGATCAGGATGTACGCCTGTACCACGGAACCTCCAGGGCGGCCACGAGGATCATGTGGAGAGAAGGGACGCCACGGTATCGCGTCGCGCTACGGCACGGGGAGACCCGCGCGGCGCACGGCGTGCTCAGCGCGGCGGAGAGGAACAGGATGACCGTACCGGCACCACAGTCGGCACGCGAGCGCAAAACCATTGGGGCAGAAGGGGCACACCGATGAAGGGCACCGTGGGTGAGCTGGGGGAGTTCGGGCTCATCAGGGAGTTGACCTCGCGGCTCACCACCACCCCTGCCGTACGGCTCGGCCCGGGGGACGACGCCGCGGTCGTGTCCGCTCCGGACCGGCGGGTGGTGGCCAGTACGGACGTACTCCTCGAAGGACGGCACTTCCGCCGCGACTGGTCCACGGCGTACGACGTCGGGCGCAAGGGGGCCGCGCAGAACCTCGCCGACATCGCGGCCATGGGCGCCGTGCCGACCGCCCTGCTCCTGGCCCTCGTCGTCCCCGCCGATCTGCCCGTGACCTGGACGACCGAGCTGATGGACGGCATCCGGGACGAGTGCCAGGTGGCGGGTGCCGCCGTGGTCGGCGGAGACGTCGTGCGCGGGGACACCATCACCGTCGCCATCACCGCGCTCGGCGATCTGCGCAACCACGAGCCCGTGACGCGCGCCGGCGCACAGCCGGGCGACGTGGTGGCGGTCACCGGCTGGCTGGGCTGGTCCGCCGCGGGACACGCGGTGCTCTCGCGCGGGTTCCGCTCTCCGCGGGCCTTCGTCGAGGCGCACCGGAGGCCCGAACCCCCGTACCACGCGGGCCCCGCGGCCGCGGGCCTCGGCGCGACCTCGATGACGGACGTGAGCGACGGACTGGTGGCCGACCTCGGGCACATCGCCGAGGCGAGCAAGGTACGGATCGATTTGCGGGCCGCGGCGATCGACATCCCCACACAGATGTCGGACATCGGACAGGCCGTCGGCGTCGACCCGATGACCTGGGTCCTGGGCGGGGGAGAGGACCACGCGATCGTGGCGACCTTCCCGCCGGACGTGAAGCTCCCGGCCCGCTGGCGCGTGATCGGGGAAGTCCTCAACCCCTCCGCGCTGCCCCGCGTCACGGTGGACGGAGCGCCGTGGGACAAGGGCGGCTGGGACCACTTCGGGGACACCGAGGACGCCCCCTAGACTCCCCCCAGCGCCGTAGTGACAGCCGCAGGGAGACCTCATGGAGACCGGCCCGGGGGCGGCGACGCCCCGCACACCGCCGCGCGTTCTGACGATCGCCGGATCGGACTCCGGCGGCGGCGCGGGCATCCAGGCCGACCTCAAGACGATGCTGGCGCTGGGGACGCACGGGATGAGCGTGCTGACGGCCGTCACGGCGCAGAACTCCCGTGGTGTGCAAGGCGCGTGGGAGTTGCCGGCCGACGCCGTGCGGGCGCAGTTCCGCAGCGTCGTCGACGACATCGGCGTCCAGGCGGTGAAGACCGGCATGCTCGCGACGGCCGAACTCGTCGGTGCGGTGGCGGAACTGCTGGCGGGCCTCGAAGTCCCCGTCGTCGTCGACCCGGTGGGCGTCTCCAAGCACGGCGACCCGCTGCTCGCCGCCTCGGCGCTCGACGCGGTCCGAACGAAGCTGCTGCCGCATGCCACGGTCGCCACCCCGAACTTGGACGAGGTGGCCCAGTTGACCGGCGTACGTGTCACGTCGGAGGACGGGCTGCGGGACGCTGCCACCGCCGTGCTCGCGTTCGGACCGCGATGGGCGCTCATCAAGGGGGGCCATCTCGACGGCGACGCGGTGGACCTGCTGACCGACGGCTTCCAGGAGCACTGGCTGCGCGCCCCGCGCCACGACAACCGGCACACCCACGGCACCGGATGCACGCTCGCGAGCGCCCTCGCCGCTCAACTGGCCAAGGGACAGACGGTGCCGGGCGCCGCGGCGGCCGCGAAGGAGTACGTGACCGGCGCCGTGGCGGCCGGCTTCCCGCTGGGCGGCGGCATCGGTCCGGTCGACCACGCCTGGCGCCAGCGGTAGGCCGCGTCCGTCGGATCAGTTCGGGCCCGCGACACCGGACACGGCTCCCCCAGAGCTTCTCCTGGGGGCCCTGCACCAGACGCAAGCAGGCTGATTCGAGCCGATCCGGGAGACATGGCCTATTCCAGGAGCGCCCCGACTGCATGGTGGAGGAAGGGCAGGACTACGCGGCTGAATTCGTCGGGCACTTCCAGTTGGGGGTAATGGCCGCAGTCGGCGAACTCGTGCGTCTGGACGTTCGGGTAGGCGCCGACGGTGTCGAGGTAGTCCGCCGGAATCATCCGGTCCTTCTCGCCGGTGAGCACGAGGACGGGGGCGGGAACATGCGCGAGCCGCTCCCGGTAGCGGTCGACGACCTCCATGCGCTGGCCGTCGTGGCGGACGAACGTGCGGAGCGTGTCGAGGAGTCCGTGTGCCGCGCCGTCGTCCGCGGAGTGCCGGAACGCCGCCTCCACCAAGCCCTCGGGGACGGTTGAGGGCCGGTGCACGCATCCCAGTACCGAGCGCCTGCTGGCCTCCCGGTCGGGCCGGGTGAGCATCTCCCCGACGTGCGGGACGCTGAGCGTCCGGGGCCCGGGACCGACCGCTCGGCCGAGTCCCGCCGGGCAGACCAGGACGAGGCTGCGCAGACGCTCCGGGCTGCGGATCGCACACTCCATCGAGACGGCCCCGCCCATGGAATTCCCCACCAGGTGCACGCGGTCGAGACCCACGGAGGCGGCGAACCGCCAGACGGTCTCCGCGAGGAAGGCGCGCGTGTAGCGCACCCGCGGCTTGTCGCTCCTGCCGAAGCCCGGAAGATCGAGGGCGAAGACGCGGTGGTGCTCCGCGAGGCGCGGCAGGGTGCGCGACCAGAACTCCACGGACGCCCCGAGGGCGTGCAGCAGGACGACCGGGGAGCCGTGGTCCCCCGCCTGCCAGTAGCGGAGCCGCAGTCCGTCCAGGTCGGCCCAGAGATCCGAGTGATTCAGGTGATCCGTGTGATCCAGGTGATCCCGGTTGTCGGGGTGATCCAGGTGATCCATGACCCGAAAACTACGGCGGCGCGACCCGTGCCCTCCAGCGTCGGGAACGACACGTCCGATACGGCTTCCGTCAAAGGGCGCGCGTTCTCCGGACCGTTCCCGGGCATACGAAAAGCCGGCCCGCCACATGCGGACCGGCTTATCGGGCAACCAGCGAGGGCTGCGCTACGACGGGAACGTCAGCGCGCGACCTTGCCGGCCTTGATGCACGAGGTGCAGACGTTGAGCCGCTTCGGCGTCCGCCCGACCACTGCGCGCACCGTCTGGATGTTGGGGTTCCAACGACGGCGAGTGCGGCGGTGCGAGTGCGAAATGTTGTTGCCGAAGCCCGGCCCCTTGCCACAGACGTCGCAGTTGGCAGCCACGGGTCACTCCAAAGACTTCAGATGCACTTACAGTGAATTCCGGCCTCGCCGAGATCAGTCACTGACCGGCAGTTCCGGGTGGGAATGGCCCGACTCGCGCCGGGCAACCGGAGCAGCATACAACGGCCGCTCCCGTACAACGAAACTACCATGACGGGCCGGGGCCCCGGCCCTGGCCTGGCCCGGCCTCGCGGCTACCCTGCGGAGCACCCCTCTCCGCGCAATCCCTCCGCCCCGGTCCGAGGAGGACGCTGGTGCCGCACACCCTCGACGCCACCACGGTACGCACGTGGTGCGGCCTGGCCCTCGAAGCCCTGGGGCAGGCCCGTGAGGGAATCGACGCGATCAATGTCTATCCGGTCGCCGACGGGGACACCGGGACGAATCTCTATCTCACCCTCGAATCGGCGGCGCAGGCCGTGGACGCGGTCTTCGCGGCCCATGCGGCGGTCGCCGACGAGAAGGGCCCGGCCCTGCCCGACGCGGTACGCGCCATGGCTCACGGCGCGCTGATCGGCGCACGTGGCAACTCCGGCACGATCCTGGCGCAGCTGCTGCGCGGCATGGCCGACGTGCTGGCTGCGGAGCACGGCTGCACCGCCTCGGGCGGCCCCGGCAGCCCGGGAGGCGGCGGGCCCGGCGGGGCCGAGGGCCCGGGAGGGCCGCACGGCGCCGACGCCGCCGAGGCGCTGCGCCGCGCGCTGCGGCGGGCCGCGGAGTCGGCGTACGAGGCCGTCGCCCATCCCGTCGAGGGCACCGTTCTCAGCGTGGCCTCCGCGGCCGCCGATGCCGCCGAGCACGCGGAGGGCGGCGCGGTGGCGGTGGCGCGCGCGGCGTACCAGGGGGCGCGTACGGCCCTGGACGCAACACCCGAGCAGCTCGACGTCCTGGCCCGCGCAGGTGTCGTGGACGCGGGCGGGTCCGGACTCGTCACGGTCCTGGGGTCCCTGGTCGAGGCCGTCTCGGGCGAGACCGCGATGGGCCCCATCGCGGCGGCACCGTCCCGCCACGCCGCCACCTCGTCCCGCCCCACCTCGTCCCGCCCCGCCACGGCTTCGGCCCGGCCCCCCGCCGCCCCTTCCCTCCGTACCGCACCGACGACCGGTGCGCCCGCGCAGCGGCGTTCCACCGACGACCCCGCCGCGGTCGCCGCGGGGGAGCACCGGACGGCCGTCGCGTCGTCTCCCGGGGCCGCGGTAGCGGCGGGGAGGCAGCCGACAGGGCGAAGCGGTGCGGCAGTTGACGGACGTACGGGCGATGGCCCCCAGGCGGGAGCAGCCGGGACCACCGGTATCCCGGGCGAAGGGCCCGCGTCGGAGGCCACCGGCGGAGGGCCGGGGGACAGCCCCGTCCGCGCCGGCACCGCTCCCCGCCAAGCGGCACGGGACGAGTGCGAGACGGCGGGCGAGGACGACTGCGGACCCGGTGCTGCGACGCCCACCACGTCACCGTCGGCGACCGCAACGGCGCCCCCGGCCGGGCCGCGGCCCACAACCGTGCTCCCCACGGCGTTCCACCACCCCGGCGCCGGACGCCCCGCCGGGGACGCCCAGCCCGCAGGCGAGCCGCGGTCGGGACCCGCCTACGAGGTGATCTACCTCCTGGAGGCGACCGACGAGGCCGTCGCCGTCCTGCGTTCACGCCTCGACGCCCTCGGTGACTCCCTCGTCGTCGTCGGGGGCGACGGCCTCTGGAACGTCCACGTGCACGTGGACGACGCCGGCGCCGCCGTCGAGGCCGGTGTCGACGCCGGGCGCCCGTACCGGATCCGCATCACCCACTTCGGCGCGGCGGCTGCCGCCGCGGAGAGCACCCCGGGCGCGCCGGGCGAGGAACACGAGCGGACCGAACGAGCGGGGCGGGTCGTCGTGGCCGTCGTCCCCGGCGAAGGGCTGGCCGGGCTGTGCCGGGAGGCCGGCGCGACCGTCGTCACCGCACGCCCCGGGGAACCGCCCGCCAGCGGCGAGCTGGTGCAGGCCATCCGCCGGGCGCACGCGCGCGAGGTCGTCCTGCTGCCCAACGACCCCGGCCTGCGCCACACCGCCGCCGCGGCCGTCGAGCAGGTGCGCGCCGAAGGGGTCCGGGTCGCTCTCATCCCGACCCGGTCCAGCGTCCAGGGGATCGCCGCCCTGGCCGTGCACGAGCCCGACCGCCGCTTCGACGAGGACGTCGTCGCCATGACCTCCGCCGCGGGTGCCACCCGGTACGCGGAACTGGCCGTCGCCGAACGGCAGTCGTTCACCACCGCCGGGGTCTGCGAGACCGGGGACGTCCTCGGCATGATCGACGGGGACGTGGCGGTGATCGGCGCGAACCTGGCGGGAACCGCCGCGGTCCTGCTCGACCGGATGCTGGCCGCGGGCGGCGAGATGGTCACGCTGGTGCTCGGGTCCGGGATCCCCGACGACCTCGGCGAGAGGCTGGAGGCACACGTACGAGAGAGCCATCTCGCCGTGGACACCGTGGTCTACCGGGGCGGCCAGCCGTCCGTACCGCTGCTCATCGGCGTCGAGTGAGACGGGACGACGGCGAGGGCCCAGGGGGCCTACGGCGGCCCTCGCGGCGGCGCGGGCGTCATACGGGCGTGCGCAGGACGGGACGCGACGGGACGGCCGGGGCGCGCGGGGACGCCGCAGCGCGGGTTCTGTCACACCGATGGTGTGCAATGGACTGCGTGCCCGCGCTGGATGAATCCCTGAAGAAGACCGTCGGCGGCACCACCGCAAAGGTGATGGCCGACCAGCTCGGCCTGCACACGGTGGGCGACCTCCTCCACCACTACCCGCGTCGGTATGCCGAGCGCGGTGAGCTGACCCGGCTCGCCGACCTGCCGCTGGACGAGCACGTCACGGTCGTCGCGCAGGTCGCCAAGGCGGCGAAGAGGACCTTCAACCGCGGCAAGGGGGTGCGGCTGGAGGTCGTGGTCACCGATGGCAGCGGCTCGCTCACCCTGGTCTTCTTCGGCCGTGCCGCACACCACCACGAGCGCGAACTGCTGCCCGGGCGGAGGGGGATGTTCGCAGGAAAGGTCTCGGTCTTCAACCGCGTCCGCCAGCTCGCCCACCCCGACTACGAACTGCTGGACCGCGGCGGGGGCGCCGACGCGGCCGAGGCCGTCGACGCCTTCGCGAACCAGTTGCTGCCGCTCTACCCGGCGTGCAAGCAGCTCCCGTCCTGGAGGATCGCCAAGTCGGTGGGCGCGCTGCTGGACACCTTCGAGGCGGACGGCTGGCGCGACCTCGTCGACCCGCTGCCTCCGGAGCTGAGGCAGAGCCGGAACCTGGCCACGCTCCCCGAGGCGTTCCTCCGCGTCCACCGGCCGCGTACCAAGGCCGACATCGCCCTGGCCAAGGACCGTCTGAAGTGGGACGAGGCGTTCGTGCTCCAGGTCGCCCTGGCCCGCCGCCGCCATGCAGAGGGCCAGCTGCCCGCCGTGCCCCGTGCCCCGCGTGAGGGTGGCATGCTGGACGCTTTCGACGCCAAGCTGCCGTTCACGCTCACCGAAGGCCAGCGGAAGGTGTCCGCGGAGATCTTCGGCGACCTCGCGGGGGATCACCCCATGCACCGCCTCCTCCAGGGCGAGGTGGGCAGCGGCAAGACGATGGTGGCCCTGCGCGCGATGCTCGGCGTCGTCGACGCGGGCGGGCAGGCCGCCATGCTCGCGCCGACCGAGGTGCTGGCCCAGCAGCATCACCGGTCCGTCGTCGAGATGATGGGCGAGCTGGCCGAGGGCGGCATGCTCGGTGGTGCGGAGGAGGCCACCAAGGTCGTGTTGCTGACCGGTTCGATGGGCGCCGCGGCCCGCCGCCAGGCGCTGCTCGACCTCGTCACCGGCGAGGCCGGGATCGTCATCGGCACGCATGCCCTGATCGAGGACAAGGTGCAGTTCCACGACCTCGGTCTGGTCGTGGTCGACGAGCAGCACCGCTTCGGCGTGGAGCAGCGCGACGCTCTGCGCGCGAAGGCCGAACGGCCCCCGCATCTCCTGGTGATGACGGCGACGCCCATCCCGCGCACCGTCGCGATGACCGTGTTCGGCGATCTGGAGACCTCCGTCCTGAACCAGTTGCCCGCCGGGCGTTCACCGATCGCCAGCCATGTCGTACCGGCCCAGGACAAGCCGCACTTCCTCACGCGCGCCTGGGAGCGGGTGCGCGAGGAGGTCGGGCACGGCCACCAGGCGTACGTGGTGTGCCCGCGCATCGGCGACGAGGAGGACGACAAGGCGGCCAAGGCGCGCACGTCCCCGGAGGACGAGGCCGAACGGCGGCCGCCCCTCGCCGTCCTGGAGACGGCGGAGAAGCTGACGGCGGGTCCGCTGGCCGGCCTCCGGGTGGAGATCCTGCACGGCAGGATGCAGCCCGACGCGAAGGACGAGGTGATGCGGCGGTTCGCGGCGGGTGAGGTGGACGTCCTCGTCGCGACCACGGTCATCGAGGTCGGCGTCAATGTGCCGAACGCGACGGTAATGGTGATCATGGACGCCGACCGGTTCGGCGTCTCGCAGCTCCATCAGCTCCGCGGTCGCGTGGGCCGTGGCACCGCACCCGGACTCTGCCTGCTGGTCAGCGACATGCCGGAGGCGAGCCCGGCGCGCGCCCGGCTGGCCGCTGTCGCCGCCACCCTCGACGGCTTCGAGCTGTCCCGTATCGACCTGGAGCAGCGGCGCGAGGGTGACGTGCTCGGACAGGCTCAGTCGGGCGTCCGGTCCTCGCTGCGGATGCTCGCCGTCATCGAGGACGAGGACGTGATCGCGGCGGCCCGCGAGGAGGCCGCGGCGGTGGTCTCGGCCGACCCCGAGCTGACCGGCCTCCCCGAGCTGCGCACGGCGTTGGACGCACTGCTGGACGCCGAGCGCGAGCAGTACCTCGACAAGGGCTGACGGTCGTACGCGGGAAGGGCTGACGGTGGTACGCGGGAAGGGGCTGACGACCGTAGGGCCAAGGGCTGACGGTCGTACGCGGGAAGGGCTGACGGTGGTACGCGGGGGAAGGGCTGAGGGCCCGTGGCGGGAAGGGCCGACGCGCGGGGCGGAACAGCCGATTCCGTGCGCTGTGCCGCTAGCGCCCCAACTCCCTTGGCGGCAGGCCCGATTGTCAGACCCCCCTGGGAAGATGGAACCAGTCCGAACCGATCAGACCCGTGATCGGCCGACTTGGACCATTGGGGGCTTGTTTCATGGCATTCCGTCATCTGAACGAACTGCCGCTCGGCGACAAGATCTTCCGGATCGAGCTGGTGAGCGACGACGATTCCACCGTCACCCTGACCGTCACCGGCTGGCACGAAGACGCCCCGGAGACCCTGCTCGCCTCCGGCGCACTCACCCTCCCGCTCACCGAAGTCCCGCCGCTGCGCATCGCGCTCAACCGCGCCCTGCGCGCCCTCGCCCTCGTCGCCGACGTGGCCGAGCCCATCCCCGACCGCGATGTGCTGCGCGAGCTGTTCCCCGGCCACGGCGCGCCCTGGGTCCCGCAGCACGAGCAGGACCTCACCCAGCGGTTCCACGAGGGCGAGACGATCGCCCGGATAGCCGCGCGTTTCGGCCGCACGCCCGACTCGGTGCGCACCAAGCTCCGCGAGCTCGGCCACGACCCGCGCCGCCCCGAGTTCTGCCCGCCCGACGGCTGCCTGTCATGGTCGCGGTACGCCTCGCCGGCGCTCGTCGGCGCGGGCGAGTCATCCGCCAAGCACTAGGGAGCGTATTTGGTCGTGATCAAGGGGTGGCTCGCGTGAGGTCCTTGATCCAGATCATCGAGGCGCGGAGGTGTAGGCCGGCAAGGTAGCTCCCCGGGGTCTTGTCATAGCGCGTGGCTATGC